>DASZZO010000023.1:0-42050 GCA_035544915.1 Gemmatimonadaceae bacterium | reverse complement strand
GGACGGGCTGATCGGCGCGCACGGCACGCGCGCTGGCCAGCACGCGTTCCACCTGCAGGTGGCGCGGCGTGTTCGGTGGAGCGCTCCCGCCGTCCGCGTCGTGGAGCGTCAACCGTTCCGCTCGCTGCGTCATAGGGCCCGCGTGCCTCCGCGCGCCACGATCACCGGAGCTCTTCGCCGGCGTCCCGCGCCTCCGCGCGCACGGCGGCGTGGTGTGCGGCCGTCGCGATGCTGGCGCCCGCGTCGATGTACCGATCGACGCGAATGCCCTCGATGCGCGCCACGTGCGCATCCGTCCGCTGGATCGCTTCGCCGGGCAGAGCCTCCGAGGTCAAGCCCTCCCAATGGTCGAGCTCCGCGATCTGCGTCGCGCGGTCGACCGCGCGGAAGAACTCCACAATCGCGGTCGCCGCGCCGCGCGCGTCATCCGCGACGCCGGCGACGCCGATCGCGGCCGCCACGACGAGGTCATCGTCGGTCAGCCGGAATGCGAGATCCCGCGCTCGTGACGCGGTGAACAACCGCTTGCGCGCGTCGAAATAGCAGTAGGCGTGATGGGCCGCGCGCAGCTCCGGCGACATCGCGGCCCAGCGGACTTCGAGCGCGGAGGGCGCGCGAGGTCCTTCCGCCGGCGTCGGGCCGCTTCGCCCCGCCGGCCCGCGGCGGACACACGCGGCGAGCGCGTCGATCGCCTCGACGAGCGTACGCCCGCGTCCGGAGAAGCGATCGCCGAGCAGGTCGACCTCGGCACCGTGCGTCGCGGTGTCCTCGCTCTCGGCCGCGCGAGTGAGCCGCACGCTCCGGCTCATCGCGAACAGGCGCACGTCCTGATCGGTGAGGCCGGCGTACGATTCCTCCGCGCGCCCCTTCCGCCGGTACCACGCGGCGTCGAACGCCTCGTACGGCAGCACCGGCCGCGGCGCGATAGTCTGCGACCCCGGCGTAAACTCGAAGAAGCTCGCGTGATCCGTGCCGATCGCGGCGTGTTCGTCGCGCCCGCGCGCCGAGCGGGCGCGTCGCATGGCGACCGAAGGCGAGTCTGGATTCGCGGAGCCCATCGCGACAGCGTCCGCGCGAACGGCCTCGCGTGCCGTGGTCAATGCCGGTGCGCCGGCCCCGCGATCCGCGGTGCGATCGGCCGTGCGCGGCGGCGTCCCCGCGCCGGGGCGCGATCCGAAGAGGTCCACTTGCTCGGTCATTGCGCTGCTCCCGTAGGTGTGCGTCGTGGGCTACTCGGGCCCGAGGTACGGCGCGATCCGGCTGATGGGCGCGGGATGGACCCGCGCGATCGCGGCCCACGCCGCTTCGGCGCCGTCCATGCCCCACTGCGTGCGGCGCGCGGTCGGCTTGCCGAAGAGGAAGAACTGCGTCTCCGGCAGAATCGGCCGCGTGAGCATCCCGCGCGTCGACCGGAGGAAGAGCAGGCCCGCCTCGGGGACGACGGCGACGAGTTCACCGTATTCGCCGCGGTGCGTCTGCACAGCAACGCCGGCGGCGCCGTGTTCGAACGGCAGCTCGCCTTGACCTCCGTCGCGTCGTGCGTCCTCATCATCACCTTCGCCGTAGTAGTGGAAGTCCCGTGTCATGGGCCGGCGCTCCGGTGTGCCGCGAGCACCACGCTCGCGCCGCACGAGAGTCTACCGGTCCTCCCGGATTGCGAGACGCCACCGTGGCGTCCTGCGAGTGATCAGACCGGGGCGGAGTGGATTTCCACTTCGACGGCTTGTCTGCTTGTTACCACGACCCAACGCTCACCCCTCACGCCCCCCGCCTCCGCACCGTGCGTTCGCACCCGCGAACGCGTGCGCGTACAAAGGACCGTCAGGCAGCACCGGCAAACCGGCGCGGCGATCTGTCCTCACGTGGGTGAACGCGCCGCGATGGTAACAAGCAGACAGAGGCTCACAGCAATACCGCACCGTGGCGCCGCTCGACCAGGTGATCTAGCTTCGGCGTATGCCCTCGCCATTCCCGCGCCGGTGCCGCTTGGTGGCCCTCCTATGCGTGGCGCTGCTCTGCGCCGCACGCCCGGCGACTGGGCGCGCCCAAAGCCGGCCGACAGACACGACGCAACTGGGCCCGCGCTTCTTCTCGGCGGATGAGGCGGAGAGTACCGCCGTCGCGCTGTTTGCCGCCGGCCGCGGCGCGGAAGCCCGCCGGATCGTGGCCGTGTCCACGGCGCATCGCTGGCTCGGCTCGCCCTACGGCTGGGGCGCGGTGGGCACGCGCGGCGCGATCGACTGCTCGGCCTTGGTGCGCGCGGCGTACCTTCGCGCGGGCATCACGCTCCCACGCGTCTCGCGCGATCAAGCGGCCCTCGGGGTCGCGGTCGTCCGCCGCGTCGATGCCCTCGCCCTCGCCGATCTCCTTGTCTTCGGCAAAGCCTCGACGGGCGCGATCACACACGTGGGGCTCTATCTGGGCGGGGGCTGGTTTGTCCACAGCGCCAGTGCGACCGGCGGCGTGACCGTAAGCCGCCTCGCCGATCCCCAGTGGACACACCTCTGGCTCGGTGCGCGGCGCATCATTGCCGAGGACGCACCGACGCGATAGTCGCGCGTGGGCGGCGCTGCGCTTCGAGCGCGCGCGCCCACCGCCAGGAGCGCGTCATCTTGAGGCGCGCGTTCAAACATGCAAAGGAGCAGATCATCATAGTTACGCCGTGGCTCAACAGGGAGGCGGTAAACCGAGAGTTCGAGGGCTGGTTCCGCGAGGCGCTTGGACGGGGCGTCCGAATCCGCTTGGGGTGGGGCATCTCCGGTTCGTGGCGACCAGCGAAGCCCGCAAGAATGGCACAGCGTCTGGACGTTTCGACGCTGTGAGGCTTGGGAATACTCACGAGAGGGTGCTGATCGCGGACACTAACTTTCTTGTCGTGACGAGCTTCAACTGGCTGTCATTTCGGGCGGACCCGCGCCGCCAGTATCGACGGGAGGTCGGCGTGAGGATTGGCGCAGCGAGTCACGTGTTGGCGTGGCGTACGAATTTTGAATCGGTACTGGACGCTGAGGAGACGCAACCGCGTCTCCCATTGCCCGTACCGGACGCTCCGAAACCTTGACAGTACGAGAAGCGCTCGAATGAAGCGAGTGATCTACCAACCATCGCTGGCGCTGATGCTTCCTTCTCCAAAGTGGAATGATCTATGACTCAGAAGAGCGCGACCCGGGCGAAACGGAAACCACTGGCGGCACAAGGCATCGTCCTTCGCGACGAGCCCGCTGTGTATATGACCGCGCTACCGGGGCCATGGCTTCTCGATCATTCGACACCGTCATGGCGAATCGAGGATCCTAAGAAGGGTTTCCAGCGAATCGTCAAAGACCAACGTGCGAAGGAGATCGCTCGGACCGTCTTGGATGCTCACCGCACATTCCCGAACGCCATCACCTTGGCAACGACTGCAAAGAGGTTCCCGGTAGTCGGCGACTCCATTCAGATGCCCGGAAACTCGAAGTTCCTGGTCGTTGACGGACAGCATCGACTTTGGGCTCAAAAACACTCTAAGGTGAGCGGTAGCTATCCATGCATCATCCACATGGATCGAACCGAGCAACAGATGGCGGAGTTGTTCCTCGAAATCAATGACAATCAGAGGCGAGTGCCGTCATCTCTCCGCTGGGATCTCGTCCGCCTAGTTAGGAACGCGGACCAAAGTAGACTGATTACTGTCGATGTCATTTTCGAGCTCGCAACCAGAAAGGAGAGCCCATTCTTCTCGGCCGGTGTCGACAATAGCGAAAGAGTGGGAATTGACCTCACCGGGGAAAAGAAGTTCTTGATCAAGCAGGGTTCGCTCGCTCCGGAAATCGAGCTATTGGTGAAGCGCCACCTGAGAAAGACTAGTGGCGACTTAGAAGAGTACTTGGGGTTGTTGATCCGTTTCTTCGTAGCAATCCGTTCCCTAGACCCAGACGGGTGGGGCGACCCTCAATCGACGTTTTACAAGGCTCGGGTGCTCCGGGCCCTACTGCGTGTCTTGTCTGACATTTTGGACACGGAGACTACCTCTGACTTGACTACTGCACGACTCCGCGAGCATCTCGACCGCATCGACCGGACAACGCTATCTCCGGACGAAGTTCGCCGGATGCAAGGCTCGGCTGGCGTGCAGGATCTGTACAAGCAGATCAGGGGTCAGATTCTTGGCTCGGAGACGTCATGAGGCTCTTCGACCTGCCTCAGGCGAAGTATTTCTGCGCACCATCGGACGCGACATTGGCCCGCGTTGGACGCCAAGCTCTGTCTTCGTTTCATGCCACGCCGACGCGAGGCAGTTCACTTCTTGAAGAGGGAACGACGGCCTTTCAAGTTCATCAGGTCAATGTCGTCGAATCCGTGGATAGGTGGTTGGTCTACGCGCTCGCGCACTATCGTCGCGCAGTTGACATGTTGGTTCCAGTCTCAGCTCCATGGGCCCAAGTGACGCTGTACTACAGCTCCTTCTTTTCGGCGAACGCCATTCTAGGGATGTTCGGTGGTTGGATGGGTCATACTAGCCTCGGCAATAGACTCGTCGACGTCGAACGTGGTGCGATTGGCAATCAGGCGCTGAGAATACAACGACGGTTTAGGTCACCGACCGGTGGTGCCGGGTCGCACACTATGTTCTGGGCGGTCTTTTACGACGCTACGGCGCAAATCGCGGCCTGGGCACCGCCAGAATTCAAGGATGCCCTCGATCCTGTGAATCAGGATTCAGCATGGCAGATCGCGGAACGGAACAACGTCAACTATGACATGTTCCACGCGTGGGTCGCCTCCAAACAGATGCACGCCACGCTGAATCCCGCGAAGCTAGAAACTCTCAGCGGTTCGCTTCGGCTTCAGCTTGAAGCAGCCGAGCGGCTCCTTGGCCTCGCATTGCACTTTGCGAAGGCGCTCGCGGTAAGGAGCACGGCGCTGAATGGCTGCGGCCCAGCGGGGGCGCGAACGGAGATCCAGCGACGGCTGGTTACGCAGCGGGCGCCGAGTATGGTAACCCAGTCTCAACTGGCCGCCCTCTTTGACGCGTAGGTCCCGTCAGAGATCGCCGGGTGCCGGGCGCGCCGCGCCGCGCGAAGGCACGCTCGACCGACAGCCCGTCGAAGGCGAGGGCGGAATCAACCAGCCTCGCGACTGGCGGACTACGGCGGACGTGCCGATCGTCATGCACCAAGAGATTATCGCCATGGATCGCCTCTGCGGCACCGCGAGCCGCCCATATCGCCTAAGTCCAAACTTTCCAATCCGTTGGAGGGGCTGATGCCGTCGGCTAGTCAGTTTCAGCTCGTGCCGGTTGATCAAATCGACCTCGATGAGTCGAATCCGCGTATCGCCCACTACCTCGCGCACTTTCCGTCTCCGCGGACCGCCGAGCAGATCTTCCTCGCGCTAAGCGCCGGCGCTGACGACGACGGGGGTGGTCTGCCGAGTTTCAATCGACTGAAACAGTCGATTCAAACGAATGGTGGCATAGTGAATCCCGTGATCCTCCGGCAGGTCGAAGAGGGTCGGTTTCTCTGCATTGAGGGCAACACACGCGTCCAACTCTACCGAGAGTTTCGGGACAAGGGCACATCTGGCTCGTGGAGTGTCATTCCGGCTGTTGTGCATGACACCCTCGAACAGGAAGATGTCCACGCGATTCGTCTGCAAGCGCATCTCGTGGGCCCCAGGCCTTGGACGCCGTACGCAAAGGCAAAGTACTTGACCTACCTTCGGGAGGTTGAGCAATTCCCGTTCAATCGTCTTGTCGACTTCTGTGGGGGAAACGAACGCACGATTCGCGAAGCACTGGACGCATACTCTGACATTGAGAAGCACTATCGACCGCAGCTGGAATCGGATGAAGATTTCGACGAGACCCGATTCAGCGGTTTCGTCGAGCTCCAAAAACCGGGAGTCAAGGAGGCCATGGCCCAAGCGGGTTTCAAGCTCGACGATTTCGGTCGATGGATCATTGACGGCAAGATCGTGAAACTCGCTCACGTTCGGTGGCTACCGAAGGTGCTCCGGGATAAGAAAGCAAGAGAAGTATTTGTCAAGTCCGGGATCGAAGACGCGATCCGAATCAGTGATGTACCTGATCTCAGCAAGGCGCTTCAAGACGCGAGTTTCATTTCGCTTGCCCGCGCACTGACCGCCGCGCTGCGTCAGATCAAGCACCACGAGGTCAAGAAGCTCCAAGAAGAGCCTGGTTCGGCGCCGGCTCAGCACTTGCTGGAAGCATACGAGGAGCTCAAGGGCATTATCACGGACATTGGTGTCGAGTAGACGCCTCAATGCGTGAGTCCTCCCTCCATGCGGAGCTCGTGCTGCGGATAGTTCGGTGGGTGCATGCTAGCCGCGGGGGGAATGGCGAGTTGTTCATCCTAGCCGATACGCTGAGCTTTCCGCCCGAACGGTGCCCGCAGCCGATCGGTGGCTACGTACCGGATGTGTTCGCCCGCACATCGCCATCTTCGTTCTTGATTCTTGGAGAGGCAAAGATATTTACCGATATCTTCACGATGCATACGGCGAATCAAGTAGGCGCATTTCTCGAGTTTCTGGCAGCGCAATCTGACCCGACTTTCGTGATAGCAACTCCCTTCGCCGCGGCGGGAGCGGCGCGTTCCCTCGTTCGACGACTCCAAGGAGCCACCAATAGTCGCCATGTGGAGACAGTTTTTCTCTTCGCCTAGGCCGCAAGAATGCCGCTAAATGTCCAACGAGAAGGAAGCCGAGAGGCGAAACACGCGGGCTTTCCGTACCAGGTCGAGGCTGTGGAGGCGATCAAGGATCTTGAGTACGCGGCAGTCTTTCACGAGCAAGGGCTTGGCAAGACCAAGATCGCCATAGACCTCGCTCTGCTGTGGCTTCGTTCTCAGGTCGTAGACTCCATTCTGTTCGTTACCAAGAAGGGGCTAATCGCGAACTGGCGAAACGAAATACAGTCGCACTCGCACCTTGTACCTCGCGTCCTCGGACAAAACCGTCGTGAGAACTTCTTCGCCTTCAATAGCCCGGCGCGCTTCTACCTGACGCATTACGAAGTCTGCATGTCGGAGCGCAGCAGGTTGAAGCTGTTCTTGAAGACGCGGAAAGTCGCCGTGATCTGCGACGAGGCGCAGAAGTTTAAGAATCCGGAAAGCAACGTGGCTGAAACGCTCTTTGAACTCGGTCCTCAGTTTGTCCGCCGTGTGATTCTCACTGGAACGCCGATCGCGAATCGTCCTCAGGACATCTGGGCGCTCATTTACTTTCTCGATGGCGGCGCCGCTCTGGGTGGTGATTTTGAGACGTTCAAACGCGAGGTTGATCTTTCCAGGGGAATCGATGTAGACGGCCGGGGCCGAGGCGAGTTTGAGAGCGCCATGGGCGGGCTCTTCCCTCGTATCAGCAAGTTCTGCGTCAGGGAGACAAAGGCGAGCACTGGCATCAGTCTGCCGACGAAGACCGTCGAGAACATCTTGGTTGATGCCGAGGAGCGGCAGGCTGAGATCTACCGTAGCTATCGCGACGATTTCCGCGCGACGGTCGTGCGAGGGGGCACGCCGCGGATCGATGACGCCGACGACATCCTCAAGCGACTATTGCGGCTCGTGCAAGTGGCCTCGAATCCACGTCTCATCGATCAATCGTACTCCGCGACGCCCGGCAAGTTTGATGTTCTTCTGGCGCTGCTCGACAAGGCGATTGGGGCTGAGCCCGCGACGAAGGCGATCGTTTGGACTTCGTTTACCGAGAACGCCGATTGGCTTGCTAACAACCTCAGGGCGTACGGTGCCGTTAGAGTTCACGGCAAGATGGCGATCGAAAACCGCAATCGTGCACTGGAGGCGTTCAAGTCCAACGAGGACACGCGTGTATTGGTGGCAACACCGGGGGCGGCAAAGGAGGGACTCACTCTCACAGTTGCCAGCCACGCGGTCTTCTTCGATCGAAGTTTCAGCCTCGATGACTACCTGCAAGCACAGGATCGAATCCACCGCATCTCGCAGAGTCGGCCCTGTTTCATCTATAACCTGATCATGCGGAATACTGCCGACGAGTGGGTCGACGAGTTACTCGCAGCGAAGCACCTGGCGGCACAGTTGGGAGTCGGAGACATCGCGACCGACAAGTATCGCGCCGAGGCGGACTATGGCTTCGCGCAGACTCTCGAGCGAATCCTTGGGCGCATAGTGGGGAACTGAATCCATGACGCAGGCAACCAGCGCGGCAACGGAGGACAGTGGTTTTGTCAACGACGTCATCCGTATCCAAGGCAAGCCCGTCGAGACAAGGCTCGGCTTGCTCGATCAGACGCAGCTGCGCTTCTTCGCCGACAATCCACGCGTCTACTCGATTGTTCGTGATGAGGGGAAACACCCTGATCAGGACGATATCCAGGCGAAGCTCGAAGTCATGGACCATGTTCGCGCGCTGGTACAAGACATCAAAAAGCACGGCGGCCTGATCGATCCTCTCGTCGTCAAGGACAAGTCTTGGGAGGTGGTTGAGGGGAACAGCCGATTAGCCGCATATCGGCTGCTCGCGAAGCAGAATCCACTGAAATGGGCACGCGTGAAATGTCGGATACTTCCCGCAGATATGGACGAGAGCTTGATCGCATCACTCCTGGGGCAATGGCACCTGAAAGGGAAAAAAGAATGGCCTCCATACGAGCAGGCCGGGTTTCTCTATCGCCGTCGTCACGATCAGAAAGTCTCGTTTCCGAATCTTGCCGGTGAAGCTGGTCTAACGGCATCGAGGGTCGAGCAGATGGTCGACGCGTATCAGCTAATGATTGATCAGAAGGACACAAAGCGTGAACGCTGGAGCTACTACGATGAGTTCGTGAAGTCGCGCAAGATCGCGAAAGTATGCGAGAAACACGCTGGGCTGAAAGAAAGAATACTGGACATGGTCAAGGAAGGCGGATTTGAACGGGCGCAGGATCTTCGAGACAAGCTGCCTGTTATCTGCAGTGGTCCCTCGAAAGTGATCACAAAGTTCGCCACCGGCAAACTGGACTTCGATGAAGCACACGAGGCGGCGGTTGACGCGGGCGGCGACAATGCGCCCTACCAGAAGCTCCACAAGTTCAGACTCTGGCTCGCTGAGCCGGACGTTCAGGAGGGGCTGGACGCCGCCGACGGACCAGTACGAGAGAAGGTCGACTTTGAGGTCAGAAAGCTTCACGGCCTCTTGGCGCTGATGCTCAAGAAGCAGTAGCTGGGGTTCAGCAACCGAGTATGGCCGCGTGCCGAGGCGCGAGGCGAAGGCGGTGCGTGCGCCGATCTTGACGGCGCGCGCGCGAAGCGCAAACTTGCAGTCGTTCACTGCAGAAGGCATTACCGAACGCTGGAAGTTGCGATGAGCCAAAGCATTACGCTACAAACACTTACCGGAAAAGCAGCGGGTCGCGACGTACTCCTCGGGTTCGCGCCGGCGAGTCTCCTGGCGTCACTGAGCTTCGCGGACGTCCTTGATGAGGCGGCGGGGACTGGCTATCAGCGACGCTTTTCGCCACCACACAGCCTCGATTTTCGTCGCTACATAAAGAGGCCCGAGAGCACGACGCCTCCACTCACATTTAATCTCAGGCCGCGCGATGATTCGGCGTGGCTCGTGATTCCTAGCGGCGAAGGGCATGCGGTTCTCGTCCTATCCGTGACGAGCGGGCGCATTCTCGCACAGGTCGACTGCCAGCATCGGCTCGGCCATATCGGCGATCTCGACCTTACCCTCCCGTTCATGGTCTTTCTCGGACTGTCTGAGCGAGAGGAGATGGAGGTGTTCAACACGATCAACAGCAAGGCCATGGGTTTGAGCAGCAGTCTGCTCGACTATCATGCCGCGCATCTCGCCCGCGACTTGGGAACCGAGAAGCCGGAGCTACTGATCGCGCTGCGTCTCAACGACGACCCTGAGTCACCGTGGTACAAGCAGCTCGATTTGGGTGGCAGGGCCACATCAGGACTGAAACGGCGAGCCTCGCTTCGAACGATGCAGAAGGCGGTGCGTCGCTTTTTGTCTGCCACTGAGATCCTTCAGTCCCTCGCTCCTGAAGAAGCAGCTCGCTTGGTGCGAGATTTCTGGAGCGCAGTCGCGACCGTGCTGCACTCACAGTGGTGCGACCCCCGAAGGCACTTCCTTACGAAGGGCGTTGGGGTCTACGCACTCACGGGGATGCTCGGCGACTTGTGGACCGAGTCCACCCGGACGCTGGCAGACTTTAGCCGAGCGAAGCTTGCTGAAAGACTCGAGGAGTTTGCTCCAGACTTCGATTGGACAAGTGAAGGACCGCTAAAGGGTCTGGGCGGGGAAGCCGGAGCGCAGGAGGCGCTGGCGATCCTCCGTCGCACGCGCGACCTCCATCTGCGGCTCGTGACAATCAATGGCTGACAAGAACATCCTGCTCATCGAGCCGGGATACAAGAACAAGTATCCGCCGCTTGGACTTATGAAGATTGCCCAGTACCACGGACCGGCTGGCAAGAACGACAACGTGAGATTCATCAAGGGCAACGACGCCGACGTTCTTCGAACCAGCTGGGATCGAATCTACGTTACGACGCTGTTCTCGTTCGAATGGAAGCGCATCGCTGAGTCCATCGACTTTGCGATTCAGGCGGCAAACGGCCTGCCCGAGCGCGTCTTCGTCGGCGGAATCGCCGCCTCGTTGATGCATGAACGCTTTGTCGATGAGCCACGCTGGCGAGGCGTTCGGTTCATCAAGGGCCTTCTCGACCGCGCGCCAGCCATAGCTCTTCAGCTGGACGACTTCGCTGGAGAGATGTACAGCGACGACACGAGTGGCCTCTCGATTGAGGATCAAATTCCGGACTACAGTATCCTCGAGCACGTCGAATACGAGTATCCTGTGCGCGACGCGTACTTCGCCTACGCATCACGTGGCTGCATTCGGAAGTGCTCGTTCTGTGGGGTTCCAAAGCTCGAGGGTGGTATGAGGGACACAGGGTCGCTCTCCGCGATCGTGCGAGGGATCGAGCGCCTCTACGGTCCGAAGAAGGATCTCATCCTGATGGACAACAACGTTGTTGCCTCGACGCGCTTTCGTGAAATCACCGCCGAAATCCGCGACTTGGGATTTACTCCGGGCGCGAAGCTTACACGCGGACGCACATCGGTTCTTCGCAGGGTTGACTTCAATCAGGGTGTCGATGCTCGCATTCTCTGCAAGGACCCGATGTTTCTGCGAGAGTTGAGTTCGATCTGTATAAAGCCGCTCAGGATCGCTTTCGATCACCTTGGTGTTCGGAAGCCGTACGAGCAGGCGATCCGGTACTCACGCGATGTAGGGCTCACGGAGCTGTCGAACTACATGCTGTACAATTTCCACGATTCCCCGGCCGATCTCTTTGAGCGGATGCGGCTAAATGTCACGCTCAACGAAGAGCTTGGAATCAGCATCTTCTCATTTCCGATGCGATACCAGCCTACTGATCTGCCACATCGGACACACGTCGGAGAGCGATGGAACCGCTACTTCCTCCGGTCGATGCAGATCATTCTGCAAGCAACGCACGGCGTTGTCAGTGGATCGCCGCAGTTCTTCCGCAGGGCGTTCGGTGACACGTACGACGAGTTTGAGAACATACTCATTCGTCCTCAGCATTTCGTGTTCAATCGCGAATGGTACGAGCGCCTTGGCGGTCGCCCCGAGTTTAACGAGTACAGTGCCAAACTGCGAGGACTGAGTTCCGCTCAGAGACTTGAGCTCGTCCGACTCCTGTCGAGCGTCGATCCGCGGCACTTCGTGGACCTGCGAGCGAGATGCTCAGATCCTAGACTGCGAAGTATGCTGGAGCACTACGTTCCGATTCGGAAGCACGAGGAGCGGAAGATCTGGCGGAAGGTCAGGGTCGCGCGCGCGGCCGAACCCCACTTTCAAGGCTTGCCGCCCGACGAACACGTCGAGGACGCTGGATTGTTCGACGACGATGCCGACGCAAGCGAGGCAATGCCCGAGGCTGAGGCTAGGGGCGCGGCGCCGGTCTTGGTATGACGGCCGAGCCGGCGGAAGGACTCACTTCCCTTACTGCGCGGCGGCTTAGGCCGTCACGTCAGCGCTCCATAGATGTCGACCCGATCGTTGGAAAGGACATCCTGGAACTGCTCAGTTCGGCCATGTACGTCGACCCCCGAACGGTCTATCGTGAGTACATCCAAAACGCAGCGGACGCGATCGACGACGCGTTTGCTGCCGGCCAACTGACTGAATCGAGCTTAGGGCGGGTCGACGTTTGGCTCGACGGCCAGAATCGAAACGTACGAATCCGCGACAATGGTACTGGACTACGTGCCTCCGATGCCGAGCGAATCCTGACGTCGTTCGGGGCGAGTCCGAAGCGCGAAAAGGACGCCAGAGGGTTTCGTGGTGTGGGGCGACTCTCCGCCCTCGGTTACGCGCAGGCCGTTTCTTTCAAGACGAAGGCCGCGGGTGAGTCGCAGTCGACAGAGGTCAGGTGGGATTGCCGGCGACTGAAGTCGGCGCTTCTCGATCCGACTTACAAGGGCGACCTCAGGAAACTTGTCCGTGACGTAGTAACGATTCTCGTCGATGACGAGGCCGACGAGGCGCTGCATTACTTCGAGGTCACGCTAGAGAAGGTTGTGCGAATCAAGAACGATCTTTTGCTGAATCCTCAGGAGATTGCGCAGTACCTCGGCGAAGTAGCACCTGCGCCGTTCCGGAAGGATTTCCCCTTTGCTAGCTCCATTCTGGAACAGCTCCGAATCCACGTTCCGCCGTGCCGGTTCGAAGTGTTTCTCAATAGCGCGAAGGAGCCGATAACCCGCCCGCACTCGGAAGAGTTCGCGCTATCGAAGACCAAGACCGACACCCCGACAAGCTTCCAGATCATCGAGTTCCCAGACGGAGAGGGCGGACTTC
The DNA here is from genome assembly GCA_035544915.1 of Gemmatimonadaceae bacterium. Taxonomy (GTDB): domain Bacteria; phylum Gemmatimonadota; class Gemmatimonadetes; order Gemmatimonadales; family Gemmatimonadaceae; genus Fen-1231. The sequence goes on along the minus strand of DASZZO010000023.1, from coordinate 29,185 downwards.
GCGCGATAGGGTGGTTGTTGCATCACAGCTATCTGGGGGCGATACACGCGGCTGGTGACCTGCGTGGACTCCGAGCGAGAGTCGGAAACATTCAGATCGGTACTTGGGAGGTATTCGCCGAAGTCTTTCCCGAGGTGCGATTCAACTCGTGGACGATCGGAGAAATTCATGTACTCGACCGCCGCATCGTTCCAAACGCTCGTCGGGATAGCTTCGAACAGAGCGCTGCCTACTCAGACCTGCTTGCGCAGCTTGTTCCCACGGCCCGCGACATTGCCAAGCGGTGTCGCGATAGTTCGGCTCGCCGCAACCGCCTGCGAGCGATCGAGTTCAAGGAGAAGCGGATCGTAGGATTATTTGACGTGCTCACGCAGCGCGGCCTCTCGGCTTGGCGTGAACAGCGCACTAGGCGCGAGGTCGGTGCATTGCTCGGCGAAATGAAGAAACTGGCGACTTCAAAGGTGCTCGCGGAGATGGATCGCGCCCGAATGCAAAAGCGAGTCGCAAGCATCGATGGGCGCTATCGTGGCCTGAAGGCCGGTGATAGTTCCTCCGATCCATTGGAATCACTGACGACGACACGGCGCGCGGCCTACCGTGATGTTTTCGACCTCATCTACGACTGCTCACCAAACAAGACGGTAGCGAAAGTCTTAGTTGATCGGATCGCCGATCGACTTGCAGGGCAGCTGGTGCGCGCCGGGCGTCGTCGAAAGCTGAACAGCGCTACGCCCGCGAAAAGCAAATAGCGGAACACTCCGGTCCGCAACTCCGACGCCGATGCTCTATCGAGACGTTGGATTCTGGAGCTGCGCCTGGGTTTACGGCCCGGTTTGGGAGAACCAAGGCCGAGCCATCCGGTGATATCGCCAGACGCGCGGTTCGCCGCGCGTTTTATTGGGATCATCTCCCAGGTGCGCATAGCGCTCGGTGGTCGCGCTGCTTTTGTACCCGAGCATTGACCGAACGATCAGGAGTGACTCCCGCCAACATCGCGAGGCCACACGCTCGGCGCCCTGGCGATCGGACCGCGCGGCGACGTCTTCGTCACCGACTCCGACGACCCTGTGCTGTACCGGCTGAGGCCCGGTGCCGATACGCTCGAGCCGCTCCGCCATCCGCTCTTCCACTCACTGCGACGGCTGGCGCCGTCGCCCGATGGTCGCGTGCTCTATCTCGCGGACTATTCGCACGGCATGCTCCGAGTGGATCTCGAGACGCGGGAGGTCACCCGGCTCGACGACGCTCCGAGTTCCACGTCGCTCGGCTGCGATGGAATCGCATGGGACCGCGGCGCAATCGTCGCGGTGCAGAACGGAGTCGCGCCGGCGCGCATCATGCGCTTCGTGCTCGATCAGGCCGGGCGCCGAATCCAGCGCGCCGACGTGCTGGACCGGGACGGCGGATCGCGGACTGCCTCCGCAGGGTCAAATGCGTTCATCAAGGCGGTCTGCGTCGAGGGAGGTCCTCGGCCCCCGTGCGCTCACGTGGCATCGGCAACCTCCACAGCATCGAGCGCGACCGCGCCAGCCTTGAGCTCGGTCAGGAACGCCATCGGGTCGTCCGTCTCGTACGCGTGCGCCAGCGCCTCCGCGGCGATCTCGGCCGCGCTGCTGCCGTAACGTGGTGCCAGCGCTGTGCCGATCTCGTCCGCGAGCTGCTGCTGCCACGCCTCGATGGTGTTCCCGCGCGTTTCGTGCTGCACACGCCGCGCCTCGGTCGCGACGAGTGCATCCACCGCCACGCGCGCGAAGCGCACCTCATCGCGCACATCGCCCTCTTCCCGCATCGGCCTCATGTGCCCTCTCGGTCAGGATCTTCACCCATGATGAGATGCGCCCCGCCCGCCGTTTCTACCGCCGGGGACCTCACTGTCGCAAGACAATGAAGTCGGTGGTTTGACCTAAAGTCGGTGGCGGACAATAAAGTCGATGGCGCTATCGGCCGAGCCATCTAGGCGGCACAATAAAGTCGATGCCGAATGGACGGTGAGGGGTGCTCACACACAAGACGCGCGCAGCGGTAGTCCAAGTGCTTCGGTCGCTCTCGACCGACGCAATCCGCATCCTGCTCGTGAAGCACTTTGACCGCGATCTGAAAGCCTTGGCGGCCGCGAACCTTCTGGATACCGTTGCTGGCGGCTCAGTGGATGAGATCACGTCGCTTCTGATCGAGCTGATCGGTGACACCGCATCGATCCGGACAGACGCGCCGACTAAGTACGTCTTCGATCAGCGCCTAGAGGAGCTACAGCGGCTGCTGCGGAGCGACGGCTACGAGTTCTTCGAAGGCGCGATTGTCCGCTTGATGCCGGCCGCCGAGTCAGTCGCGAAGATTGCCGATCAGCTCGACGACATCCTCTCCCAAAGTCCCTTGGATGGTGATGGGAGCATCAGGAAGCTGCTTGACGAATCTCGGTCAGCCATGCTGGACGCAAATCCCGACTTCAATGAGGCAACGACTAAGGCGCGAATCGCGCTCGAGACTGTCGGCCGGCGGGCCGCCCGTCAGGTCTCGGAGCAGAGGGGACACGCCGCCCCGTCGGACACATGGGGTGCGGCGCTCGCCGCGCTACGCGCCGAAGGCGTGATCTCCCAGATTGAAGAGGAGGCGCTAGCAAAGATCTATACCTTGGTTAGTCCGGGGGCGCACGTCCCGAAAGGGCTCACAGATGAGCAGTGGGCGCTCTTGGCCAGGACTTTTGCGGTCTCCGGTACCTACTTCCTGTTGAAGCAGGTCCTCGCGGCCTAATAGTCCGCGTGCAGGTCGGCGTGCGAGCCCCTCATGCGTTCGTCGTCGACACCGCGGTACATCGCCGTTTGGGTTGGAAGGGCTCCCACTCATCCCAACCCCGCAAAGAGGTCCCCCTGCGTCGCGACGCAGTCGCGCCAGCCCTCCGCTGCGGCCTCCGGGCGCGGGGCGCGGTCGGTCCGCGCCGGGCGCGCCGCAAGGGCCGCGGCGACGGCGCCCGCGTCGGGCATCGGATACGCCTCAAAGCCCGTGACGCACTCGCGCTGCAGGGTTCCCGCGAGCACCGCGCGGAGAAGCGCCGTGAGCAGACCGTCGTCCTCATCCGCAGCACTCGCGGCAAGGCCTTCCGCTTGCCGCCCGTCGACGTGCGCGGCCGCGCGGAGCTTCTTCGCGGTGAGGGCAAACCCGGGCTGCGCGGCCGTGCCCCGATATCCCGCGAAGATCACGTCCACCGGCTCCACGCCGCCGAGCCGATGGCTCCGCTTCACGGCCTGCCGGAGGCGGTACACGCTGAAGTCCGGTCCCATGACGATGATCTTGGGAAATTCCAGGAGGTCCAAGCCGACGCGAACCAAGTGCGGGTTCACGACCAGCGCGGCGGCGCCGCAGGCCACTTCACGCTTGACCCACGCCTCCCGCTCCTGCGGTTTCACAGAGGGTCGCATGATCGCCGTGCGCAGACCTGCGGCACCTAACAGGCGCGCGAGACGCGCCGACGGGTCACGCTTCTGTGTCTGCTGGACGTAGATCAAGGTCCGGTGCCCCTGCGACCATGCGACCTGCGCGAACCGCACGATCGCCGCGTCGAGCGGGAAGCCCTCGGGAGGCATCGTGAGCCCGTTGAACGCCACCGCGCACTGCTCGCCTTCCAGCGCTTCATCCTGGTCCATCGCGAACGGCCAGCCGAGTGCCGCATGCATGAACTGGGAGAGCGCGCTCGGCTTCCCCTTCCGAGCCTCCTTCTTCGCCTGGTCGGCGAATCCGGCCAGCCGGAGCATCGGACCCGCCGCCTCGGTCGGCAGGGACGCGAAGTACTCCCACTCCCGGTACGGCGGAAGCCATACGCCTAGGTCCGCCATTTCGAGGAACACGCACTCGGGCAGCAGCTTCGCGATCATCGCGGGCTGTGCGCCCGGTGCTTCCTTCATGCGCGTCGACTCCACCCGCTCATAGCCGTACGCTGACGTCGTGCTCGCGCGCTTCCGAACCTCGATGTATTCCATGCAGCCGTACGCGTGGGCGAACGCGGCCGCTTCATCGAAGCCGAACGCCTCCCGCCAGCGCCAGCACAGCCGGTACGCGAGATAGAAGAGCGACGACGCCCGTCCGCCGTAGATCGTCCCCGTCAGGCCAATCACGCTCCGCGCGCCGCTGATCAGGTCTTGCAGCGCATAGCCTTGATCGGTGTCCGCCGCCTTCGCTTCGTGGATCTCGTCATCGATCAGGACGTAGACGTTGCGGTACCGCGTGCTGATATACCCGGCAAGCGCAACCTTCCCGCCACCGTAGGCCAGCCCCGCGTCGTACGGCGACGCGCGATGCGCCAGCGCGCCGACGCGCCCGATCCGCCCCGTCTTGTACGGGACCACTGCCCACAACGGCGTCCGGCACGTCGCGCAGGTGCGGCGCTCGTCAAAGCGCGGCGTGCGCACATCGTCGCCCGTGGCCGACCATTCGGCGAGCGCGTCATCCGCCTCGCCCGACGCCGTCTGCATCGTGCCGCACTGCGGGCACCGTACGGCGGGGCTCGTGCGCCACACGTCGTTCGACTCCCCACCCGCCCACTCCGTCATCAGGACGCGCGTGTACGTGCACACGCCCGCGTGTCGCCAGCGCGCGCCCATCTTGGCCGTCTCGCGCGTGAGGATCACGGCGCAGTTGCCGGCGCGCGCGAATGCCGCGTCGACCGAGGCGACCCCATCCGCGATGACGGCACGGAATCCGAATGCGCCCAGGACCTTCTCGATCTCCCGCTTCCACTTCGGCGCCAAGTGCGCGGGCGCGGTGATCACGATACGCGCCCGACCGGCGAGCACCCGTGACGCTTGGCACGCGGCCGCTATGGCGCTTCCGATGAGCGTCTTGCCTACGCCCATTTCGCCGATAAAGAAGAGGGACTTGTCGACGGCGAGCTTCGCGACGCTCGCGCGCATCGCCTCCATCTGCTCTGGCAGCGGCCCCTCCCGCTCGATCCCTGGCAGCTTGCCCGGCGCACGCACCTGCGCCAGCACCGCGTCCGCGTACGGCGACAGCTGCGTCTCGCCCGGCACGTAGATCGCCGGGTAGCGCTCGCGAATCACATCAGCCAGTGAATCGACTTGCGCCAGCATGAACCGCTCATACTCGTCGCGCGTCGCTTCCTCCGCGGAGTCGAGCGTCCGGAGCTCGCCGCTCGTGAGGTTCAGCAGGCGGAGTTGCGGCACATAGCGCTCGCGCGTGGTCACCTTCTGCGTGTCGTCCGAAACGTCCTCGACGCGCTCCGACGTCGCCCGGCGTGCTCCGCCGCGCACCAGCCACCGCGCGCCGTCCCACGCCACTTCGGCACCGTCGAGCAGTCCGGCGGCGAGCATTTCTGCCGCGTGCCCGCGGCGCAGCGGCATGACGGGGCGGAACCCTTCCTCGGACAGCGCGCCGCGCTGCCCCGCGCTCGTGAGGGCGAGAAACCGCTTGCTCTGCGTCGCGCCGTGCGTCGCCGCCCGCGCGAGCCACGCACCGACGTCCGTCATCGCGTTCCGGAGCTTCGGTGTGCCGCGCGCGCCGGGAAGCCGGATTGCCGCGACCGGATCGGACCCGAGCACCAGCACATCCTCGACGCACCACAGGCTACCGCGCACGTGCGCGAACAGGGGACCGCGTGCGTCGCCCGCGCGCCTAGTCACCACGCCGTCCTCACCCTCCGGCCGCTTCGTTGCCCACACCACCACCTGCTCGAACCGTTCGACGTCGCCATCCGGGAACCGACGCATCCCGCGCAGGTCGCACGTGCGCGCGACGGCGTTCACGAAGGCATCGGAGATCGCGACCGCATGGGGCACGACGGCAATCAGCAGACCGCGCGAGGCCAGGTGCGGCAGCACGGACGCGAGCCCCGCGACTTCGAGCCGCGTGTTGCCCGGACCGCTCGCGTACGGCGGATTGAAATAGATCGCGCTGAACGCGGCCCCGTCGCGCTCCACCGCCTCGTACGGGCCGGTCGTGCAGTGCGCGAGGACGCCGGATGCTGCGGCGGCGCGCTCCTGGTCGAGTTCATTGCCGTACGCCGTGCACCCCGTCGCGGAAGCAAGCGCGGCCGCCGCCGCGCCCGTGCCCGCGCACGGATCGTAGAGCGTCGCGCCCGCCGGGGCGTCGATGAGCGTCGCGATCGCGCGCAGGAGGTGCGCGGGTGTCGGGAAGTGCTGGCCTTTTGCCGTAGCAGCCAAACGAGTCATGGAAGCGGTCCGGAGAGTGGGAGTGGGTCACGGCGCCTTCGTTCTGGATCGTGGCCCCGCGCCACGCGCGCGCGTCACACGCACCCGCTTCTCGTGTCCACTGCCTTTTCCGCCTTGCTCCGCGACGATGATCTCCTGGAGGACGGGAAGCCATGCGGCGACATCTGACGTCAACTGCACTCCGAGTATCGACCCCGTCGACGCGCGAGGCTGAATCACCCCATGCGCGCGTCCGCGCGTCCACAGCGCGTCTGCCCACTCCGGCTTGACCGGCACCGGTGCGGCGGCGCGCAGCGCGGGGATGAAGTCCGCAGGGCGGTCCTCCGGCGTTGCGACGCTCGACCGCGCATAGACGTGCACAAACACCTCGCGCACGCCGCGTTTCCTTCCTGCGTCCCTCGTGCCGCGCGCGAGGGACGTGAAGATCGCGTCCTCGCTGAGGAGCACGGATGACACGATGCCGCGCGCGAGTTCGGTTTCGATGTAGCGAAAGCGCCGATCATAAGGGAGGTAGAACGCCTGGCCCTCGCGCATCACCGCCCCGTCGACCGCACGCCCGACCAGCGCCGCCCAGACCGCGCGAACGGCGACGACCGGGCCGACCAGTTCATATGCGACCTCTGCCACCTCCCCGGCCACGATCGCGCCGAGTCCCCGCGTGGTCATCCAGCGCGGGGCTTCCGGCAACGCGTCGGATGCCGGGTCGTTCGATACCTCCTGCACAGCACACCTCGGGACTGAGACAGCTCCGAGGTGTTCCCGCGCGGGGCGCGCGGATTAGTGCGGCGTCACCCGCTGACGTGCTGCTCCGCGCGCGGCACGTACCGATCCCGTGCCGCCGTCACCCGCTGCCACCACCACGGCAGCAGGTACCCGACCATGGCGAGTACGCCGATCACCAGCACCGCACCCCACGTGGCCCGCGCCGCGCGCGCGGGACTAAGCACGCTGCACCACGACGCCCCGGTAGCGGCCAAGACACACCACCAGCGTCGACGCGGTGGCGGCGAGTTGCGCATCGGCCGCGCGCGGATTGCCGAGTGCCTCCCGCAGCGATTCTTCCGCACGAAAGGCGGCCGCCCACAGGCGGCGCTCGAGCGCCGTCGTCGGTCGCGGCAGTTCATGCACCGCCGAGCTGGCGAGGGCGTCGGCGAAACTCGCGTCGGTCATCGCTGGCCTCCCTGCTCCTCCGGCATACTCCCCGCACCCCCATCCATGAACTGGCGCGCCGCGGCGATGACGGCCTCGTCCAGGTGGAGGCTTTCCCCGCGCCCCAACGGCAGCCGCGTGCCCGCAAGATTGCGGTAGAGGTCCACAGTGTACTGCCGCGTCGCGTCATCGAAGGTCGATGTCCAACTCACGCGATGCGTCGCGAGCTGCGCAAGCAACGCAAACGCACCACTCGGACACCCCGCGACGTGCGGCACGACCGGCAGCTCCTGGCGGTATGACGTGTGCTGGCGCCACCACGCCGGTTCCTCGACGCGTTCGCTGCCGAGCGCCAAGCGGCCCGTACCATTGGAGACGATCTGCGCGTACATGTCGCCCGTCACGAGCATCCGCACCGGGTGCGTATGGTCCCGCACGACCCATCGCCAGCCGAAGAACCACTCGGCGAGCAAGCAGTCGTGCGGCCGATCGCTCCGCCGGAGGTCAACGTGGGGAAGCGGCATGCGTCCGCGCCGTTATGGCACTGTGCCGGCGCCGCTGACGGCGACGACACCCATTTCGTCGCGCAGTCGCCCGCGCGCACGCTGCAAGCGCTTACGCACCGTCAGGAGGTCGAGCCCGGCGTGTGCCGCCAGTTCCGCTTCGCTCATGCTGCGCGCCCCGAACAGGCCATACCGCGCGCGCAGCAAGGCGTGGTCCTCCGGGCGGAGCCGCCGGATGGCCTCGTGCAAGAACCAATGCGGCTCATCGTCAACTGCCTCTTCCCACGCTCCTTCACCCAAGCCGTCGTCGACGAGCGGCCCGTCTGCGTCGGGTACGCGCCAGTCGAGATCGCCCATCGGCATCGCACGGATGAGCGGATCGACGCGCCTCCGTCCCACCCCAGCGCTGTCGGGTACGGACGAACCAAAGCTGACGCGATACCCCGGTGTCCGTCGAAGACTATGCGTGACATGACTGTTGATCCGACTATGCAGGCGCGCCGCGTCGAGCGGCACCTGCGGATCGTTGAGTACGTCGTAGACTGCGGCGATGGCGGTGCTGACGGCCTCGCCCACGTCCGCCCGTCCATGGCGTTGCACCAACCACCAGAGCAGGGGCGCGTAGGATCCGACCACGCGGGCACCGGCTGCCTCGCGCTCCATCCCCTTGCGTGTCCGATACGTCGCGACGAGACCCGGAAGCGCGGCACGGGATGCTGGTCCGTACTGGCGCCGCAGCGCGAACATGGGGAAGTCCACTTTGCGCGGGACCGCCTGGTCGTGTGCATGCTGAGGCATGCCCCACACGCTAGACGTCGCGCGCGGTTCCCGAAAGCGCGAATGCGCGCAGGCAGCATCATTTCAACGCAAGGGTGAGGGTGGTTGCATCCGGAGCAGCCACCGGCCGCGTGCCGCCGATCGGCTCACCGACCACGGTGGCGACTGCACGTGTCGCAGCGCGAGCGTCGCGGGAGGCCCACGACGCACTCTCGCCGAGCCGCGGATAGACGATCACTTCGCCGCGATGGCGCGCGCCATGCGTGCACCGCACGTCCGAACCCACGAGCGCATTCGCCGAGTCCGTCACGTGCAACCGCACACGGTCCACCGCGGCGATGAAGGCTGGCCCGCTGGCGTCGACCTCACTCGCACCGGACGCGGCCACCGTGAACGCGCCACGGCGGACCGCCACCCGCGCGTCGTCCTCCGCGCGGATTGTCCCTGCGCCATCCGACGCGTGCAGCTTCGCGGATCCTCGCACCCGCGCATCGATCCGCCCCGTCAGCACGGCGCGCGAACCGTCGTCGAGCGTCACTTGCGCATCGTGCCCGGTGACCGACGCACCGCCGGCGCTCACCACCTCGGCATCCGTCTCCACCGTCACCCGTACCGGCCCTCGCGTGTGTGCGCGCGCGTGGTCAGCTAAGACGAGCGTGCCCCGTCCCTCTTGATGGACCCGCACGCCTGCCCCGCGTGCGGAAACCGCCGCGGCGCCACGCGCGATCACCTGCGCCACCTGCACCACCTCGTCGCCGGGGTGCTCCGGCCCCCAGCAGAGTGTGACGCGGGTCGCGTCGTCGGCCATGAACGTGACCGGCCCGTCCCCAATCAGGCAACTGTGGTCGACCCCATGCACGCAGACCGTGTCGTGTCCGACCACCGTCGCCCGGTCGTGCGCCATCCCGGACGCCGCCCCATGTGCACCAATCTGCGCGTCATCCTGGGCCGTGAACCGTGCGCGGTCGTGCACCTCGCCGCACGCAGTGTCACGGAAGCGCAGCTGCGCCGCGTCGAAGCCCACGCCCCAGCTCGTCTCTCCGAGGTCCACCCGCGACCGATCGTAGGCATACACGCGCGCCGCGCCGACCGCGTTCACCGAGGAGCGATCGCGAGACTCCACCTCGGCAGCGTCGCGCGCGACCGCCGTGCTGTCCCCGCGCACAAGGCCCTGCGCCTCGTCGAGAAACTCCCCGCTGGCGCCCTCGGTCAGGCCGGCGCGCGCACTCCCACGCACGATGAGGTGCGCCCGCCCTGCGCCGATCGCGCGTCCTTCCGCGATGACGTGCGTCCCGTCGAGGAACACGTTGAACGTGGCCCACGGCTCCTCCGCCAGGAGGCTCACCGTGCGTCCCTCGACGCGCGCGCGAAACGCGCGGGCACCGGGAACGAACGCCGCGAGGGGATCATCCTCCGTGCAGCCGAGCGCGGTCAGGGCGGCATCGCCATCATAGCGCTCCTCCTGACCGGCGGGCGGCAACACGAGTTGCTGATCACGCAGGCGCGGATTCAGCGGCCGCCCGATCGCGTCCGTCACGAGAATGACGTCACGCATAGTGGACCACCTCGCCAGCCAGCGCGGTATCGTCACATGGCGCCGCCCGCGTCTGATCAGGGTTCGCTGTCACGCCCCCGATCGCAGCGGCCGCCACCGCGGTTGTGATCTCAGCGGATCGCGATCCTTGGCGCCCTGCGCTCACCGGTGCAGGACGCGCCTCGCCGTCGACCTGTGTCAGCGTGGGTGAAGGCTGAAGCGCCAGCAGTCGTGGGCGGAGCTGCTCGATCAGCGCACGTGCGAGCGTCTGGGCCTCGGTGACCCCGCGCAGCAAACTCGCGTCATCGCCGGCGTACCCAGCAACGTACGGAATGCTGGCGTTCGTCGTGTCGACGCCCAGCTCATCCATGACGAGAAACGCCGTCGATTCGGCGATGATCTCGTGCAAACTCCGCGAGCCCCCGGCGGCGATGTCGTGCCGGAAGCACCAGGCATGGGCCAGCTCATGGGCCAGCACCGATGCGCGCTGCCCGCCGGGGAGCTGGCTATTCACCCAGATACGGCAGTCGGGGGGTCGCGAGGCCCATCCTTCCCCGACGTCGCGCTCGGTGGCTGGCGGACGGATCTCCACCGCGTACACGACGTCGTCGCGCGCCGTCGCGATCAGGGCGGACAGCAATCGCTCGACGTGCGGCCCCTCCTCCGTAACAGGAAGCGGTTCCGGCATCGACGGGAGCGGCTCTCCGTCCGTCTGTGCCGCGTCAAACACGGTGCCGATAACAAAACGGATACGCGGTCGTGACGACGCGGTCGCTGGCGTGGAGAACTCTACCTCGTCGCCACTCGTGTCATCCGATCGCGGACGCACCGCGCGAGGAACCCAGATGCGGATCCCCTGCTCTCCCCTCTTTACGTAGCGCCCGACCTTGAGCCATTCCCGAAAGCCCATCACGCAGGTGGCATCAGGACGCTGACTCAGGATGAGCAACGTGTTCGAGATCGAATACCGTCGCTGCCGAGCTGCGAAGCGGAGCACCGCGCGAAACTGCTCGCCGTCCCGGAGCGTCTGGACCGCCTCGAGGAGTCGCGCGCTGGCCTCTGCGCGTCGCGCCTCTCGCTCCTCGGGACTCAGTGCGTGCCTGCTGCTCCCACGTGCCACGATCGCCTCATCAGCGCTGGATGCCCTGATGAGACCGGGTCGACTGCCGGTTTCTACCCCGTGACGCGTCTATGCCGGCGAGCCGAGACTGACGCTGCGGCCATCCATCTGCTGGATGCAGCGCCTTCCGCTGTCACCGAATCGGCGCCTGGCGTTGCCGTGAAGCATCCACGATCAGGACGAACTCACATGTCGCGCTCCCTGCGTTCTTGAACTCGTGCGCTACTCCGGCGGGATAGGTCATCGAATCGCCCGCGCGAAGGCGATATCGCCGCCGGGGCGTCTTGCTCTCGAGTTCACCCTTCACAATCGTCACGTGCGCCACGACCCCCGCCCGGTGAGGAGGAAACTGCCCTGAGCTGCTTCCCTTCGGGACCACGTACCAGACGAGCTCGATCCCGTGCGAGAGCAGGCGTGGAGCAAGCACGTGGCGCTCTATCCCGCTCGAGGGATCAACAAGCCGTCGCCGTTGCCGCCTCGCCTGGATCGTGATGCCTCCCGACAGGTCCTGACTCAGCAGGTCCGAAACCGCGCACTCGAGCCCCTCGGCAATTCGGCTCGCCACGCGCAGCGAAGGACTCTTCCGGTTGCGCTCCACCTCGGACAGCATCGCCGCACTCACGCCGCTGCGTCTGGCGAGTTCGACCAACGTGAAGCCCAGTTGTTTCCGGTGGTCATGTAACCGGTAGCCAAACGAGTCGCGGGCTGGCTCCGGCGTTCCGGCACGAGTGTCCACCCCGGGCGGTCGTGGACGCCGCGAGCGAGCGCCCCCTTTCGCGCCGCGCCTTCTGCCGCTATCGTGAGATGTGGATTTCACTATCGTGAAACTAGGTCCAAGGCGCCCTCGTAGCGTCGGATGCGAGATGGGGAAACATATGGCGCCAGCGTCGTCTGTGACATTGCTTCTCACCCTGTGCTTTCTCGTCGGGTTGCGCGCAGCAGCGCAGGTCGGCGCAGCGGGCGCTGGCGCCCCCCTGCCAGCGCCTTCGGGACCCCATGCGCTGGGCACCGTCGCCTTTCGGCTCGTCGACACCGCCGAACTTTCGTCGCGCACGCGTCTCATTCGCCCTCTGGCAGTGCGCGTGTTCTACCCGGCCGTCGCCGGTACGGGGAACGGTCCGGTCCCCTATGTGGACGGCAATCTGCTCGACTCGATGGCAGCCAACAAGTACCTCGAAGAGCCAGAAGCCGAGATGCGTGATTGGAAGAGCATCCGGCTCGCGGCGCGGCGCGACGCCAAGCCGGAGGCACCCCCCATCCACGCGGGCTGGCCTGTCGTCATTTTCTCCCACGGCTTCGGCGTCTCGAGCGCGCACTATGCGGCTCTGGGGCAAGAGCTCGCGAGCCGCGGGTACGTTATCCTGAGCGTCGATCATCCCTATGGCGGCTTCGCCCTGGCACCGGACGGGTCGCTACTCGTCCCCGGGCGCGATTCGCTGCGCTTGCGCCGACGTGTCGACTCGCTGGACGACAGCGTCGATTCGACACTCGCGTGGCTCGTAAAGAGGTGGGCACATGAAGGGGTGCTTGCCGTGCGCCGTGCAGCTGCGTTCGCGGTCGACGCGAGGCCCGGCTGGCGCCTCAGGCTCAACACGACCAGAGTGGCGATGATCGGTCATTCACTCGGCGGCGCGGCAGCGCTCCAAGCGTGCCGCGATGAGCCGATGATCAGGGCGTGCATCGACATGGACGGCCAGCCCGTCGGCGATGTCGAGCGGTTCGGTGTCGGGAAACCGTTCCTCACCCTGCTCAGTCAGCCGGCGCGCCGCACGACTTCGCCGAAAGACTCGGCCGAGGCGCGCCAACGCCAGGAGTTCGCCGCCATGGGCAGAGCGCGCGACAGCATGTGGACTGCGATCATGGCTCGCCATCCGGACGTTCCTTCCTTCGTCATCGCCATAGAGGGAACCGGCCACATGACGTTCAGCGATGCGCCGTTCGAGTTACCGGCCCAGCTCGTCGGTGTCGGTGCGACGCTCCGCCCGGCCGAGGCGTATTCGCTGGTCATTGGGTACGTGGTCGCGTTTCTGGATCATGTCCTCCGAGGCAGGGCTTCGACGCTCAAGCCCGGTCTCCTTCACCGCACGTTGCCGCCGGATCAGTAGCCGGTGCCAGTGTGAAGATCGCCCCGATCCCCAAGACCACCCCACAATGCCCGCGACACCTGTATCGACCATCACCTTTCGGGAAGACCGGGATCTCCCGGACGATCAAGTCGTTGGGCTCTACGCGTCGGTGGGTTGGTCGTGCGCACGCAAGCCCGATGTCCTCTGCCGGGCGCTGCGAGCCGCGGACGCGGCCGTCACCGCTTGGGATGGTGCTCTCTTGATCGGGATCGGGTATGCGATCTCCGACGGGCACCTGGTCGTCTACTATCCACACCTGGTCGTTGCGCCGGGCTACCAGCGCCGAGGCATTGGCAGCGCGCTCATGAAGCTTTTGATGTCGAGGTATTCTCACTATCACCAGCAGATGCTCACAGCTGATGGGCGTGCCGTCACGTTCTATGAGAACCTCGGCTTCCGCGGCGCAGGCAACACCCGCTCGATGTGGATCTACGACGGCGACGAGCACTAGTACAGCGGAACGAAAGTTCGATGACGTATTCTCACGCGGCGATCTTGTCGGGGGGTGCGGAGGGTATGCACCGCGTCAGGAGTTGCGCGAGATCCCGGCGCGTGAAGCGCCAGGCGAAGGGGCGCGCGATGGTTTGGGAGTGTTGCGCAAAGCCGCGGATGCGGTCGCTGACGGCGCCCTGCGACGAGAAGTCGGCCGGGGCGAGGGCTTTGCGCTGGAGAATGGAAAAGTAAATCTCGATTTGATTGAGCCAACTCGCGTGCACCGGCAAGTGGACGAGGAGGAGGGTCGGCCAGCGAGTCTGGAGCCGGTGGATCGCCCGCTGCCCCCGATGGATGGTGCCGTTGTCGACCACCCAGAAGACGCGCCGCGCCGTGCAGTACGGCGCCTGTTCCATGACCTCAGCGACCAGCGCATCAAACGCCTCGATCGAAATCGTCGCCTCCACGCGGCCGAACAGCACGGCGCGGCCGGCCGGATCAGATCCGAGCTCCGAGGCTAGTCGTACCGAACTATCGAAACGGCAGCAGCGTGCTCGGGTTCGACGTCGCCACGTAGATCAGCAAGTCGTAGTCGTCCGGGAAGAGCTGGTACCCGAAGAACGCCGACTCCCGTCCTGGATTGAAGACGGCCCCGACGCTCCGCATCAGGATCGGCCCCTGGAGCGGCGCAGCGCCCGTGCCGCCGGTGGCGACGTTTCGCGTGTCGAACAGCAGCAGAGGTTGTCCGACGGACGAGAACGCGGCTCGATAGGAGTTTCCGGGGATGGCGTAGGATTCGAGCCCCGGCTCGCGGTCATACCCTCAACCCTTGATACAATCAACAGTTGATGGTATGCTCGTTCCATGACCCAGCACGAACTCGACCTCATCCAGGGCACGCTCAACGTGCTCGTCCTCCGTGCCCTCTCGTGGCAACCGATGCACGGCTATGCCGTCGCGGACTTCATTCGGCACGGATCGCGAGGCACCTTCAACATCCTCGACGGCGCACTCTACACCGCGCTGCACCGCATGGAGGAGCTCCGCTGGGTTGAAGCAGAGTGGGGCACGTCCGTCAAGGGCAAGCGCGCGAAGTTCTACTCGCTCACCACCGCCGGCCGTCGCGCGCTCCGCGCGGAGACCAGCGCGTGGACCCGCTACGTGGAGGCGGTCGCCGGCGTGATGCAGGCGAAGCCGCAGACGGCGTGAGCGGCCGGCCCACGGGATGGCGCCGGTTCCTCCGCCTCTGGCGCCCCAACACCGAAGCCGACATCGACGCCGAGCTGCGCTTCCACTTCGAGCAGAAGATCGCGGACCTGGTCGCCCGCGGAGCTGCACCCGACGTGGCACGGGCGCAGGCAGTGGCAGAGTTTGGTAACGTCGCCGCCGTGCGCTCGAGTCTTCGCGAAATCGACGGCCGCATCGCGAAGCACCGGCAGCATGCAGAGTGGTGGGAGAGCATCGCGCAGGACCTCGGATACGTTCTGCGTTCGCTGCGCCGATCGCCGGGATTCACCGTCATGGTAGCGGTGACGCTCGCGCTTGGGCTTGGCGCGAATGCGGCGCTCTTCTCCATTCTGGACCGCATGTTCTTGCAGGCGCCACCGGGTGTCGCCGATCCCGGTCAACTGCGACGGGTCTTCCACGGCTACCACGACTCGCGCGGCGTTCAGCAGATCCTGTCGAACTTCTCACCTCCCGAGTTTCGCGCAATTGCCGCTGCGCTGCCGGCGGGCACGCAAGTCGCGGGATTCGGGACGCAAGCCAAGGTTCACCTCGGTCGCGACGACAGCGCGCCGCAGGGCGTAGTGATCTACGTGCTGGGCGACTACTTCGGCACACTCGGCGTGCGACTGGCCGCGGGGCGTCCGTTCGACGCGAGCGAGTGGCGCGCTGAAGCGTTCGCGCCGGTCGCGGTCATCTCGTACGATCTCGCGCACGACCGCTTTCTCACGGCGCAGAACGCGGTCGGGAAGACGTTCGAGATCGGCTCGCACCAATACACCGTCATCGGCATCGCGCCCAAGCCGTTTCGAGGTACGGACCTCGACGCGGGCGACGTCTGGGTCCCGATGAACACGCGGGGAACCTGGGCCAACCGCGATATGCAGTGGTACGAACGACACGGCACGCTGTTCATTCGCGCGCTCTTGCGTGCCCACGACATCCGCACCTTTCCCGCGATCCGGGTGACGACGACGGTCGCGCTGCGCAAGGCTGCGGAAATACGCGACACGCTGGCGTTCGCCACCTTCGGTTCGATCAAGGAGGCGGTCGCACCGGGCTTCAACGTCAGCGAGCAGGCCATTGCTACGCGACTCGGCGCCGTCGCGCTCGCGATTCTTCTCATCGCCTGCGCGAACGTCGCGAATCTTCTCCTCGCCCGTGCGCTGCAGCGCCGCCGCGAGATCGGCGTCCGCCTCGCGCTCGGCGTGAGCCGCTCACGACTCGTCAGACAGCTGCTCACCGAGAGCCTCGTCCTCGCGACCATCTCGGGCCTCGCGGCGCTCCTCGTGGCGGCGTGGACCGCAACCGCGCTCCGGCAAGCGCTGCTCCCGAACGTGCAATGGGGAGCACCGGCGATCGGACTCCACGCGGTGACGTTCGCCGCGGCGACCGCTGTACTCGCGGGTTTCGCAGCCGGTCTCGTGCTGGCACTTCACGCCAGCCGTCCCGACGTCACTGGAGTTCTCAGGGGTGGCGCGCGCGATGGCGGGCTTCCCCGCTCGCGCGTGCGCACTACGCTGCTCGTGTCGCAGCTCGCCCTCTCGTGCGTGCTCCTCACGGGCGCGGGGCTTTTCGTTCGCAGCCTCCAGCGCGTCGAGACAGTGGACATCGGCTATGATGCGGCGCAGATCGTATTCGCGGGTCTTCGGACCGATCCCGAACTGGGACGTAGCCGCGACGCCGAACTCGACGTGTTGCTGAAAGAGGCGGCCCAGCGCATCGAGCGCTTCCCGGGCGTCGAGCACGTCGCATTCACCGAGAACGTGCCCATGTCCGCGTTTTCCTTCGTCTCGAACTTTCTCCCCGAGCGCGATTCGGTGCCCACGCTCGATGGTTCCGGGCCGATCGTGTCGTTCGTGTCGCCGGGGTTCTTCGCGACGATGGGGATGCGCGTGCTCGTCGGACGTGATTTTTCGCCGAACGATCGCACGGGGTCGGAGCCGGTGCTCCTGGTGAACTCGATAATGGCAAGGACGCTGTGGCCGGGCGAATCGGCCATTGGCAAGTGCCTCATCCTTCACAAGCGCGAGGACCCGTGCCGGCGCATCATCGGCGTCGTCTCAAACTCGCACTACGGGCGCCTCATCGAGAGGCCGTCCATGCAGTTCTACGTGCCGCTCGCCCAGGAGGGGGACGATGGAAAGCTGGGAACCGTCGGAGCGCTCGAGATACGCGCCGCGATCGGCCGCGTCACCGACGTCGGCACGCAGGTCCGCCGGTTGCTCGTGGGACTGGGAGGGACGGGCTCAACCCCATGGATCCGGACGCTCGCCGAGCAGCTCTCGCCTGAGCTGAGGACCTGGCGCCTCGGCGCCGCGCTCTTCTCCGCGGCGGGACTCCTCGCGCTGCTCGTCGCGGCGGTCGGCGTGTACAGCACACTCGCGTACACCGTCAGCCAGCGCACGCACGAGATGGGCGTGCGCGTGGCACTCGGTGCGCGCGAGACGCACATCCTGCGGCTCGTCGTCGGAGAGGGCGTGCGTGTGGTGGCTGTCGGCGTCGCAGCCGGCGCCGTCATCGCGCTTGCCCTCGGCCGGCTGGTCGCATCGATGCTCTACGACACATCGCCACACGACCCCGCCGTTCTGGTGGCCAGCGCTGTCGTCCTTCTGGGTGTGGCGGTGGTCGCGTGTCTCGTTCCTGCGTGGCGCGCGACGCGGGCGGATCCGATGACCGCGTTGCGGGCGGAATGAGCGGCAGGACCGCGGGATGGCGCCGGTTTTTCCGCCTCTGGCGCCCAAGCGCCGAGGCCGACATCGACGCCGAGCTGCGCTTCCACTTCGAGCAGAAGGTCGCCGATCTGATCGCGCGCGGAGCCACGCCCGAAGTGGCACGATCGCAAGCAGTGGCAGAGTTCGGTGATGTAGATGCCGTGCGCTCGAGCCTGAGGGAGATCGACGGCCGCATCGCCAGACACCGCCAGCGCGCGGAGTGGTGGGAGGGCGTGGCGCAGGATGTCGGCTACGTGCTGCGGACCCTCCGCCGCTCTCCCGGCTTCACCGTCACGGTCGCGGTCACCTTCGCGCTGGGCATCGGCGCGAACGCCGCGATCTTCTCGCTGCTCGACCGCATGTTCATGCGCGCACCCGCGGGTGTCAGCAATCCCGGAGAGATCCGCCGGCTCCAGCAGCACTACCGCGACCAGCGGCGGCACACGGACGGGATCCGTTCCGTCTACAATCACGCGGAGCTTCGTGACCTGCGCGCCGCCGCACCCGAGGGCGTGACGCTCGCCGGCTACCGCACGGACCACGAACGCCTCGGCCCGGACGACGACGCGCCCGAGGGCGTGGCGGGCTTCGTCGAGGGCGACTTCTTCGGCGTGGCCGGGGTACGCCCGGCGGCCGGGCGATTCTTCACGCCGGATGAGGACCGGATCGAGAACTTCGTCGAGCTCGCCGTCATCAGTCAACGCTACTGGATGCAGCGGTTCGGCGGCGACGTGGGTGCGATCGGGCAGTCGGTGAACATCGACGCGCGACGGTACACCATCATCGGCGTCGCGCAGGCTGGCTTCGAGGGCATCGACATCGAACCAGTCGATTTCTGGGTGCCGATGAGCACGATGCGGAACTACAACCCGGGTGGAGAGCGCTGGTACGACTCTCCCAACAGCTACTTCATGCGCATCATCACGCGGGCGCGCACGCGCGCGACGGCGCTGCGCGTAGTGGCCTCCGCCACGCCAGTCATCCGCACGAGCAAGGCGATTGACGACAGCGCGTCGACCGTGGTGCTCGCGCCGGTCATCGAGGCTGTGTGGCCGGACGCCGGCGGCAAGGAGGTCGCCATCGCGACGCGGCTGGCGGGCGTGGCCGCCATCATCCTGCTCATCGCGTGCGCCAACATCGCGAACCTGCTTCTCG
This sequence comes from Gemmatimonadaceae bacterium, assembly GCA_035544915.1. GTDB lineage: Bacteria > Gemmatimonadota > Gemmatimonadetes > Gemmatimonadales > Gemmatimonadaceae > Fen-1231. The sequence goes on along the minus strand of DASZZO010000023.1, from coordinate 10,272 downwards.
CGCGCGCGTTCCAACGCCGGCGCGAAATTGCCGTCCGTCTCGCCCTGGGCGTAAGTCGCGCCCGCCTCGTAGGCCAGCTCCTCACCGAGATCGTGGTCATCGCATTGTTCGGCGCGCTTGTCGCGCTCGTGGCGGCCACATGGGGTGCGACGGCACTGCGTAACAGCGTGCTCCCCGACGTGCGCTGGGGCGAGCCGGCGATCAGCCCGCGGATAGTGGCATTCGCGACCGTGATCGCCATCGTGGCCGGCGTGGCGACCGGACTCGTCCCCGCGCTCCAGGCGAGCCACACAGATCTCGTGAACGCGCTGAAAGCGGGCGCGCGCGAGGGCACGTATCGCGCGTCGAAACTGCGGAGCGCGCTGCTGGTGGTGCAGGGTGCGCTCTCCGTGGTCCTGCTCGCGGGATCCGGGCTCTTCGTCCGGAGCCTCCAGCACATCGAATCCGTGAGCCTCGGCTACGACGCGGACCGCCTGGTGTTCGCGAACGTTAGAAGCGGCGCCGGACAGGGGAGTCACCGAGAGGAGGTCGCCAGCGCGCTGCCGATCGTGGCCGAGCGACTCTCACGCCTGCCGGGAGTCGAGGGCGTGGGGCTCGTGGACCGCATCCCGCTTTGGGGATTCCACTGGGTGAAGGTGTTCCTGCCGGACCGGGACAGTGTCCCGCGCCTCCACGGTGCGTCGCCGTTCATGTCGTGGGTGTCACCCGACTACTTCGCGACGGTCGGGATTCGCGTGCAGGGCGGCCGCGGGCTTCTGGCGACCGACCGGGAGGGGGCGGAGCCGGTGATCGCGGTCAGCGCGCTGACGGCGAAGACGATCTGGCCCGGTGAGAACGCCATCAAAAAGTGCCTCATCCTCGACAAGCGCGACGCCCCGTGCCGCACCGTCGTCGGGATCGTGTCCGAGACGCACTACGCCGCAATCATCGAAGACCCCTCTATGCACATCTACATTCCGCTCGCGCAGGCCGGGCCCGCCGCCTATGCCGGAGCCCTGGCCATCCGGGTGAGATCGACGGGGAGCGCGTCGACCACAAACATCATCGCGAAGACGCGCGCGCAACTGGGCGGCATCCTGGGACGGCAGTCACACGTGATGGTGCGCCCCATGAGCGAGATCCTCGCGCGCGAGCTCAGGCCCTTCCGACTCGGCGCGGAACTGTTCACCGCCGCCGGCCTCCTCGCGTTGGTCGTGGCCGCCGTGGGCGTCTACAGCACCGTGGCGTACAACCTGAGCCAGCGCACACAGGAGATGGGCGTGCGAGTGGCCCTCGGAGCCTGCGGCGCGGACATTGTCCGGCTGGTGTTGGGCGAAGGCGTGCGCGTGGTGCTGGTCGGCGTCGTGATCGGGTGCGGGATGGCGCTGGCCCTCGGTCGCGTGGTGGCGTCCATGCTGTACGACACCTCGCCGCGCGACCCGGCGGTAATCGGCGTGGTCTCGCTCGTGCTCGTCGGGGTGGCGGCGGCCGCGTGCCTGGTCCCGGCGTGGCGTGCGACGCGGGCAGATCCGATCGCGGCGCTGCGGGCGGAGTGAAGCGGTCCAAAGAACCAGAGTGCCACCCGCAGCTCCAGCTGAGTCGCGGCTGGATGGGCTAGCGAGTCAGAAACGTCGTCGGAAGGGGCCCGAAGACAAGAAAGGAATTGAAGTTCCCACCGAGGCCGAGGGACCTCGGTGACAGTTAATCTTGACGCCAAATTGAAGGGGTATTTGACGTACTTCAGGGCCGCTCGGACATTTTCATTTGACGCAGGGCGGTGCATCTCGGCCTCGGCGACGCTCAACTGCGCGCCGACTACTTCGCTCTGATGTTGGAGTTTCAAGTCGAAGGCCGCGTGCGAATCTCGTGGAATGGACACGACGTCGAGGCGTGGAAAGTCATATTCGACTTCGGTTCATTTGAGATGACGCGATGGATAGACCCCGTGTCTCATAAGGCACTCCAATCGCGTGCCATTGTTGCGGGTTCGGAGATAACGAGCATCATGAAGTAGGCGTTCATCCTTCACGAGACACCTTCTCGCATGACGCAGCTCCCGAGGTTCCGTCAACGGCACGTAGTTCCGCTCGCCGTCTGCCTGCTTGTATCTCAAGCACTGGCCCAGGGCTCCTTGCCGGCCCGTATCAATCAGTTCTTGGCGCCATACGTGGCGACCCGGGATTTCGGCGGCGTGGTGCTCATCGCGCGAGGAAGCACTCCCACGTACCGCCACGCCTTCGGGATGGCCGACTATGAGCGGAACGTGCTCAACCGCGTCGACACCCGCTTCATGATCGGATCGATTTCGAAAGGGCTGACGGCCGCCACGATTCTTTCGCTTCGGGACGATGGTCTTCTGGATCTTCACGACCCCGTTTCGAAGTACATCCCCGACTATCCGCGCGGCAATGAAATCACCCTGCAGCACCTTCTTCTGCACCACTCAGGTATTCCGGATTGGGGCTCCTTTCCCGACGCGGCCGAAATGCAGCGACGGCGCTCGACGCTGGCGGAGATTGTCGATTGGTTCAAGACCAAACCACTCGATTTCGCGCCTCCACCTCCAGGCATCGAACGTCATCGCTATTCGAGTTCTGGCTATGTCCTCCTGGCGGACATCGTCGAGCGGATCACGGCCAAACCCTTTGCAGCGGTGGTGGGCGAGCGAGTCCTTCGCCCTCTTCATATGTCGGGCACTAGCAGCGCCGATGCGCGCGCGATCGTTCCAGGACGTGCGCTGGGATACATGCCGGCGCACGACACGACGCTGCTCGGCAATGCGGATTGGTTCGACCCGTCCATCATGGTTGGCTCGGGGTCGTTCCTCTCGACCGCGGACGACCTCTTGCGGTGGGCGCTGTCTTCAACGATGGGACGCCTGAGCGACGCCGCTGGTGCTCCTCATGCGATCGCCGTCGACGCCGGTGGCGACTCGCTGCATCCCTTCGTCTCCGAGGCGGGAATCGTTCCGGGATTCGGAGCCATCTTTCGGAGATATGCGCGTGATGACGTAACGATCATCGTACTGAACAATATCAACACGGGCGCGATCTTTGAAATCGCGAATGGACTGGAAGCGATCGTCTTCGGAAAGCCGTACAACGTACGTCAAGCCTACGTACCCGTTACGCTCGACGACCGCCGGCTTCTCGCGTTTGAAGGCCGCTATCGGCGTTCGTCGACGGACAGCGTCGCCGTGGAGCGCTTGCCGGACGGGCTCTACATTCGATTCCGGTCTGAACCGTTTCACTACCCGCTGTTCCCGCTGAGCGACTCCACGCTCTTCTATCGCCAGGGGTACGGAACGGTCACGGGACGCAACGGGAGCGGCGGGGCGTTTTCGACACTCGTATTCAGCTATGGCGGCCCACCGCTTGTTTACGAACGTCTCAGGTAGCACGTAGCGCGACAACTCGGACCACCCAGCCCGTCGTCGAAGTTTTCGCGCGCGTGAACAATCCGCGACCGCGGAGCATCCAACAGGTATGCCCTCCCCCTGCGGCGGCGATTCTGATGAGATGCACTCGGTCGCGCTGGCGCGGCTTGGGGACGACGAGGCGTTCAGCCAGCTCTACGACACGCACCATCGTCGGGTGTTCGCACTACTGTTGCGACTCGAACGCGACGAGATGGCGGCGGCGGAGGCACTTCAAGAAACGTTCATCCAGGCATGGAAAGGGATCCGGGCCTTTCGCGGAGCCTCGGGATTCGGGACGTGGGTCCACAAGATAGCAGTCCGGACTCATTTGATGCGGGCGCGGCGGCGCGCGCGTGAGGCCGTGCGGATTGAGGGTGGCGCCGCATTCGACGCCGCGATGTATCTCGTGGCGGCACGGCGTGCGATGCCGGAGACCAGTATCGACATCGAGCGCGCACTCGCGAGGCTTCCCGACGGGGCGCGTCACGCCGCCATCCTCTGTCTCGTCACCGGTTATTCGTACGCCGATGCCGCTGCGATTCTCGGAGTACGCATCGGCACGGTGAAATCCCGGATCTCGAGAGCGAGGACGATGCTGCGGGAAATGCTCGATCGATGATTGCCTTTCACCATTCCCTTATGAAGGAGCGGGCCATGAACGACACCAAACATTTCGCCGACTGGGAGGCCAAAATCGACGCGGCGCTGGCCCGCCTCCCTCGAGAGGCGGCGCCTCCTCTGTTCCTCCGGGAGGCTATACGGCGAGAGCTTCAAACGACACGCCAGCTGGTGGTGCCACCCTCAGACCGGTGGTGGAGCGGGCTGATGCGCATCGCCGCCGCCGGGGCGATCTTCGTCGCTGGTCTCGCGGTCGGACGGACCGACGAGAATCGCCGAGCTTCGGCGGCGACCTCTCCGGCGGCCGACGTACAGCGGACGGGAACACAATACGTCGCCTCCATCGCTCGATTGAACTTGGCGGCCGGCGGTTCGTCCGCCGAGCGCGTGGACGGCCCCGAGGTGGCGGTCGCGGCGCTCGCCGCCGCGGCTGCGGAAGTGGCCTCGTTCACCCCCAATGACACCTTGCTCTCACAACTCGCGCGGGTCGCTCGTGGCGCGCGCGAACATCTCGGAACGCGGGGTAACCGATGAAACGCACGAATGCGCTCCCGCGGTTGCTGACCAGCGCCACCGCGTTGGCCTGCGTCCTGGCGAGCCAGGCGGTCGCGCAGACCGGCGTGGCGTCGCTGCCTCTCATGCCTCGAGGGCCGCACGCTGTCGGAACGCTGCGATGGGTCTGGACGGATGCAGCCAGGCCCGAGGTCTTGTCGCAGAGCCGTGCTTCACGTCGTCAGGTCGCGGTCCAGCTCTTCTATCCGGCGGAGCAACGTGCACGTCCCGTGCGAGCCGCGTATGTGCCGACGCCCCGTGTCCTCCTGGACAGTGAGGCGGAGCTCACCGAGGCAAAGCGCCGCGTGCTGCTCGGCGTTATCACGCACGCCGACTCGGGCGCAGCGATCGTTCGCTCGCCGTCGCGACTCCCGATCGTCCTGTTTTCCCACGGCCTCGGTGTCCCAGGGTTCTCGTACACCTCATTTCTCGAGGAGCTCGCGAGTCGAGGCTACGTCGTGGCGCTCGTCGAGCATCCGTATTCAGGTCTCGTCGAGTTGTTTGGCAGAATTGTTGGACTCAACACGGATTCGGCATGGACACGCGCGCGGCTCCTCGACCCCGGAATCCGCAACAGCCTGAAGGCATCGCGGACCGAAGTTCAGGCCGAAGATTTCAGATTCGTGGTGCGGCGATTGAAGGCGCTCGACCGAATTGGGAACAGGCTCGACTGGTCGCGGCTCGTCGCCATGGGCCATTCGCTCGGGGGAACCACGGCAGCCGAGTATTGCCGCGTCGATCCCGAGCCTCGTGCATGCGTAGACCTCGACGGTCGACTCGGCTGGTCGTGGCCGATCTACCTCCAGGGGCTCGTTCAGCCGTTCCTGTACCTTCGCTCGGACGACCTTCTGCATGCGGAGAATGCCGTTGATTCAGCCGACATCCGGAAACGCATTGGCTATGAGCGAGCCGCGTATTCCAGGTTTCGTGGACCGCTCTGCGATTACGTCCAGTCGGGCACGGCCCACATGGACTTCTCCGATCAGCCCATGATGGAGGCGGCGGACGCCGCGAAGGTCGTTTCACTTGCCGGACGACTCCGGCGATTCGAGGATATCACGGTCGCCTTCCTCGACGAGTACGATCGCGCGGATCGCCCGACGCTCGCGGGTTCGGCGGGAAAGCCTGGAGACTGGATGCAAGATTGTCCGGCCACGATGGTGAGAGATTCGGCCGCGGCTCCGCGGCCGCAGATGGGCACGCGGGGTGATCTGTGAGGCGGGCCGGCTCCCGTTTCCTGCGGTTCGTCGCTTGCCTGGGTCCGGTGGTGATGCACGCGCAAGGCGCGATAATCTGTCCCCGGAATTTTCCCGTGACTGGCGACATCGGCCTGGCCAAGCTGAAGTGCGTAGGCGCGTCGTGCGTTGTGAACGGGGGCAAGGCGGGCGGTGTCCGCAGGCACGAGTTCAACACCGAACCTATCGTCGCGGGCGTCGAGAAGGGTTCGCCGGCCGACGGCGCTCTTCGTGTCGGGGACACTCTCATGGCGGTGGATGGCGCATTGATCACCACGAGGCGAGCGGGGGAACGGCTGGCGAATCTGCAGCCGGGAGTCCCGATCACCCTCAGAATCCGGCGCGCTGGATCGGCGCTCGACCTGCGTCTCGTGCCAGTCCGCGGCTGCAACCTTCCCGATCTTTCAGTCATCGGAAGGGAGGATCGCGAGAGGCCAGACCGATGACGAAGCGGGCGGAGTCGTACCCGAGGAGGCGTGGGTCCGGCGTCACCGCCGAAAGCTTGTTCGCGTCGAATCCGCTCAAAAATCACGCGCGCATACAACGACCGCACGAAAAGCTCGCTATCCGAGACCGGCGCCAGCACCAGCGTACTGCCAGCGCCGGCCAGTATCGCAAGGACCGTCAGTCCCCGGACCGACCGATCACTTCGCGCCACGCTTTTTCAGCTCCCACAATGTTGGAGCTGAATACCCTAGGCGCGACTCGGGCGGAGCTGCATTGGGCAGCCGACGTTCTAGTGTCGACGGGTGCTCGCATCCTGGCGGACCCGAGCGGAGCGACAGAGACGGAAGCTGATATCGTGCTCGAGCACTGGCACCTCTTTGCACGGCGCGTGCGAGAACGCCTCGGTGCGCGCAGCCAGGGAGGCAAGCCTTCGCATACGACGCGACGATCGCGGACGCGCGATCGGTCGACTGCCGGCCGGTAGGCCGCATCCGCCAGACCGTGCACCGCCCGAGAAGCGAAACGGCTCGACACCCAAGGCGGATGTGCGAGCCGCTTTCGCGCGTGCGACGCCTATGGCGACGTCAAATCAAATTGTCTGGAAACGTCAAAATTAACTGTCCGATCGCGTCAAGATTAACTGTCACCGAGGGGCGAGGGAACTCCGATACGACGTCACCCGCACGCCGTGTAGCCGCAACCAACAGAGCACTCCTCGCAGCCACTGGCCGCGCGCACTTCTGCCCCGCAATCCGGGCAGGCCCCGTTGAGCTCGGTGTCGGGCGTGTCGCCGAGCGCCACGCCGATCGTGACGGCCACTCCGGCAACGGGCGCCGACTGTAGAGGCAACGCGGCCTGCACGCCGGCGCGCAGGGTCTGCCACTTGCTGAGCGCGATCGCGATGCCGTCCGGGACGGATCGCACCTTCTGCTCGCCGAATCCGACGGCGCGGTCCGACGAAATGCCGCGCAGCTGCTCGTGGATCGCCTCGATCGAGATCCCGGACCGGAGGCCGAGCGAGATGAGCCGACCCATCGCTTCCGCGTCGGCCATCGCACTGCCGCCGGCCTTCCCGAGGTTGACAAACACATCGAAGGGGCGGCCCTCCTGGTCGCGGGAGACATGCACGAACATCACGCCGAGCGGCGTGGCCTGTTTGATGCTCGTGCTCTCCAGCACTTCGGGACGCGGCCGCTTCATCCGGAGCGCCGGCGTCTCGCGGGCGGCCGTGGCTGCGTGTTCGCAAAACCGCGCGAGCTCGGCACCGAGCCGCGCGACCTCCGCCTGCAGGTCCGCCACCTGCGGGGCGTTCGCGCTGTGGGCGCCCTTGCGTGCGGCCGCTGCTTCCGCCGTGGCGCCCGTCGAGAGCACCTGCGCATCGCGCGACCCATCGCGGTAGACCGTGACGCCTTTGCAGTGCGAGCGATACGCGAGGTCATAAATCGCGCGGACGTCCTCGCGCGTCGCGGTGTGCGCGAAGTTGGTCGTCTTCGAGATCGCCGAGTCGCAGTGGGCCTGAAACGCCGCCTGCATTCGGATATGCCATTCCGGAGCGATCGCGTTCGCCGTGACGAAGACGCGCTGCCATTTCTCGGGCACTTCGGCGAGGTGGATGTGTCCTTCCTTCGCGATGCGCTCGACGAGCGCGTCCGAGTACCAGCCTTCGCGTTTCGCGATCGCGACGAAATCGGCGTTGACGTCCGGCATCATGACGCCGGCCTGGTTCCGCAGGAACGCGACGGCGAACAGTGGCTCGAGGCCTGACGAACAGCCGGCGATGATCGAGATGGTACCGGTTGGTGCGACCGTCGTCACGTTGCAGTTGCGGAGCGCCGCGCTCGGGCGCACGCGCTCCCCATCCTCTGCGCGGGCCGCCGTCGCGTCGGGTCCCCAGATGCTCTGGGCCCACTCCGGAAACGGGCCCCGCTCCTTCGCGAGAAGCGCACTGGCGTCTTTCGCTTCCGTGTCGAGGAACGCCATGACTTGGCGCCCAAACTCCACGCCCTCGACGGAGTCGTAGGGAATCTCCATGCGCACGAGCGCGTCCGCGAAGCCCATCACGCCGAGGCCGATCCGCCGGATGCGCCGCGAGAGCTGCTCGACCTCCGGCAGCGGGAAGCGATTCTGATCGATCACGTTGTCGAGGAAGCGTGTCGCGGTCGCGATGTCGCGGCCGAACGCCTCCCAGTCCATCGTCTGGTCCTTCACGTACGCGCCGACGTTGAGGCTGCCGAGGTTGCAGACATCGTACGGCAGCAGGTTCTGCTCCCCGCACGGATTCGTCGCCTCGTACGGCCCCAAGTGCGGCACCGGGTTGTACCGATTCGCTTCGTCGATGAAGAACACCCCTGGCTCGCCGGTCCTCCATGCGCCGTCGATCATCCGATCCCACACCTGGCGCGCGGGCAACGTCCCCGTCACGCGGCCGCTGCCCGGATCGCGCAACTCGTACGTCTCATTGGCGTCGACCGCTTGCATGAATGCCTGCGTGACGGCGACCGAGATGTTGAAATTCACGACTTGCGTGAGGTCCTCTTTGCACGCGATGAACTCCAGGATGTCGGGATGGTCGACCCGGAGGATGCCCATGTTCGCACCGCGGCGCGTGCCGCCCTGCTTCACGACCTCCGTCGATGCATCGAACAGTTTCATGAAGGAGACCGGGCCGCTCGCCACGCCGGTCGTGGAGCGCACCATCGCGCCGCGCGGCCGAATGCGGGAGAACGAAAACCCGGTGCCGCCGCCGGATTGGTGAATGAGCGCCATCGCGCGCAGCGTGTCGTAGATCCCCGAGCGACCGTTCGACAGCTCGTCGTCGATCGGCAGCACGAAGCACGCCGAGAGCTGGCCGAGTGGCCGCCCGGCATTCATAAGCGTCGGCGAGTTCGGCAGGAACCGGCCGCTCGCTATCAGCTCGTAGAAGGCGTGCGCTCGCGCATCCACCGCTTCGGGCGGACTGCCGTAGCGCGCGTCCGGCGCCGCGACGGTCCGCGCCACGCGCCAGAAAAGATCCTCGGGGTTCTCCACTGGGCGGCCTGCCGCGTCCTTGATGAGGTAGCGCTTGGCGAGAACCGTGCGCGCGTTTGCGGTGAGGTCAGCGGCGCGCTCCGGTCGTGGCGATTCGATGAGACGATCGAGCATGGGTGACTCCTTCAGGTCGGGCGGTCAGCATCATTGCTGCTACGCCCCATGAGACCTGAGCCCGCGCCGGCTTCTACAAGCCCGCGCGAACGGCCGCCGTTTCGCGCGATTCCCCCGCGGGCCCCCACGGTCGCCTCGCCGTGTAACCATCGGGCCGTTCGCTCGTCTGTCCACATAAGCGCGTCACAGCCGCGCTCCCATAAAACTGCTGCGGCACAAGGGGTTGCCCGCGAGACTTAGGCTTGCGAGTACTCGTGTTTGGAAGCCATATTGTGGATACCTTGCCGAGATGAGCGTCGACCAGCATAACCTGCGGTGCCCTGCGCACCGAGGGCCCTCGAACCGCCACGCGGGGAAAGGGTGCTGGACGAGAGACCTCACGATCCGCGTTTGGCGGCACGCCGCCTGGGTTCTGGCACCATGACACGCGGTCTGCCGACGTGGTTCTCCACGGACAGCTTGGCCGCCCTGGACCATGATGCGGACGCGCCGGCGTGGATGCCGTACGTGCTCGCGCAGTTCGCGAAAGCGCTTATGGTGCCGAGCGGAACCGTACTCCAGGGCACGCCCGAACTCTACCAAGCGACCGCGATCATCAACGGGCGCAGTGTCGCCGTCAAGTTTCCGCGGCTGCTCACGCCGTTTCATTTTCAGCTGCTCGTGGCCTGCTTCTCCGTGTGGGATGCCCGCGGCGACGTGAGCATGTCGCGCATCCACACGAGCTACCGGGAGTTGGCGGGCGCGCTCGGGCGCGAATGGAGCGGCAGCTTGGGCCGACGGATCCGCGCAGGCCTCCAAGAACTCGCCGCGACGCCACTGGTGGTGCAGGTGGAGCTCGCGCCGCGCGGTTCGGTCTCGCAGCAGACGCCGCCGAAGCCCACG
>DASZZO010000022.1:0-7203 GCA_035544915.1 Gemmatimonadaceae bacterium | reverse complement strand
AACCAGTTCCTTGCAGATATACAAGCCAAGGCCAAGGCCCTTGCGACTGGACTGGACGCGTTCCGAAACCTGATACATGCGCTCGAAGACTCTCTCGGTGATGTCGGGACTGATCCCGCATCCGGTATCGGCCACTTCGACGAGGAGAAAGTGGGGATCCTGTGGTAGTAGCCGAGCGTGAATCGTCGCGGAGCCTGACTTCGGCGTGAACTTGATGGCGTTATCGAGCAAGATGATCAGTATCTGCCTGAGACGAGTCCTGTCGGCGTGGACCGGCGGAAGTTCTGACAACAGGTCGCACGAGAGCGTGACCCCTTTGGTGCGGGCGGTCCCCTCCAGCGTGTTCAGAGTGTCCGTCACCGCATCCGCAAGAGACGCACATTCCAGTTCTATTGCAAGCTTCCCGCTTTCGAGGCGGGTGACCTCGACCAGGTCATCGATCATCGCCTGAAGCTGCTGAATATTCTTCAACACGATTTGCTGGTATGCGCGCTGCTCCTTGTTCAACTCTCCCGCCAATCCACCGAGGAGTATCGACGTGAATTGCTTGATGGCGGTGAGCGGGGAGCGCAGTTCGTGGGAGACGTGCGAAAAGAATTCATCTTTGAACCGCATCTGGTCGCTGCGCATCTGTTCCAGAGACCGTTCCGCGTCCCTGCGCTGGGTGATATCCCGGTTGGTCTGCTTGTAGCGTTTGAGTTCCGTCATGTCGCGCGCTGCGGCGAATACCCCTTGCAGCATCCTGTCACGGTCGTGGAACGTCGTCGCGTTGTACGACACCACCGTCAGCGCGCCGTTCCTGGCGCGCGCTGTGAGCTCGTAGTTGGTCACTTTGCCTTCGGCCAGGACGCGTTTGATGCCCGCTTCCGCGCGGCCCGAATCGGTGAAGTAGTTCTTGAACGGCGCGCCAATCAGCTCGTCGCGCGTACAACCGGTCAGGGCCTCCATCTGCTTGTTGACGTCCGTGATGATACCACGCGGATCGGTCGTCATCAGTGCGTCGATGCTGGATTCAATGAGCGAACGCGTGTAGAAGTGCTGATCGCGCAGGCGCTGATCGAGCTTCTTCCGCTCCTCTTCGATCTGCTGGCGGACGGTGTTGTCGGTGCCAATCAACAGGTAGCCGATGATGGCGTCCTGTGGGTCGCGCAGCGCCGTGACCGACACCACCGCAGGGAAACGGCTGCCATCCTTCCGGATGTAGGTCAGTTCATAGATGTCCTCAATCCCGCGCGAGGCCTTGAATACCAATGCCTCGAAGCCCGGCGTGATCGGCGTGCAGAGTTCGGCACTCAATGCCTTTGCCCGTGCGATCACTTCCTGTGGATCGGAGATGTCCGCCGGCGTGATCTTGTTCATTACCTCAGCTGCCGCGTAGCCCAGCATCCGCTCGGCGCCGACGTTGAAGATCTGGATGACGCCTTTCGCGTCGGTGGCGATGCTCGAGAAGTTCGCGCTGTTGAAGATTGCGGTCTGCAGAGCCCCCGTCTTGAGCAGAGCGTCCGCGTGGCCGATGGCTGCGCGCTCGGAGACGCCCTCGCGGAGCATGTGCGCCGGCATCCGGATCGGCGCATTGTCCGGCGAGAAAGCAGCCCCGAGCGGGCGCCCGGCGGGGAACTTCTCGCTACCCGGGAGAAGTGGCCCGGCATGCCCGGAATGTTTGATGAACGGCCTGCGGTGGCTCATGGCCCAGTCTCCCAGGGGATGCCGGGCCTGCGCGGAGAAGCGCCGAGTGCGTGACGGGGCAGATGCCGAACTCTGATGGCAAACGCTGCCGGAGGCTATCCCCCATACGTGCTAGTCTACTTCCGGGCCGTCCATGCCAGACCGTCGGGCTGCCGCCCTGCCTCAATGCGCCCGACCACTTCCAATGATTTCACATCGACAACCGCGATGTAGTCGTCCGGCGAGCATGCGACGTAGGCGCGCAGGCCGTCTGGCTGCATCTGGATGCCCGCGGCTCCGCGCCCGACCTTCACTCGCTTCACTTCGCGGCGGGAGGCCGCGTCAAAAATCGCGATATCCGACGATCGCAGCGAAGAAATGAAGACCAGCCGCCCGTCTGGCGTGAATTTCAGGCGGTTCGCTCCATTCACGTTTGCCGCCAGCGTTTGCGTCACCTTTCGGGTGGCCGCGTCAATGATCGAGACGGTGCCGTCCTGCGCGTTCGCCACCCAGAGCTCCTTGCCGTCGGGGGAGACATCGAGGCCCTCGGCCCCCCGGCCGACGGCGACGATGGTCTCGTCCCAATCACTCTGAGGCGCACCACCCGGCCCGCGGCTCCCGCCGGCCACTCTCTCGATGACGGTCACGGTGGCCGAGTTCACGTTCGACGTCACGATGCGCTTGAGGTCCTCCGAGACGACAATCATGTGTGTCCGGTTCTGGCCGGTCCCGAGCACCAAGTCGATCTTGTTCGTTGCGGGATCGTAGCTGCCAATCACCTTGGCCACTTCGGACGTGAACCAGACCTTGCCGCCCGCATAGTCGAGTCCGTGCGGTCCCCGGAGCGCGCCGAGATCGAAGGTTTGCAGTGCCTTCCTGGTCAGGAGATCCACAACGGTAATCGTGTTGTAGGCGCCGCCCCCGTAATTCGAGATGTATGCAAAGCGGCCATCGGCGGACGCCACGACCTCATGCGGGTCGGGTCCCGCCGGCACCCGGCTGACGACCTTGAGCGTGGCAGGATCGACAATCGCCAGCGTCATATCCGCCTTCGACAACGCGAGCAATGCAGGCGACGGCGTGGCCTGTCCACGGAGGGCATCAGCCCCGAGGCAGACGGCGAGCAGAATGGCCAGGCTTCGAACCATCATTGCGCCCATCCTCGCAGTCCCCTGCACGGACTAACGCACGCGTGCGCCGGCGTAGCGCGCGTTGGTCTCGTGCGCCGCGTCCTGCAGCAGGCGAATGGTTGCCTGGTTCACCGTGTACTGCGCGCCCCCCGCGACGACGCGCAGCGGCAACGTGTGCGCGTCCTTTCCGGTGATGCGCTCATACATCACCAGCGCCGCGAGATACGTTCCGAGGTACGACGGGTGCAGTCCGTCCGGCGCATACAGCTGCAGCGTCGAGTCTTTGGCCCACGCCGTGCGCCATGCGTCACCCGCGGGGAGCAGCAGCCCGTTCACAGCCTGCGCAGCGAGCGCGTACGAGTCCACCGTTCGTTGGAAGGTCGAAAGGTTCACCCTCTGGGGCCATACCATATACAGCGCTGTGCGCGCGCCCTTGGCGCGGATCTGTGTGTCGAAGAGCCTGGTGTAGGTGATCAGGTTCTGGCGATTCTCCTCGACCGACGATGGTCCCTGCTGGAGCACGACGTACTCCCACCCGCCGGCGGCGATCTCCCGGGCGGCGGTTCCCTCGGCAAGGTGATCCTGGAGCGCGTAGTCCGGGAACGCGACGGTCATGGTGCGGATCGTGTCGCCGACCAGGCTCGCGAGGAATGCGAGCGTCCCCGGCAGGTCATTCACATACGTGAGGCTGTTGCCGATGAAAAGCACGCGGTGGCCGCCGGCCGCGAGCGGCCCTGGACCAGTGAGGGCCCCTCCTGCGTGGCAGCCCTGAAGCACGATGGCTGCGGTCGCGAGCGCCGCGACGCGGGCTTTCATGACGGTCAAGGCTCTCCTTGTCAGCGTGCGACGGTCCCGGGATGATTCGCAAGCTATGGACGGGCAGCGGCCTGGCACCAGCCCGTCATCGCTCTTCCGCAGCACGCAGGCGCAATGCGTCGACGTCAATCACCCGATATCGGCCACCACCGAGCGGCTCGATGATCTTCTGGTTGACGAGGGCTCGTATCTCTCGCGACACGACTTCGCGTACCGTCGCGAGCTCCTCGGCGAGCGCCTGCTGCGTCAACCCGACTGACAGGCGGTTGCCTGCCTTTGACGCGGCGAGGCGGTCCAGCAGGAACTCCGCCAACCTGCTGCGCACGCTGCGCGACCGCTCGTCCAGGCGGTCGACCAGTCGCCGGACTCGAAGCGCCAGGCGCTTGCTGATCAGGATGCCGATCTCGGGACACTCGGCCATCGCAGACTCCAGCGACGCCTTCGCGAATAGCGCGCATCGCGTGGGCTCGGCCGCGATGCCAGTGGCGGGATGCGTGTCGCCCGCGAACAGCGGGACCTCGCCGAGGGTCCCGCCCGGCAGCTCGGTGTGAACGACATGCTGGCGGGCGCCGGAGCCGCGCACCACCCGCACGCGACCCTCCAGCACGACGTACCAGCCGCGCGGAACGCTGCCAGCAAGAAAGATCACGCTCTCCGCCGGATATCGAACCTCGATCGCACGCTTTGCAAGCGCGGAGACCGCCGCAGCCGATGCATCGCGGAACAGGGAGAGCGCGGAGAGCACTTCACGCGGAACGCTCATCGGTCGACGCTCAACTCCTGTGACTTTAGTCGCTTCGGCGCGGCGGGCGCCGAGGTAAATCCGGAGTCCTACGCTGGCTCACCAATACTGGAGGACACATGACCCGGTACACGAACGCCATCGCCGCCATCGCGCTCGCCTGCGCTCCCGGACTGTCTGCAGCACAACATCACCAGGAATCACCGGCTTCCATGTCGAAGGTACCCACGTCTGCGGGACAAGCGGCGTATGGAACGATCAGCGAGATCGTCGCACTGCTCAAGGCGGATTCCAGCACCGACTGGTCGAACGTGAACATTGAGGCTCTCCGGCAACACCTCATCGACATGGACGAAGTAACGATGCGGTCGGCGGCAGAGCAACGAACGATCCCGGGCGGCATCGAAGTCGACGTGACCGGCGCAGGACGGACCATGGCCTCGATTCGTCGCATGATGGTCAGTCATGCGAGCATGCTTGAACGAGGCGACCAATACCGTGCGTCCACCAGCGAGATACCCGGTGGCGCGCGCCTCGTTGTGACCGCACGGAATCCTGCCGACGCGAGCATCGTCACGCGAATCCGCGGGCTGGGATTCGCCGGCATCATGACCGAAGGTGACCATCATGCCCGGCATCACATCGCCCTCGCGCGGGGCGAGGCCGTGCATGGCGCCAGGGCCACTCGCTCACGCTCCTGTTTCGAGCATCGTCTCGAGCAGCAGCACGGCGCCCTTCAAGCTCCGGCGTTCCGGCGCGCCGACGCTGTCAATGAGCCGTGCGATCACGGCGACACGCCTTCTTCTCCCCTCATGGAGCAGGGCTTCGCCGCGCGGAGTCGCGGTGATGAACCAGACGCGGCCATCGTGCGGGTCCGGGTTCCGGCGGACGAGCCCGGCGGCCTCGAGCGCGTCCACAATGCGATTCATGGTCGGCGGCCGCACCTGTTCAGCGGCGGCCAGCTGGCCGAGCGTCACGGGGCCGGCGAAGACGATGACTGAGAGAGCCGAGAGGCGTGGTGAGCTGAGGCCGCTGCGGTCGTCCTCACGCCGCACGCGGCGAAGCAGGTGGATGGCGGCGGAATGGAGGCGGTTGGCCAGGTGCTCCGATGTCCACCGGGAGGCCGCCGGCCGCCGGAGGCGCCGGGGAGGGCTTGCGCGCTGTGCAGGCACGTGGTACCGTCCACTGTAGTTAGCTGAGCTAATTAGTCTGGCTAATGACAATATCGCCGCAGGCCGCCGCTCACACAATCCTCCCACCGTTCCGCCAGGAGCCCCAATGACGCCCCAGGAGCCGCAATCCCGGCCGGCCGGACCACTTCCGGGCATCGGGCAGATCGCCATCACCGTCAAGGATCTGCCGCGGGCCGTCGCGTTCTACCGCGATGTCCTTGGCATGCCGTTCCTGTTCCAGGCACCTCCCGGACTCGCGTTTTTCGACTGTGGCGGAGTGCGCCTCATGCTCACCGCACCGGAACCTGGCCCGCAACCAGGCGGCACATCGATCATCTATTACAAAGTGAGCGACATCGCCGCGGTGCATGAGCTGCTCGCGGGTCGCGGCGTCGTGTTCGACGAACGGCCGCACCTGCTCGTGCGCATGCCGGACCACGACTTGTGGATGGCCTCGTGCCGGGACAGCGAGGGAAACTGCGTCGGTGTGATGAGCGAAGTGCGGCGATAGGATCGTACGCGAGGCGTCGTACCCGCAACTTTTTACGACACCTCAGAACTGCCAGACCGCCTGCGCCCTGGCATGCACGGCGAACGTCTTCCTGAACGGGTCGTCGTGCTGCGGGGCCCAGCCCCATACCGTCACGCTGTCCCCCTGCAAGTTGCGAAGCACTACCTGCGTGGTGGTGTTCCCCTCCACATCCCCAAGCGGCACCTGATGGTCGCCGTTCTCGTAGGAGAGGCGCATGCGGTGGGGCATCGTGTTGATGACACTGATGGCGACAGTGTCTCCCGGCAGCGCTCGCACCGCCCGCGGGGGCGGGCCGGCCTCGTGCTGGCGCGGCCTGCCATCGGCGCGGATCTCGCCCGGCGTCACCCTCCATCCGGCGGCGGCGAGCACAACACAGACGGGAACAATGAACGTGAGCGCGCGGCGTGACATGCGTCCTCCTCGATTCGGTGTCCGGCGACATGCCGTATGGTCAGACTAAAAGCGGGGAGGGCATGGCCGCCATGACAACGTTCCGACATTTCCGGACACGAGGCGGGCTCAATCGCGAACCGCGATCCATGCCGTCCATACCTGTGGCACGCCAGTGTGATTGTCCACCCACACTGCATGGAAGAGACCCGCTGCGTCCGCCGCGAGGCCGGCCGTATCACCACCCATGAACAGGAACGAATCGCGCCCCGCGCTGATCTGCGCCCGTTCTGTTCGCGGCGCGTCCGGATCACCCGCCGGCCGCAGCCGCTCGCGTGCGGTTCCCGCGGGAAAGCTCGCCCCGTGTTCCGACACCATCACACTCGGCTGGAAGGTCGCGCCACCATCGAATGACGTTGTGAATCGCACGTCCCAGCCGAGGTTGTCGGCATGGTTGCGGCGATCGTACCACGTGACGCCGACCACGCCGCCGCGGTTCACCGCTATCTCGGGCATGAACTGGTCGGTGTGATCGGTACCAGCATTGTCGTTGATGAGGCGAGGCGCGGACCATGTAGCGCCGCGGTCCGCTGACCACGAGAAGCGAATCTCGCTGTGACCCCTTCGGCGATCGGGCCAGACGACGTAGAGCCGGTCCTTGAACCTGCCGGTGCTCACGTCGATCGCCAACGCCGGCTCGGAGTTCGCGTTCCCCGCCAGGGCCCCCTTGCGTTCACCTCCGGCCACGAAGGGGCC
>DASZZO010000021.1:0-2218 GCA_035544915.1 Gemmatimonadaceae bacterium | reverse complement strand
GCCGAGGGTTCGTGCCTCGCGGAGTGCCTTTCCGAACGCCGACGTATTTCCGAGGTTCCCAGCCGGCAGCGCAATCCAGTCCGGCGGTTCCCAGGCGAGCTGCTGCAGCATCTCGAACACGATGGTCTTCTGTCCCTCGATGCGCCACGGATTTATCGAGTTCACCAGGTAGACGCCGAGCTTTTCAACGGATTCGCGCGCCAGCCGCAGGCATGCGTCGAAGTCCCCGTCCACGAGCAGCGTCCGTGCGCCGTACGCGATCGTCTGCGTCAGCTTTCCTGTCGCGATCTGGCCTTTGGGCACGAATACCAGGGCCGGTATTCCTGCGTGGGCGGCATATGCGGCCAGCGAGGCCGAGGTGTTGCCGGTACTCGCGCACGCCACGGCGCGGGCCGCGATTCGTACGGCCTGGGTCACGGCGACGGTCATTCCGCGGTCCTTGAACGAACCCGTGGGGTTCAGTCCCTCGTGCTTGAGGAGCAGCGTACCGGCGCCGGTCCACGCGCGCACGCGCTCGCGTTCCACCAGCGGCGTGTGTCCCTCGGGATAGCTCACGGTCTGGCGAGCGGAGGGCATGACCAGTTCGCGAAACTGCCAGACGCCACTGGCCTCGCTCCCGGGATGCGAGCCGCGCCGTTGTGCGAACAGGGCCATCAGTGCCGCGCCCTGCGGCCCGGGTAGGGCGTGCACGACCTCCAGCAGTCCCTTGCAGGTGGCGCACTCGGTGCGGGCGTCGGTTTCCGGCGTGGTTGCTCCGCACCGGGCGCAGCGCTGGATGCTCGGCGCGCCTGCTGGGAGAAACGGCGCGGCGTCAGTCATGCGGGTACCATCCCGGGCTTCATGGCTCGAATCTGCGATCAGGGAAGGCGTCATGAATGGTAACCCGGTGGTCAAGAGTGAGATCATCGAACAGCGATCCCATCACTTGAGCCGCCGATCTGAAATGGCGCGCACCGCTTGCCGCCTTTCGGTGACGGCTCTGCCGAGCGTATGTTCCAAATTCACCGCGAACCCTCTTTGGGAGTACGCGGATGCCGGTCACGGCGAAGCTATCGAAGCTCTTCTATGATCGCCTGGGCGAGCAGGTCGCCAACGAACTCGTGGAGTGGTTCAACGTGGTAGACGAAGACTATCGCGGTCAACTGCGGGCGCTCAACGAACTGAACTTCGCGCGGTTCGACTCGAAGCTCGAGCAGCGTGCGGCGGAGCTGAATGCGAAGCTCGATCAGCGCGCGGCGGAGCTGAACGCGAAGCTCGATCGGGGCCTGGCGGAACTGCGCGCCGAGCTGAACGCGAAAATCGACCGGGTGCACGCCGAGCTGAATACGAAGATCGACAGCATGGGCGCTCAGCTGACGGCCACGCTGGAGCGCCGCCTCGGAGAGCAGACGCGATGGTTTTTTGTTGCGTGGGCGAGTCTGCTCATTCCCATCATCGGCCTCTGGACACGGAGGTAATCCGTCGCGCTCAAGGCGTGAGTACGCCTCGCGAGGAGGACCGCGCTCGCTCGGTCACTCGCAATCGAAGCGTGAGGAAAGGAGGTAGCGGCCGCCGCCCAACCGGACCGGTCACGGCTCGTCCGGTATTCCGATGCGCGTCAACAACGCTTTGAATCGGGGCTCGCGCTCTTCCATAACGTGCGCGTCGGATATCACTCGGGCGAGCCCAGTCGACTCAACCCTGCGCGGGCCTCCAGGACATACGCTTGCAAGCCCGAATCCGCGTGCCGCCACCGACGTACGACGTCTTGGTAGCTACGCACGGCGTATACGCGCTCGCCGGCCGCCTCTGCCGCGGCAGCGCGTATGAGAAAGTAGCGAATCCAGTACGGCGGCCAAAAGGTGGTGCGTCGGTCGTCCCACTGTGATGCAACGTCGTCCAATAATGTGAGTGCCGCTCGCCCTCGGCCAGAGCGGACGAAGAGATCCGCGCAAAACAAATGTTCGGGGATCCACAGGCTGTACGCCGGATGTCGTTCGCACAGCCCAAGTGCGGCGGCAGAATCACCTCGAGCTAGTGCCATTTCGACGTTTGATCGCGTAGCCGCAGGCGGTAGTTTTCCCCACTCTGCAAAGATCGTGCTCCACGCCAGCAATCCGACCGCGTCGTGCGTCGCCACCAACCAAAACTGAATACTCTGATTTATTGTGCGGTGGTCCAAAAGCTCTTTGGCCGCCGCGTTACCGACTGCTCGGGGCTCTACGCCAAGAAGCGCTCC
>DASZZO010000020.1:0-25657 GCA_035544915.1 Gemmatimonadaceae bacterium | reverse complement strand
GGGCGCTGAATGACGAAGAGAGCAGGACGCTGGCCGCTGTCGATGTATAGTCGCCGTTGCGGCCGCCGATTTCGTAACTCGGAGCGCCAGTCACGAGGTAGCTGATGAGGTCAGCGTTCGTCACGCGCAGTGAGTCAGGGCTCGACAGCTCGGCGGTTGGCGAAAGCCGCGAGCCCCCGATGTGCACGCGGACGCGAACGTCGGGCTGCGATCCCTGCTGGCTGAAGCGGCGCACCGTGTGCACGGCGGTGATGTTGAGCGCGGCGTCGAGATCGGGATCGCCGAAGAAACGCATTTCCCCGGACTCCACTTCGAACGCGCGCTGCACGGGACCGAGATTGAACCGGTACGTGCCGCGCACGGTCTGCAGCGTGCCCTCGAGCCCGAGCTGTACCTGCCCCGTCCTCGGCCCGCGCTGCACGCGCCCACGAGTGATGCGGACGAGGCCGCCGAGATTGATGTTCGCCTCGTCGGACCTGAGCCACACGTCGCGGCCCATCTGAATGGGAACGCTCTGAACGGAAAGGTTGTCCACGAATCGGGGCGGCAAATCCGGCATGAGTCGCCGCTCGACGAACGCCGACGTATCCACGACCCTGTACAACTCCGGGTCGTCGAGGGAGATCACCCGTTTCTGGTACAGCTCCGGCACGAAAATCGACCCCCGGTCGACGGTGAGGCTTCCCGTCAGCGTCGCGGCGTCGTATGCGCCGACCAGGCGCAGGCCCCCCGTCAGATCGAGATCCACGAATCCCGGACGCTTCACGACGTTGAAGCCCTGCGCGTCAAGCCGCAGATCGAACGTCGGATTGCCCACATCGCGAATGCCGACGGTACCGGTGAGTTCGGCCGTGGCGTTCCGGCCGGCGCCGGTCCGTACCGCGACCCGTCGGATCACGACGCTGTCGCCGAGGAAGTTGATTTCTGCCTCGACCCCGCTCAGCTTCACGTCCCCCATGGGCGCGAGCTGAAGAGCGCCGCCGCTGATCCGCAGTGCTCCCGTCAGCAGGGGATGCTGCCACGTGCCGGCCAG
This sequence comes from Gemmatimonadaceae bacterium, assembly GCA_035544915.1. Taxonomy (GTDB): domain Bacteria; phylum Gemmatimonadota; class Gemmatimonadetes; order Gemmatimonadales; family Gemmatimonadaceae; genus Fen-1231. The sequence continues at coordinate 24,624 of DASZZO010000020.1, read as the reverse complement.
ATCGAGATCGAACTTGAGCCCTCCCTGTGCCGAGGTGACCGACTTGGTGACTGTCTCGAGAAGGGCGAGACCGGCGCTGTCGGTTCGCAACCGTCCGGTCATTGGTTCCTCGAGCAGTCGCGGACCGGCGGGCTCAAACGAGAGATCCAGCGGAAGCGCGGCCTGCGCGCGCAGCGCGGCGACTCCGTGCCGGTCATACTCCAGCGATGTGCTGAGCCGACGGTTCGCGTAGCGGCCGTCCGCAGTTACGCGCTCGAGGCGCAATCCCGCCACGAGTGCATCGCGCAACGTGCCATCGAAAGAGAAGTCTGGACGCGCACGCGATCCGCGGAGCTCCAGCCGGAGCGACGCCACTCCTTCCAGCGTCTGATCACTCCGCCCGAACTCGCCAACATCCGCGAGGGGCACGGCCTCGGCGCGCAACCCGAAGTCCAGGCCCGAGTCCGCGGGCACCCGGCCACGGAGCGCGATGGTCCCACCTCTGACTCCCGCGACCGTAAGCGAGTCGATAGTGAACCCTCCAGCGGCGGATGTGATGGTCGCGGGCCGCGCGAGCGACCACGCATTCGCGGACGTACGGATCGCGAGACTGTCCACGCGCACCACGACCGTGTCGTCGTGCCGCCGGATGTCAGCGCTCGCAACGGCTGTCGCTCCTGGGGACAGGGTTGCGGCAACGGTCGCCCTGGCGTGCGAGACGTCAGACAGTTCGGCCCGCCCCGTGACACTGTCGAACGCCAGATGACCCCCACGCACCGAATCCATTCGCGCCGTCAGGACGCCTCTGGCTGAATCGGGCAGTCCGTCCAGGCGCGCGGTGCCGGTCAGGGCGCGAATTGTGGCTCCGCCAACCCGGAGCGCCCGGCCATCGAGGGCCGCGCGGAGCGAGAACGTCTCGAGCGATCCCGTGAGCGATCCCGCCACCCTCAGCCCGCCCTCGAGCGAATCGGCGGTCGCCGTCTGCCGTGCATCGCCGGCGGATTCGCCCGGGGCGCGACCCGAGTCGAAATAGCGGCGAAATCCCCCCAGTGAATCCAGGACCGCGCGGAAGGGGAGCGAATCCGTCCGCCGCGCGGACAATCCGAGCCCACCGTTCGCCACGAGCAATCCGGCCGCGGACTCGACACGCATTGAATCCACGTGCACGAGGCCCGCGCCAAAACGCAATTCCGTCTGCGCGGAGTACACGCGTACGCTGTCCACCAGGGACCGGGACGCGACGACGCGCGCCGTACCGACCAGGTTGTCGATCGAATCGCCCTCGACGTCCAGTGAGAATCGCGCATTGAGATCCGTGGAGGGCGCACCAGCCCGCTCGAGTGCGCGCCGGACGTCGAGTCCCGAGACCGACCCCCGCGCCCTGGCGCGATAGCGTGGCCCGAGCGCGCCGAACGTTCCCTCGATCTGCAGGCGGCCGGGTTCGCCCGTGAGGTCGGCCGTCACGGACAGGTCGGCGACGGAGCCGCGGACGCGAAGCGGCCCGCTGTACTCCCCGCGAAATGGAAGCCGCGGATAGGACAGCGCGAGGGTGCTGGCGGATATTGGCACGGCAGCGAGGGCAAGATCGAACGTGACACTTTCGTCGCCGAGCGTCACGCGACCATTCCCCCGGAAATGGGAAACTGCGGAACTGTCCCCATCCCGATGGGTGATGTCGCTATCGCTGAATCGCACGTCCGACCAGAGCGAGTCGAGCGTGGCCGTGCCCGACACAAGGCCGTTCATTCGGGGGAAACTCGGATTGACGAACTGCGCCGAACGCAAGTCGAAACGCGCCAGATTCAGCTGAAATCCGTGGAAGGTTGCGAACGCCGGACGGAGGATGTCGACCTCTCCGCGCCCCACCCCCTCCGCGACCGCGCCAGGCACATTGTGATCGGAGAACGTGAGCGCGGCCTCATCCACTTGGAAGTGATTGACGGGACCGCCGCGTCCGCGGAGTGTGCCGGTGAAGGCACCTTTCCACGGGAGCGGGAACGGCTTGCCGTTGAGCGTCTCGAGCAGGGCAAAATCGACGGGGGCCATCTCGAGGTTCACGTCCTTCGCGATCAGCACCGGACCGCCCACACCATAGGTCATCGAGCCCCTGAGGCGCGACCGTGCGGATCGCACGTCCATGTTTGTGATCGCATAATCCAGCACTCGCAGATCGCGCTCATTGCTGATGCTGAGGTCCATGGCTCCGGTGCCGGTGCGAGGCAGCGTGCTGTAGATCCATGCGATGTCGTTGAGCCCCACCGAATCACTGTGGACCTTCACGGCATAGCGAATGGGGAGGTCGTTGCCCCAGAAGACCTTCCCCGTCGCCCGCGCGGTGGAGCCCGGCAGCTCGAAATGGGGAAGGTCGAGCCAGATGGAGTCGCCGAGCCATCGAATGACGCCGCGCATGTTCCGGACGGCGAACGGCGGTACGCGTTCATTCACGTCCATGCGCACGACGTCGAACTTCCGCTCCGTGCTGTCTGGATGGCGGAGCCGCATGCGACCGAACGTGGCGGTCCACCCTGTCCAGCGCCACGTCCGCTGCAGGCCATGGACGTCCGTCGTCGCGACCCGTGTCACGACGCGCCTGATTTCGTTTTCCGCAATCGCGAGATTCGCGGTTATCGCGCTGTCACGATGGGCGCCTCGCAGCGAATCGTCGGGTTGCCAGGGCAGCGTGAGCTGGAAGCTCCCGTCGATGAAGCGCACGTTGTGAAAGACGACCAGCGAGCCGAATGCGCGTCGCGCCGGCGGAGGGCTCGCGGGTTCGATGTCCGGCACGGGGAAAACCTTGCGGAAGTTCCACCGGTCGTCGTTTCCGCGGCGCATCACGACAAGCGGGTGCCGGACCTCTGCCGAACGGACAACGATGCGCCCGTCGAAAAGGTCGCGCGGGTCGTAGGTGACGTGGACAGGGCCGCTGGCGATGAAGACCGAATCGTCGGGATCGGTGACGTTCAGGGAATCCACACCCAGGTCGGTGAGGAACGAGCCGGAGAGTCGTCCGAGGTAAAGCTTGCCTTTCATGCCGCGGTTCAGCTCGCGCGCAAGCTGCCGCCGAATCCAGTCACGTCCCCCTTCGCTCTGTGTGGCCCCAACGAGCGCGCCCACAATGCCGACGCCGAGCAACAGCATCGCCACCGCGCTCAGGAATACGACGAGTCGGCGGCGGCCCATGGGCTAGAAGGCCTGTCCGATGGACACGCTGGGCGTGAGCCGCGAGAGAAACGATGATCCGCGCGGCGGCTGAAACGTTGCAGGACAGCCCCCGGTCGCCTGCTGCACTCGCCCGTCCGCGACTGTGGTGACGCGCAGGGTATTGCCCGGACTCACGCAGAACAGCGCACCGCCGGCCGTAAGGGGCGCGTCGAAGTACGCGGCACCGGCCGGCCGCGCGTAAGGATTGTAGGCCACGTCGAGCCGGAGTGAGCCGATGAGCGTGCGGAGGCGCATGCCGATACCGGGCGTCCACCGCAGCGACTTGAATCCGGGCGTGGCGTCCGGCGTACCCCGGTTCCATACGGCACCGGCGTCGACGAAAATGGTCCATTGCAGAAGATCGGATAGCAGGGGACTTCGAATGCGCGCCTCGGCCATGGCGACCATCAGGGCGTTGCCCCCCGTCGGCACGATGCGCTGGCTGACCGAATCGCGCGCCCGGAAATACACGGTGTCGACCGGGTTCCCGAGATCGCCTCCGCGGCGTCCGTCGGCGCGCACGGTGTCGTATCCGCTCGGAATGTAGACCGCCGGTCCGAGCTCGTTCTGGCGGAAGCCGCGCACGGTAGTGGGACCGCCCGCGAAAAGGCGCTCCTGCTGCGGCACGAAGAGCGCAGCGTTCGAGAAGGAGAGGCCGGGGCCGAGCACGGCGCCAAAGCGCAGTCGCGCCGCGAATACGATGTCGCCGTTCACCGGCGCGTACAGGGCGCCATCTGCGAGCAGTTTGTTGAACCGGAGCGAAGGATCGGAGCCGGTATGCGCGCCGGCCGTGCGAAACTCGAAGCGCACCGCACTGCCCCTCGTGGGATTCACCGGATCGTCGCCGGTCTCGCGCGCAACGGCGACACTCGCAACGGCGAGCAGCTGCGACCGCCGAAACGATGCGCGGTCGGCCTCCTCGCACGCGTTGAACACCGCGCAAAGCAGGGCGGGCTGTGCCTCGGTCCGCCCATATTCGACGGTGTACGAGACAGATTGCGTGATCCGCGAGAGCAGCCGCGTGAGCGCAACGGTGCCGCCCACCGGTGTCGTGCGCAGGAACGCGTTGTATTCGGACCGGCGCTCGCTATACAGCGCCAGGGACGGAATGAACTCGTGAAAGAGCGCCGGCTGGGTCACGGTGGCGCCCGTGTAGTAGTTCAGGTCGCGGCTGTACAGGTCGCTGTGCGCTTGCGGACACACGGTTTCGAGCCCGGTGAGCGGCCGCCCGACACCGATCTTGGAGACCCTGCCGCGCAGGTCGAGCCGCGTCGCGCCGCCGAGAAAGTCGTATTGCGTGAAGTCGCCCGTCATGCGCACGCAATCGAGGGTGCCCCAGCCTCCGCCCAGCCGCACGGAGCGCATGAATCCCTCGGCAACCTCAAGCGTGACGCGCACCGAGGAATCCCGCGGGGAGACCACTGAATCCGGCACGACGCCCACCCGCGTGAAGGCCTCCGTCTGGTAGAGCGCGCGTTTGGCGCGCGCGAGTTCCTGCTCGGAGTAGAGGTCACCGGTACTCAGCCCCGCGACGCGCCTGACCGCGCGATCGCTCACGGCACGCGTCGCGCCCTCGCGTGGCGAGCCGCGCACGTCCACCGCGCCAATGTGCACACGCGGTCCGGGTACCACGGTCATCGTCACGGCCGCCGTTCGCTCCGCGAGACGTGTGTCATACCCGACGAACACCTCCGCGTCAGGATAGCCGCCGTTGTGGAGCCTTCGTGTGAGGGTCTCTCGCGTCTGCTCGTTCGCGTACTTGTCGAACGGCCGCCCCGCATGGATTGGAAGGCCGCGCAGCACGGCCTCGCGTTCGGGGACGGTGCCCAGTCCCTCGATCGCCAGGGAATCCACGATCAGGGGCGCACCCTCGTGGACGGAAAAGTGGATCCCGATCCGTCCCTTTCCCATCGGCCTGAGCACTGTGTCGACCGTCGCCTGCGTGTAGCCGTGATTGCGGTACCACACCAGCAGCCGCAGGACGTCGAGCGTGAACTGTGGGCGATTGAGGCACCGCCTTGTGCCGAAAACGTGCAGCATGCGGCGCGTCCACGAGGACGGCGTCGTCACGATGCCGTCCTCGAGCGTATTGCTGGAGAAGGCCTGGTTCCCGTCGAACGTGAGCCGCACAACCTCGAGGTCGCCCGCCTCACAGGCGAGACTTTGCGCCCGCATCGACACCGGCACCCCGGCCAGCAAGGCCGCGAGGGCGAGATATCGAACGGCGGCCGGCATCGGACCTAGTCGTCCTTCTGCCCGAAGATCGCGAGATTGGATGAATGTCCCGGATTCACCTTCTTGTCCGGATAGAGGTGGTGCACCGCCTGGTTCACCGCGGTCGCCGCTTCGGCGAAGCCCGTCGCAATGAGCTTCAGCTTGCCTGGGTACGTGGTGATGTCACCAGCGGCCCAGACGCCGGGCCGGCCCGTCTCCATCTGCGAGTTCACGATAATCTCATCGTTCTCCACGGTGAGACCCCACTCGCCGAGCGGGCCGATGTCGCTCACGAAGCCGAGCAGCGGAAGCACGACATCGGCATCGATCCGGCGGATGGCCCTGGCCTTGAGGTCCTTGAGGTCGAGCGCGACGATTCGTCCGTCTTTGGCGATGACCTCGTGCAGCTCGTGAAACGGGTGGATGACCGTGTCACCTCGAGCCGCCGCGGCCTCGACCTGGGCGACCGTGGCCGCGTGCGCCCGGAACCGGTCGCTCCGGTGCACGAGGGCCACGCTCGCAGCGACGTCGCGCAGCTGGTGCGCCCAGTCGAAGGCGGAATCGCCGCCTCCAATGATCACGACGCGCCTGCCGGCGAATGCCCCCGGATCTGTCACGCGGTCGAAGATCCCCCGACCATACCACGGTTCCGCGCCCGCCTGCGGCAACCGACGCGGCTGGAACGCGCCGATGCCGGCGGCGATCACCACCGCGCGGGTGGCAAAGCGATCGGTGCGCGTGACCAGCTCGAAATGGCCGTCCGTCTCCTCGAGTGACGTCACCTGCTGGTTGCAATGAATGGACGCCCCGAACTGCACCGCCTGATCGGTCAGCGCGCGCACGAGCTGCTTCGTAAGTATTTTCGGAAACCCGGCAACATCGAAGATGTACTTCTCCGGATAGAGTGCGGTGAGCTGCCCACCCGGCTCCGGAAGCGCATCCACGATTTGTGCCGAAACACCTCGCATGCCAGCATAGAAGAGGGCGAAGAGGCCCGCAGGTCCGCCCCCGAGAATCGTTATGTCGCGCAGCGCGTTCGCCATCCTTGTAAAACTCGCTGGCGCACTGGACTGAATCAACCTGTGGAGAGACGAACAATGGGCTCCGGTGACCCCCCCGCTGACGACGAACGCATCATCGAATACCGCGGGCGATTTCGCCTGCTTCGCCGGATCGCGCGCGGCGGAATGGCCACGGTGTACGAGGCCGAACAGGTGGGCGATCGCGGATTTACCAAGCGCGTAGCATTGAAGGTCATTCACGAGAAATACGCCTCGCAGCCCGAGTGGCTCGAGCTCTTCATCGACGAGGCCAAGCTCTCCGCCAATCTCATGCACGGCAACATCGTGCAGATTTTTCAGTTCGAGGAAGTGCGTGGCGAGTTCTTCATGGCCATGGAGTACGTGCGCGGGGTGACGCTTCGGGCGCTCATCGACCACCACCGCGCGATCCGGGAGCCGGTGCCGCCACCACTCGCCGCGTATATCGTCAGTCGCGTATGCCGGGCCCTCGACTACGCGCACAACTTCGTGGACGCGACGGGTACGCGGCTGTACATCGTCCATCGGGATGTTTCGCCGGGGAACGTCCTGCTCACATGGGACGGTCAGGTGAAGCTCGCCGACTTCGGTATCGCCAAGGCGCGCACCATGCGCGACCCGGCAGAGGAGAGAAAGCTCACGATCGGCAAGAAGCACTACATGAGCCCGGAGCAGATTGTCGGCACCAAAGTGGACTGGCGCACCGACATCTTTTCCACCGGAGTGGTGCTGTTCGAGTTGCTCGCCCTCGAACAGCTGTTCCGCGAGGTGGAGACAGAGGCATCGATGGATGAAGTGCTCATCGCGCCCAGCCCGGAGATCAAGCGCCTGCTGCCAGGCCTCGACAAAGTGATCACCGGGCTCCTGACACTGGCCATTGCAAGAGACCCGATGATGCGCCCGAATGCCGCCATGTTTGGCCTCGCGCTCGATGACTGGTGCCTGAGGCAGAAGGCACCGGGCTCGCCGGAGCGGCTGCAATCGCACCTGGCCCGGCATTTCCCGCTAGCGTTCCACCCGGATCGCGTATCCGCTCGCACCGACACGCCCTCGTCGCCCGATCACGAATCGGCGCAGGAGTTGCTCGACCGGATGTTCGGCGGCTCGTAATGCGGAGTACATTCGGCGCATGACCAGCAAGATCTACACCAAGACCGGAGACGATGGCCGAACCGGCCTTTTCGGCGGCGGCCGCGTAGGGAAAGACCACGCACGCGTGGAGGCCTACGGGGACGTGGACGAGCTCAACGCCTTCATCGGCTCGGCGCGCTCCGTGGCGATGATGCCCCGCATCGATGAGATTCTCGCTCCGGTGCAACGCGACCTGTTCGCGATCGGGGCGCTGCTCGCCACGCCGCACCCGGACAAGCACAAGGAACAGCTCGAAAAGGCGCGCATCTCGGACCAGCGCATCGCGCAGCTCGAACAGGCGATCGACGACGGGGAGGAGGAACTGGAGCCGCTCAAGGCGTTCATCCTGCCCGGGGGCACTGCGAAGGCATCAGCACTGCACGTCGCGCGGACAGTGTGCCGTCGGGCCGAGCGCGCGATCATCCGGTTGCAGCGCACGGACGACGTACCACAGGTAGTCATCGTCTACCTGAATCGGCTGTCCGACCTCCTCTTCGTCCTCGCGCGTGTGGCCAACCGCCGCTCGGGCACCGGGGAGGCGACGTGGTAGCGCCGTCGCGGACGGCGGAAGAGATCCCCGGCCGTACGCATGTGATCGGGTCGCAGGGCGGGCGCATCCTGGTGGGCGTGGGACTGCTTGACGAATGCGCCGGGGAGTTGCGTGCGACGCCCGGATTCGGGGGGCGGCGCGTTGCGATCATCAGCGACGACGTCGTGGCGCCACTGTACGCCGCCCGGGTCGCCGCGGCGTGCACGTCAGGCGGTGCACGCGATCCGCTCCTCTTCACCGTCGCTGCCGGCGAAGCGAGCAAGACACGCGATTGCTGGTCGAGGCTCACGGATGAGATGCTTGCCGCGGGCTTCGGCCGTGATTCCGCGATCGTCGGCCTCGGCGGCGGCGTCATCGGCGACCTGGCCGGGTTCGTCGCCGCGACGTTCATGCGAGGCATCCCCGTGATCCAGGTGCCGACGACGCTCCTCGCCATGATCGACGCATCGATCGGCGGCAAGACCGGCGTGAACACCGGCGCCGGGAAAAACCTGGTCGGCGCCTTCCATCATCCGCTGCTCGTGCTCGCGGACCCGGGCGCACTGCGCACGCTCCCTGCCCTGCATCTTCGCGGTGGCCTTGCAGAGGCAATCAAGCTCGGTGTGGTCGCGAGCCCCGCGGAGTTCGCATGGATCGCTGCGAATGCGGTGGCCTTCTCACAGGATGGCGGCCCGGGAGACGAACTCGCAGTCGAGCTGGTGCGCCGGAACATCGAACTGAAGGCGAGCATCGTCTCGCGCGACGAGCGTGAGGAAGGCATGCGAAAGATCCTCAACTTCGGTCACACCATCGGGCACGCAATCGAGGCGCTGAGCGGATACACGATGGTCCATGGAGAGTGCGTCGCCATCGGCATGGTCGCCGAAGCGCGCATTGCGGCGCGCGTTGGCATCGGCGATGCTGATCTCGCGGACCTCATTGCGCGCGTTCTTGACGCTGCGGGGCTGCCCGCTGGACTGCCGCGCACGATCACTCCCGCCGCGGTGCTCGCCGCCACGCGCAGCGACAAGAAGGCGCGGGGGGGCGCCGTTGAATACGCGTTACCCGTCCGAATCGGCCTCATGGCGGCCGCGGATCGCGGGTACGGGATTCCGGTACCCGACGCCCTGGTTCTCGAGACATTGGCTGCTTTGAGGCGCTGACATGTGACCTTTTGAACCCTTTAGCCGTCAGGCGTTTTCACGTCATCAACTTTGTGATATTCTGTCAAGTCATTACAGCACAACGACTTCGCATACACTGTCTCCGTCGCAGGCCCATGGCACGTCATTTGGGTGTTGACCGCCGCATGCACTTCTACCTATTGTGCGCGTCCCTGCGGGGAAAAATCGTACCGTGAGCGTGACAGGATCTTGGCGCTCGTCCCCCTCCCAACGGCGCACCGGGGTGTGTATGCAGCAGCATGTGAGTGAGTCGAGGTCGAAGGGGTTCTTTCGCTCTTCGCCCTCCACTGCCTTCGACCAGTACCTGCAGGACATCCAGAAGCTCCCACTCATCACCGATCCCGCCGAAGAACGAAGACTCGCGCGACTCGCGCAAAAGGGTGACGAACCCGCTGCTGAGCGGCTGGTGACGGCGAATCTCCGGTTCGTCATCTCGTACGTGAAGAAGTATCAGGGCCACGGACTCGATCTCTCGGAGCTCGTCGCCATCGGCAACGAAGGCCTGCTCAAGGCAGTGCGAAAGTTCGATCCCGACCAGGGCGTCAAGTTCATCTCGTACGCGGTATGGTGGGTCCGGCAAGCCGTCCTGAAGGCCCTCGCCGAGCAGACCCGCTCCGTGCGCATTCCGCTGAACCAGAACTCGCAGCTGATCCGTCTTTCCCGCGCGGAGACAGTCCTCGCCCAGGTCCTCAAGCGCGACCCGACCGACAACGAGATCGGCCGGCTCCTCGAAGAAACCCCAGAACAGGTCCGCGCCTCAAAGCAGATGTCGGCGACCGAGCTGTCGCTGGATGCGCCGATTGACCGATCTGACCGCGAGGCATGCACCCTTGGCGAGCGCTTCGCCGGTGACGATGGCATACAGATCGAAGAGTCGACCGATTTCAAACTGATGCGCGAGTGCATCGACAAAGTGTTCCAGCACTATCTCACGCCGCGCGAGCGAAAGATCCTGCACCTGTACTACGGGCTCGACGAGGGCGCCGAAGCCATGACGCTCGAGAAGATCGGCGCGCTTATGGGTGTTACGCGCGAACGCATTCGCCAGATTCGCGAGCGGGCGTTCGAAAAGCTGCGGGAATCGCCCGAGGGTCGGTCGCTGGCAGGCTTCTGGTCGGTGACATAGGGGAAGAAACAGAAAGACGGGGCGGCCGCTTCTGCGGCCGCCCCGTCTTTCAGTTTCGGTCGAGAGTTGGAGTCGAGGGATGAGAGTTGTCGAGACTTGAGCAGGGAGCCATGAGTTGACAACGGTCCCCCAACTCATGGTCTCTCGATTCTCGACCGGATAACTCTCAACCCTCGACCGCAGACTCTCGACCGTCTTCGCTTAGCTTTTACTTGTGCCTTCTCTCGCGGTCGAACTCAGCCGGATCGTCGGTCCACGGCACGTGCTCGAGAGGCCGACGGAGCTCCTGGTCTACGAGAACGATGCGTTGCCCGGTTACCACAAGCGCCCGCGACTGGCGGTCTTTCCGGGAACGAGAGATGAAACCACGGCCGTCGTGCGCGCGCTCTACCGCGCTGGTGCCGCGTTTGTCGCGAGGGGAGCGGGAACCGGGCTCTCGGGGGGCGCGCTGGCCGACGACGTTGTGCTGCTCGGGCTCCAGCGACTGCGCCGCATCATCGGCATTGACGTCGCGGCTCGCGCGGCGATCGTTGAACCGGGCGTGGTGAATGCGTTGCTCACGAGAGCGGCCACGCCCTTCGGTCTCCACTACGCACCGGATCCGTCAAGCCAGTCCGCCTGCACGATCGGCGGAAACGTCGCCGAAAACGCTGGTGGCCCGCACTGCCTGAAGTACGGTGTCACGCTGAATCACGTGCTCGCCGCCACGGTGCTGCTCGCGGATGGGGACGAAGTAAAGCTCCGGACACCGTCGCCGCCGCACGTCGAATACGACCTGCTCGGCGCCTTTGTGGGAAGCGAAGGGTGCTTCGGTGTTGCCCTCGATATCACGGTACGGCTCACGCCGAATCCTGAAGGCGTGCGAACCATGCTCGCCGATTTCGTGTCTGTGGAGAGTGCGGCACGCGCCACGTCGGCCATTATCGCCGCCGGCATCGTGCCGGCGGCCCTGGAACTGATGGATGCGGCGACGATTCAGGCAGTGGAATCCTCCATTTACGCCGCCGGGTATCCGGTGGACGCGGCGGCGGTACTGCTGGTGGAGGTGGACGGCGCCGAGGCGGGCCTCGACGAGGACGTGCGGGCGGTAGAGCAGATCTGCGGTGCGTGCGGTGCGCGAGGCGTGCGGATCGCGAGCGACCCGCTGGAGCGCGCGCGGCTCTGGCAGGGCCGGAAGAAGGCGTTTGGCGCGATGGGACGCCTTGCGCCTCATCTCGCCGTGCAGGACGCCGTGGTGCCGCGGACGAAGCTCGCCCCGATTCTCGCGGCCATTGCCGAGGTGGGAGCGCGCCGGCGTGTGCGCGTGTGCAACGTGTTCCACGCCGGCGACGGGAACCTGCATCCCAATATCCCATACAACGCGGGGGATCCTGACGAAGCGTCGAGAGTGGAGGCCGCCATGCGTGAGATCATGGAATTGTGCATCGCGCAGGGGGGCACCATCACCGGCGAGCATGGCGTGGGGCTCGACAAGCTCGCATACATGGAGCGGCTGTTCCCAGGCGACTCGCTCGACGCCATGTGCCGGCTGCGCGACGCGTTCGATCCCCTGCGGCGGGCGAACCCCGGCAAGGTTGTGCCATCGCACAGCTGCCGGGAATGGGTCGGCGTGACCGGGCGGCAGACGGCGCCGTGATGCTCCTGCCCTCTGACACGGCTGAACTCGCCCTCATGGTGCGCGACGCACACGATCGCCGGGCACCGCTCCGGATCGTTGGGGGTGGGCGGTGGCAGGCCGCAGGAGCCGCAGTCGCGACGGACGCCACGCGTCTCGAGGTGCGCCGGCTCGCCGGAATCGTCGAATACGTTCCCGGCGATCTCACACTCACGGCACGTGCAGGAGCGACCCTGGCGGACGTCGACGACGCCACGGCGCCACACGGCCAATGGTGCCCCGTGCTGCCGTGGGGTGACGATGCCGCATCCCTTGGAGCCGTGTTCGCGACGGCTACGACCGGACCCTTCGAGCGAGCGCTCGGACGGCCGCGCGACCTTGCCCTCGGCCTGGAGTTCGTCGACGGCACGGGCGCAACCGTGCGCGCGGGAGGGCGCGTCGTGAAGAACGTCGCCGGCTTCGACTTGACGCGTCTGCTCGTCGGTTCGTGGGGCACATTGGGCGTGATTACGGAAGTCAGTGTGCGGCTTCGCGCGCGGCCCGCGGTCGACGAGACCTGGGCGCTCGCGTTCGACTGGAGCGACGAGCAGGCGCTGGCTCGTCGGACTTCATTCGAGCGCGGTCCGTACGCGCCGCTTGCCCTCCGGCGCCTCGAGAGCCGCGACTGTCAGGCCCTGGGACTTGCCGCGGACCGCACCCTGCTGGCGAGACTCGGCGGGAACGGATCGTTCGTTGCGGCGGCGCGAAACGCGCTCCGGAACCTGGGCAACGCCGAGGCGTGCGACGCGTCGACGTGGACGCGCTACCGAATGGTGTATGACGGCCACGCACCGCCGAACTTCGCGGCGGCGCTCGCAGATCCGCTCTCGCAGCGGGTCAGGCAGCAGTTCGACCCGCGGTATATCCTCAACCGTGGTATTTTTGGGGGTCGGCCTGAATGAGTCCGCGCCATTTGGAGGCAGCTGCGGCTCCGCTGGCGCTCCCGGGCAGCGAGTTGTGCGTTCACTGCGGCTTCTGCCTGCAGGCGTGCCCGACGTACCTTGCCCTCGACGATGAGAACGATTCACCGCGCGGCCGTATCGTGCTCATGAAGGCCATGGCCGAGGGAACGCTCTCGCTCGATGACACCGTCGCGCAGCTACATCTCGACCGGTGCCTCGGCTGTCGCGCCTGCGAGACCGCCTGCCCCTCGGGCGTGCCTTACGGACAGCTGCTCGAGACCACGCGGGAACGCGTTGCCGCCCGGCGGCCGTTGCCGGTGGTTGCGCGCTTCATTCTCTCCGTGTTCGCGCGGCCGGCGTTGCTCGGCATCGCCATGGTCGTGGCCCGCGTATTGCGCGCCTCGGGAATTGCGGCACTCTTCGCCAGGGCCCCCGGCTCTGCCGGCTTCGGCATGGCGATGCTCGCCTCTACACACCGACCCGCACGCGACACGCGGCGAGGGTACGATGTGCAAGGCGACTGCGCCCGGGGATCCGTCGCCACATTGCGGGGGTGCGTGATGGAGGGGCTTTTCGCGCCGGCCAACCGCGCGACCGAGCGGTCGCTCGTTCTGAACGGCTACCGGCTCGTCTCTGCGCGCGGCCAACGGTGTTGCGGAGCGCTTCACGCCCACGCGGGCGACGCGGGCATGGCACGGCGCCTCGCGCGAAGCAACATCGCCGCGTTCGACCGGAGCGGGGCCGACCTCGTGGCCGTCAACTCCGCGGGGTGCGGAGCGGCGATGAAGGGATACGCCCATCTGCTCCACGAGGATCTCATGTGGCGGGATCGCGCGGCGGTGTTGGCCGCGAAAGTGCGCGACGTGAGCGAGTTGCTCGCGGCCGCGGGGCCGGCCCGCGGCGGCGCGCTGCCTGTCCGGGTGGCGTACGACGCGCCATGCCATTTGCTGCATGGCCAGCGCGTCGCAACGGCGCCGCTCGCCGTACTCGGGGCGATTCCGGAGCTCGAGCTCGTGCCGCTCGACGGTGCGGAGCAGTGCTGCGGCAGCGCCGGGATCTACAATCTCGTGGAGCCCGAGGTGTCGAATCTCGTGCTCGAGCCAAAGCTCGCCAGCATCGTCGCCAGCGGCGCGTCTGTGGTTGCCACCGGAAATCCCGGATGCCTCATGCAGATTGGCGCGGGACTCGCACGAATGCGGGGCGATGGCCACGTGCCGCTCGTCCGTCATCCGGTCGAACTTCTCGACGCCTCTTACGCCGCGCGGGGCGCTACCGGGAACGAGACGCGATGACCCCTCCAGCGGGGGAGCGCGAAGCGGGCGCGCCCGGATACGAAGACGTCGCGCAGTTCACCTCACCCGAGCAGGAGTATACGGCCCTGCGAGGCGGTGCGGCCCTGGTCGACAGGAGCGCCCGTCTCCGCATGGTTTTCTCCGGCCCGAAATCGGCCGAAGCACTCACCGGCCTCGTGACCAACGATGTTCTGGCACTCAAGCCCGGGAGTGGCCTGTACGCCGCGGCGCTTACCGCCAAGGGCAAGATTATCGCCGACGTCAGGGTTTTCGCCCGTGTAGATGATTTGCTGGTCGACGTGCCGCGCAGTGCCGCCGACGGTTTCGCTGCGATGATCCGCAAGTTCATGAACCCGCGACTCGCCCGGTTCGCGGATGTCTCCGCCTCCATCCGTGCGCTGGGAGTTTTCGGCCCGCGCGCGCACACGGTGATTGGGGCGGCGCTCGCCGTCGACGCCGGTGCGCTGGCCGCACTCGCGGCCTATCAGCACCTCGCACTCGACATCAACTCCGCGCGCTCGCACATCGCTGCCGTGCCCGATCTGGGCGGTCCCGGATTTGATTTCTTCGTGCCCGCGGAAATTGCCGGCGCGCTCTGGTCGCGCCTGGCTGGCGCCGGCGCGGTCCCCACGGGGACGGCTGCATGCGACATTGCGCGCGTGGAAGCCGGGCGGCCGCTGTGGGGCACGGACATGGACGAGAACACCCTGGCGCAGGAAGCGAACTTCGACGCGCTCGGGGGCATTTCCTACACCAAGGGGTGCTACACAGGCCAGGAGACCGTCGCGCGCGTGCATTTCCGCGGTCACGTGAATCGGTCGCTTCGCGGCGTGCAGAGCGCGCGGCCGATTCCGCGCGGCGCACAGCTTCTCGCCGCGGACGCCCAGCCGTGCGGTGACGTTCGCAGCAGCGTCGACTCGCCGCGGCTCGGTCCGATCGCCATCGCGATGCTGAAGAGAGCTGTGGAAACTGGCGCTCAGATCGCCGCACGATGGGACGACGGGGAGTGCTCCGTGCTGGTGCGCGAGCTTCCGTTTGAATGACTGCTCGTTTTCCGGCACCAACACAAAGGGCGCGGCCAGCCGGCCGCGCCCTTCTGCTGTCAGAGAATGATGTCTACGGGGTCTTCTTCATCTTCTTGGTGCTGTCCATCATCTTCTTGGTGGTGTCCATCATTTTCTTCGTCGAGTCCATCATTTTCGTGGCCGAGTCAGCCGACACCGCGGCCGACGCGGCGGAAGCGGACGCGGCGGGAGGCGTGTCTGGCTTCTTCGTGTCCGCGCACGCGGCGAGGGCGAGAACTGCGGCGACAAGAACGACCTGCTTCATGTGGGGTCTCCTTTCGAGTACTGGTCGGGCGCGAACGAGACTGCGCCTTGTACGCAGTCCTCGGACAGCGACCTAAGCTACGGTCTCACTTTGAGCGGGTCAAGAGTGCCCGAGCACGGCAAGTACAAGGGGCGTAAGGTCTTTGATCTCCCATCACTGACCGCTGGCGAAGCGTATTACATTGAGGGAAAGTCAGTTACGCAGGAGATACGAGGGCGCGATGGCGGTCACTGAACACCAGCAGCTTTCCGACGACTCGCCGCGCATCGTTCGCGGCGCCTGTCCGCACGACTGCCCGGACGCCTGCTCCATGTTGGTGACTGTCGAACGCGGCCGTGCTACTCGAGTTCAGGGTGACCCGGATCATCCGTTCACCCAGGGCTTTCTCTGTGCGAAGGTCAACCGCTATCTGGAGCGGACGTACCATCGCGACCGGCTCCTCACTCCGCTGAGGCGCGTGGGCCCCAAGGGACGGGGCGAGTTCAAGCCCGCGAGCTGGGAAGACGCCGTCGGCGATATAGCCGCGAGACTCAATGCGATCGCGCGCTCGGCCGACGGTCCGCAGTCCATCCTGCCCTATTCGTACGCCGGTACGATGGGTCTGGTGCAGGGCGAGTCCATGGACCGCCGCTTCTTTCATCTGCTTGGCGCCTCCAGGCTCGACCGGACCATCTGCTCCACGGCGGGAAGTGTCGGCATGCAGATGACGGTCGGTGCCAACGCGGGCGCCGACGGCGAGGGACTGCCCGAAAGCGATCTCGTGCTCCTCTGGGGGACGAACACGCTCACCGCAAACCCCCACCTCTGGCCCTTCGTGCTCAAGGCGCGCGAGAACAGCGCGAGCGTGATCGCGATTGATCCGATCAGGACACGCACGGCCGAACAATGTGACGAGTGGATCGGCATCCGCCCGGGCACCGACGCGGCGCTGGCACTGGCGATCATGCACGTCATCTTCGCCGAAGGGCTCCAGGACGACGACTATCTCGCGCGCTACACGCTTGGGGCCGAGTTGTTGCGGGAGCGCGCTCGTGAGTATGCGCCCTCGCGCGTTGCGCCGATTGCAGGTATCGCGGAGGAGACCATTGTCTCGCTCGCGCGCCGGTACGGCCGCGCCAAGGCGGCCTTCGTGCGCATCAACTACGGACTGCAGCGCCACGCGGGCGGCGGGATGGCCGTCCGGACAATCGCCTGCCTGCCTGCTGTCACCGGCCATTGGCGCCGGGCCGGCGGGGGCGTGCAGCTCTCGACCAGCGCGAACTTTCAGTTCAACCGGAAAGCGCTTCAGCGGCCCGATCTCTCGCCTGACGTGCGGACGATCAACATGATCCGCCTGGGTGAGGCGCTCACACGCCCCGACGCGGGTGTCGGGGGGCCGCCCGTCAGGGCGATGGTCGTGTACAACTCGAATCCCGCTGCCGTCGCTCCGGACCGCAACGAGGTGCTGCGCGGACTCGCGCGTGAGGATCTCTTCACGGTAGTGCTCGAGCACTTCCAGACGGATACCGCCGACTGGGCGGATTGGATACTCCCCGCGACCACCCAGCTGGAACACTGGGACATCCATTTCTCCTACGGCCACCTGTACGTCCCATTGAACCGACCGGCCATCGCCCCGATGGGCCAGGCCAAACCCAACAGTGAGATATTCCGCCTCCTCGCGGCGCGGATGGGAATCGACCACCCGGCCATGAAAGACGACGACCTGACGCTGATCCGCCAGGCGCTCGACTCGCAGCACGAGAAAATGAAGGGTGTCACGTTCGACGCACTGATGGAGCGGGGCTGGGTTCGCCTCAACGTGCCCCTGCCGCACCTGCCATACGCGGAGGGGAACTTCCAGACGCCAAGCGGCAAGTGCGAGTTCTACTCGGAGCGCATGAAGGCAATGGGGCTCGACCCGCTGCCCGCGTTCACCCCGCCCTACGAGTTTCCGGAGAATGTGCCCGAGCTCGCGGCGCGGTATCCGCTCACACTTATATCGTCACCGCGCCACCAGTTCCTCAACTCGACGTTCGTCAACGTCGACTCGTTGCGGTCGCGCGCGCAGCCCGAGGTGGTGCTGCACGCCCACGACGCCGCACACCGCGGGATCGTGGAGGGAATGCGCGTGGTGATCGAGAATGATCGGGGACATTTCACCGCCCTCGCCAAGGTGGGCGAGAGCGTGCGCCGAGGCGTCATCTGGGCGCCTTCCATCTGGTGGACCAAGCTGGCCGCTGACCGGGCCAACGCCAACGACACCACCTCGCAGCGCGAAACGGACCTGGGTCACGGCCCCGTGTTCTACGACAATCTGGTTGAAGTGTCTCCGGCCGATTGATGCCCTCGCTCCCCGACACCCTCGGCGCACTCAAGCGCTCGCCCTTCGCCGCTCCGGATCGCGCCAACCGCTCGGTCAAGGACGAGATCCGACAGAATCTGATCGCTCGACTCGCCAAGGGGGGCCCGCTCTTCGATGGGGTGCTGGGGTACGAGGAGACGGTGATGCCGCAGATCGTCAATGCGCTCCTGTCGCGACACAACTTCATCCTGCTCGGATTGCGCGGCCAGGCCAAGTCGCGAATCCTGCGAGCCCTGACCACGCTCCTCGACGACGTGATGCCCATCGTCGCGGGGAGCGAGATCAATGATTCGCCATTTCGCCCCATCTCCAAGTACGCGCGCGAACGCCTTGCGCAGGCAGGCGACGACGCCCCCATCGCGTGGGTGAGTCGGGACCAGCGCTTTGTCGAGAAGCTCGCGACACCGGACGTCACCGTGGCCGACCTCATCGGAGACCTCGATCCAATCAAGGCTGCGCGCGGTGGGCACCTGCTGTCGGACGAGCTCACGATCCATTACGGCATGCTGCCACGTGCCAATCGCGGCATCTTCGCGCTGAACGAGCTCCCCGATCTCGCTGGCAAGGTGCAGGTGGGCCTGTTCAACATCATGCAGGAAGGCGACGTCCAGATCAAAGGCTACCCGGTACGGCTCGCGCTCGACGTGCTGCTCTGTTTCACGGCAAACCCCGAGGACTACACCGCGCGCGGCAAGATCATCACGCCGCTGAAGGACCGTATCGGAAGCGAGGTGATCACCCATTATCCCGAGGAAGTCGACCTCGGCATTGCCATTACGCGGCAGGAAGCCTGGACGGACCGCGCCGCGCGCGGCGGAAGGCCCGCGCGCATTTCACCGTTGATTTCCGAGCTCGTGGAGCGTGTGGCGTTCGAGGCGAGAACGGACAAGCGCGTGGACCGGCGTTCGGGCGTATCGCAGCGGATGCCGATCAGCGCGCTCGAGAACGCGGTATCCAACGCGGAGCGCCGGGCGCTTCGCCTCGGGGAACGCGACGTAATTCCGCGGATTGCGGACGTCTATGCGGCGCTGCCGGCCATCACAGGGAAGATCGAACTCGAATATGAGGGCGAGCTCGTCGGAGGCGCGACGATCGCGCGTGAGCTGATCCGTCGCGCGGCGGACGCCACGCTCAAGGCGCACGCGCCGCATGCGGCCACCGACGACATCGTCATGTGGTTCGACGGCGGCGCCGCGCTGCAGGTGACGGACGACGCCGGCGCCGCGACCCTGCGCGCAGCATTCGAGACCGTGCCCGGCCTCGTTCCGCTCGTCCTCGAGCACGACCTTGCTGACGCAAAGGACGATGCATTGGTTGTCGGTGCGTGTGAACTCGTTCTTGAGGCGCTGGTGGCGCGGCGCAAGATCTCGCGCAATGAACAGGGGCATTACGGCCGGATGCGCGAGGAGGGACGGCGGCGGCGGAGTGGCGGCGGTGAGGAGCCGTTTGGGGGACTGTCGGCGTAGCTAAGTGCGCGATGCCCTCCCGGCGGGACGAATCGCAGGTTAGAGCTTGTAATGTCGTGCCGACCTGACGCGATGCTCGACCTGACGCGATGCTCGACCTGACGCGATTCTCGGCGCTCACCTTCGACTGCTACGGAACGCTCATCGATTGGGAGTCCGGGCTTCTCGACGCCTTTGCCCGGCTGGTCGCGCCATATGGAATTACCGCGGACGCCGAGTCGCTGCTGGCCCAGTTTGCTGCTATTGAGGCACGCCTGGAGGCCGAGCCTTACCAGATGTACCGCTCGGTGTTGCGCTCGACTTTTCTCGAAATGGGGCCGAGGCTGGGATTCAGCCCGCGGTCTACCGACGCCGACAAATTTGCCGGCTCAGTCGACCTCTGGCCGGCGTTCGCCGATTCATCGGCCGCCTTGAAGGGTTTGAAGACGAAGTTCCGCCTCGGCGTGATCTCGAACATCGACGACGACCTGCTCGCGTACTCACTTGCGAAACTCGGTGTCAGCTTTGACTGGGTCATCACGGCACAGCAGGTGGGTGCGTACAAGCCCGCGCCCGCCATATTTCACGCGGCGCTCGAGCGCGTTGACGTCCCGCGCGACCGGATCCTTCACGTCGCGCAGAGCCTCTATCACGACATCGGTCCGGCGAATGCGCTCGGGCTTCCTTCCGTCTGGGTGAATCGCCGGAGCGGCAAGGCTGGGTCGGGCGCAACGCTGCCAGCGCTCGCCAAGCCTGATCTCGTCGTTCCCGACCTGGCCACGCTCGCCCGCCTTGCCGGCGTTTCCCAGACCACAGGATGAACGCCATGCCGCACGGCGTTGAGTCGATAGCTGGGGAGAATACTGGGGCGAATACCGAACCTCGCCGCCCGCTGCGCCGGATCCGCCCTGCAATTAGCGCCGCGAGCGCCAGCCCGACGATTCCCGTGACGAGGAAAGCTAAATGACGCGAACCATATCCTCCTGCGCACGGGTGATCATTTGCTTGCCCGCTTGAACGAGAAGTGCAGTGCTGGCGGCGTGCCATCCGCACTCGTGAACTCAATCCCCCCAAACCGGCTCGCCCCGGCGAGCGTATCCCCCGTCAGCGTGCCTTCAAACAGAACGACGCCGCGAGGGCGCATGCCATTCATCACACCGAATGTCATTCCCGCCGGCGTGATCCGCATGTAGTCCCATCGGTGCACCAGGTCTTCGCCCGATGGCAGGTGATTGATCGTCTCTCCAACCACGCGGCCGTCGACGACTCTGATTCGCAGCACCTGCCTGCCCGTGCGCGGCTGTTCCGGACCCATCCAAAGGTCGCCCACCCAATCACCGATGAACGCTCTCGCCTCCTCGGGTGTGGGGAATGGTGTCGCCAGCAAGCTTTCGACCGTCTCCTTGGGCGGTGGCCGATGCTCCATCCCGGCCACGCGAGCCTCGAGCGCCCTGTCGCCGGGCGGCGCACCGTATCCCTGGACGAGGGTGTCGTACGCCCTTCGTGCCTCGGCGCCGTGTCCTTCCGCGAGCAGGTCATCGAGCACTTGCACGAGCAGCTTCCGCGGGGGCAGCACCGTCGCGCCGAGGTCCGCACTCACCTTTGCGTAATGGGGCAGAATGCTGGCCGCCGGAGCTACCGGCGCCGCGAGCATCGAGTAGTCGCTGAATACTTCGCGCAGGCCAAGGTACGCCGAGATCATCGCCATCGATTCGTGCGATTCCCGCGGCAGCTTCTCGCGATGCAACATCCACGGTGCCCGCGCTGCCGCGACCAGTTTCTTCCACGCGTCATCCGACCACCCGAACCTTGCTTCGTACGACGCATACCGCAGCGGTTCCGCCGCAGTGGCCACCCGGGCAGTCAGCTGCTTCGCAAGCCAGTCGTCGCCGAGGCTCACCGGCGTGTCGATGGCGACCACGGCACGAAATGTCGAGCGCGTGGCGGCAACGTACGTCGCGAGGATGCCACCGGACGAGTGTCCGACGAATGCACGGGGCGGGCCGCCGCGGAACTGGCGGTCGACCGCCGGCAACAACTCTTTCTCGATGAAGTCGAGGAACAGGTCTCCACCTTCGTGAAGGCTGCTGCCGCTCACCGAGAGACCGGGTGGCGTGAGATCGCGCAGCCGCGCGGTGTTCTCCACGCCGACGATGATCGCTTCGGGAATCTGCCCCATGCGGATCAAGTGCTCGCTTGCAGCAATGACCGGCTGCGTCAACTCCTCACCGTCCACGACAACCGTCACGGGGTAGCGCCGCGTCGCCGCGCTCTTCGCAAACGAACCCGGCAGGGAGACGTAGATCCTTCGGGTCTCGTGGAGAACGGCCGAGGCGATCTGGAACGTCTGAAGGTCGCGGGCCGACGCGTTGGGGAGCGGATGGCCCGCTTCTGCCACCAAGGCCGGCGCGGCCTGGGCGCGACAGAGCTGCGCTGTTGACGCGGTGAAGGCGATCGCAAAGAGAACAGTTCGGGGGTTGCGCACAGGGTTTTCCTGAAATGGTCATGTGACACTTGTACGCAATCGCCGCTTCTGGAAGGCGCGAGGGGACGGTTGCACCCTTTTCGGGGACGGGCGAACACACGGCACAGTTGCAGGCGGCATTGGATCAGGTCACCCTTTGTGCGTGATGTCGAACGCGCGGCGCGATCCGACCCGATTGGTACAGGCCCTGCGATGGGCCGTGCCGACAGCCGTCGCGATTGCCTTGGGCGTCTATGCGAGCACACCACAACTCGCTGGTTCGGGCGGTACGTCCCGCCCGCTTCCGCGCATTCCTCCTCCGCCTCCGGACTTGCCAGCCCTTCTCAATCGCCTCGGCGTGGGCTCGGTGATCTGGTATGCCGCGGCGATTGCCTTCCCGTTTCTCGTCTGGGGCGCGCGCCGTCTCGATGCGGAACGCCAATGGCGGTGGCGAACGATTGGTATGTCGATTGTAGTCGTCGCGGGCCTCATCGGCGGCTCCGCGGCAGTCGAGTACCTGGTCACATATGGCGGCGCGCCCTTCCGGCCCGGCGCGGCGAGCTATCTGACGGTCGCCTTGCGGCAGGATGTTCTGCCCTGGGTTGCGGTTGTCGGAATCGTCGCTGCGATCGAGCTACGTCGGCGTGCGATTCGTACGGTTGTCGAGCGAGAGCGGCTCCACGCGCAAGTCGCCGAGCAGCGGCTGATTGCCCTCACGGCACAGCTCCACCCGCACTTCCTGTTCAACACGCTGCAGGGCATCTCCACCCTCATGCACCGCGACCCGGACGCCGCGGATGAGATGCTCGCGAAACTCAGCGACCTCCTGCGAGACGTGCTCCGCAGCCGCGATCAGCTGTCCGCGCCGCTGGAAGATGAGCTGCGCCATGCGCGGACGTACCTGGAGATCGCGGAGATGCGGTTCGCGGGCCGGCTGGCGTTCGACATCGACGTACCCGCGGAACTCCATCAGGTCTCGGTTCCGCTGTTCATCTTGCAGCCGCTGGTCGAGAACGCGCTGGCCCACGGCATTGGCGGGCGCCTTCGTGGCGGGCGCATTACCGTCACGGCGCGTGAGCGTCGCGGCCGCCTGCAGCTCGAAGTGGCGGACGACGGAGCCGGGCTCCCGGCCGCCACATCGCCACGGTCCGGAATCGGCCTCGCCAATTCCCATGAGCGGCTTCTCGCGCTGTTCGGCGACGATCAGAGCCTCGTGCTCGAGCCGCGCGCTGCAGGAGGGATGGTGGCGCGGATCGACATCCCATGCCGGCCCTACGTGGCGCGCCCGGGGCGCACATGAACCGGCTCCGCGTGATCACGGTTGATGACGAGCCACTGACGCGCGAGCGGATCAGCGACCTGGTCTGCGGCACCGAGGATCTCGAGCTGGTCGGCGAGGCGTCCAACGGATTGGAGGCGCTGGATCTCATCACCAGCCTGGTGCCCGACCTCGTGCTGATCGACGTGGAAATGCCGGAGCTCAGCGGGTTCGGCGTGATCGCCGCGCTCGAGCGTGATCGGGTGCCCGGAGTGGTGTTCATCACGGCGTTCGAGCGTTACGCCGTGCAGGCGTTCGAGGTTGGCGCGATCGACTATCTGCAGAAACCGGTGACGCGCACGCGCTTTACCGCTGCCATCGAGCGTGCGAAGGAGCGACTGGCGCACGCGTCCGCAGCCCAGCGGCGCGCCCTGATCGAGGGTGTGTCAGTCGCCGAGCGCGAACGCGGACGCAGGGCGCGCTTCGTGGTGCGGCGCGCAAACGTGCATGAGTTCGTTCCAGTCGAGCAAGTGGACTGGATGGATAGCGCCGACAATTACATACGGCTTCATGTCGGAACGCGCACACAACTCTGCCGCGGCACGATGAAGGAGATGGAGGAAACGCTGGATCCCGCGCGCTTCATCCGGATTCATCGCTCGGCGATCGTTGCGGCTGACCGGATTGCCACGATTCGAGCGCAGGTGTCTGGTGGCTATATTGTGCAACTGCGCACTGGCGTGCGACTCCGGAGCAGCCGGCACTATGCGGCGCGGATTCGGTCTCTCCTGCGGTAGAGACGCGGCCTCATTTACGTTGACGAGCACCCCGACGCACCGGGTTGCGGATTCGCGCGGAGCCAGGGGGCCAGGGTTTCTGTTGAACTGCGAGACAAGTGTTCGGACAGCCACTACCAGCGACCGCTGCGAAGCACGAACACATTAGTCACCCGGAGGAAGGAGTCATACGGCCTGTCGTCGGCAGTGCCCCCGCGACGTGTAGCCGACCAAGAACGAGAGCGGTGCGACCCGGGTCGCGGACGGCGGCGCTGTCGATTTCGTAGGGCTTCAAGGTGCCTTGATTCGGCGCCCGCGTAGGCGGTCGGGCACGCGCTGCTCAAGCAGCCCGTTGATAACTGCGTCGTTGCTGATCATCGCGATGCCCGTGACGAAGAGCATGGTTGCCGCAAACACCGCGGACCGCGAGAGCGTAAAACGGCCACGATGGCCACTCCGAGCCCGATGGACGTCACCCGGATCAGGGCGCCGCGCCGCAGTTGCGCGCCCTGCTTCCAGCCGGATCGAACGGGAACCTGGCAGGGGCTGGCGGTGCCCACGCCAGCCCCTGCTCCGTCTGCAGATGGCACTGTCGACTGGCTCTAGCTGACGGTCGGAATGAAGAACGGCTGTACGATGGCAATTACATCCGCGCGATCCAGCGGCTCGTCGAACGCTTCCTGCGCCGCCTCGATGCCAAACTGCGCCCCGGCGAGATTGGCCACGTTCACACCGGCCTGCGTGGTGTTCGACTCA
>DASZZO010000019.1:0-23165 GCA_035544915.1 Gemmatimonadaceae bacterium | reverse complement strand
GCCAACCGGCGGGAGTGGCGGATTGCTTGCCCTCGGTAGTGGCACCGTTGCCGGATGTATCGCGCGAAAGCGAAGGGTTTGCGTAGAGGCCCTGATCCCAGCGATACAGCTCGTCCACGTTCGACGATACCTCGCCAGTCTCGGCAGCGACGGTCTTGTGCATGCCGAGCGGTGCGAACAGGCGCCGAGTCATGCGCTGCTTCAGGGTACCGGTGTCGCCTGGGGTATGAAGCGCGGGCGACGCCATGAAAACAGACGAGAGCAGACCCAGGGCAAAGTTCGGCACTGTCGTCGCCGGCATGTACTTGCTGTTCGCCGGATCGGGCAGGCCGTACGCCTTGTTCACGAGTATGCGCCCTTCTTGCGCCACGAGTACCGTGGCGCCGCGTGATCCGGGTGACGCATAGTCGGCGAAGAGCGAGTCGATGAACCGGTCCGTGAGCGGCGAGTCAAGAATCGCGCGATGCGTGACGCGGCGCGTCGCGAGGTTGTAGCGATCGCCCGGGCGGAGCGTGAGAAATGGGCGGCCCGAATCGGCCGCATCGTGCCCGCCGTAGACGAACGCCTTGTTCCGGCCCATGATCTCGGCCTCATCGCCGCGCACGAGCCACGCGGTACCTTCATCCTCCGAGATGCCGAGCAGTTCCGGATGGCGCGGCATGAGCGAGTCGGCAAGATCGCGCAGCCGCTCGCGGGCGACAACGTGCTGGTCTATCGCGACGCCGCGCAGATATCCGAATCCCACCTCGTGGCCAGGGGCCATCATGACCGCGTTTCCCTCGACTGCGCCTCGCAGCAGGTAGCTCCCCAGGATCGACGCGCCCGCGGAACTCCCGCCGACGATGCCCCCACGGGTGAGCACGTCACGGAACGCGGCCTCGGTCTTCGTGCCGGCGTAGGAATCGACAAGGTGCCATTGGCGTCCGCCCTCGAACCAGACGGCGCCCGCATGCCGGAGAGGCTCGATGAACGCGTCCGAGTCTGCAACCTTGCGATCGATCGTGTGGAGAACGACGACGTGCTTCGCGCCGGCGGCCTTGAAGCCGCGGCCGCCCTGCCAGTCGGCGGGGTACGTCGCGTTGCCGCCCGCCGTGGGTACGTCCACAATGAGGGCATCTGGGCCGCCAGCGAGCTCGATGAACTTGGTGTACAACTCGGGGCCCATGGTACCGCCTCCAACCACCATCACGGCTCCATTGGCCGGACCCACGACCGTTCGGTTCGTGATTGGCGCAGAATGTTCGGGCCTCGACGTGGTGCACGAGGCAACCAGCAGGGCGCTGACGACCAGCGCGGCGGAGCTCGACCTGACACGGGCAACGCGCATGACGTGAGAATCGGGTTGGGGTACGCGTTCGAATCCAATATCAGCCGTGAAGGTACGGCAGCGTGAAAGGGTCGGCCAACGTGTGCCGGGTTACTATGTTCCACCAGCATGATCCGTTCGCAACTCCCATGCTTCATCGCCCTGGCGGTCGTCACGGTTGCGGGATGCCGGGAGCCGGCGCCGTTCCACGCCACGGTCATCGCCGATCCACTGCTTGCGCCAGCACTCCGGCTGCGTGACTCGCGGGAACGCACGTTCGACCTCGGGGCCGAGAAGGGCAGGATGGTGCTCGTCTATTTCGGGTACACGCACTGTCCCGACGTCTGCCCCACGACGCTGGCAGACTTCGCGCGGGCTCGACGGACGCTCAACGCGAGACAGCGCGACGCTGTGCGATTCGTGTTCGTCAGCGTGGATCCCGAACGCGACACACCGGCGGTCGCACAGGAATACGTGCAGCGCTTCGATTCGTCGTTCGTGGGGCTCGCTCCCGGGGCTGCGCAGCTCGACTCGATCAAGACGGCGTGGGGGTTCACCGTCGAACGTGACTCAATGCCGGGCATGAAGGCCGACGTGTACGGTGTGACCCATCCGGCGGGCGTCTTCGTGATCGACCGCGAGGGAAGGGTACGCCTGGTGTTCGCGCCAGCCACCAAGCCCGATGATATCGCGTCGGATCTGAAGCGGATGTTGTGACCGTATGCTTCGCCGCCCTTGGCAGTCGCCACGGTTGCGGCCTGCCCGGAGCCGGCACTGTTTCATTCTCGAACCAGGCTCGATGCCGCGATGCTTTCGAGAAGGCTGGGCATGCGTTCAGTGGCCGATTCGACCCCTGGCTGCAATACCTTGAAGCATGCCGCCGAACACGAACTGATGCAAAGGAAAAACGGAGTACCAATAGGCGCGGCCCAGTAAGCCCTTCGGATCGAACGTGGCCGTTTGCCGGATGACCGAGCCTGTGGAATCCTTCGTCACTTCGAACTCCAGCCAGGCGTGGCCGGGGAGCTTTGCCTCCGCGGCCAGCCGCAGACGGTGATCGGGTTCGATCGCCTCCACACGCCAAAAGCCCACGGTATCGCCTACACGAAGTGAATCGGGATCGCGGCGGCCGCGCCGAAGTCCGACTCCGCCGAACAACCTGTCCAGCAGCCCGCGGAGTTGCCACAGCCAGTTCGCGTAGTACCAGCCTCTTGCGCCACCGATCCGGCGGATCGGAGCGAAAGCATCCTCCGGAGAAGCGGCCACGTGGATCGTCCGCGAATCGATCAGCAGATGCCCCCCATCGGCGCTGAGGGCTGCCGCGATCGCTTCACGAAACCCGCAAGGCCGAATCCCGAACAGTGCGAGAGCCGTTTGATCTTCCACAATCGTGGCGTGGCAGATACTGTCGATCAATTTGCGGCCTACGCGGACGTAAAGAGGAGTGACAAGACCAAGCCAGAGACTGGATAGGCGCGGCGTCAGGAACGGAAGAGAGATGACGAGACGGTTCAAGCCCCGTTGCCTCGCGTACTCCTTCATCAAGCCACCGTAGGACACTCGGTCCGAGCCGCCGATTTCGTAGATCTTGTTGACGTCGAGCGGCAGGTTCAAGGCTGCGAGCAAGTAGGCGATCAGGTCTGCGGTGGCGATCGGTTGAGCGGCGACCGAAACCCAGCGCGGCGCGATCATGACCGGAAGCCGTTCCACCAAAGCGCGGATCATTTCGAAGGATAGACTGCCGGATCCAATCACCACCGACGCGCGGAATTCGACCACCGGGACACCCGTCGATCTCAGAATCTCGCCCACTTCATGGCGGCTGCGCAGATGCGCGGACAGCATGTCAGCACCGTGCCCGAGACCGCCGAGATAGATGATTCGCCGAACTCCTCCCTCGCGTGCGGCGTCAGCAAAGTTCTGTGCGGCGGCACGGTCCTGCTCCTCAAAGGATTGCGCCGACCCCATCGAGTGAACCAGATAGTACGCGGTGTGTACGCCGACCAGTGCGCCATGCACAGATCTTGAATCGAGAACGTCCCCGCCCACCACCTCCAATCCGGAGAGCCCCTTCGCTTCAAGAACTTCAGGACGCCGCGCCAGGCAGCGCACCGGCTGGCCCGCGGCCAGCAAGGCTTGCAGCAACTCTCCACCAACGTATCCTGTGCCACCAGCTACAAGAATCAACGGTTTCAAGCCTTGATCCTCTCGAGCTTCACGGCCATCCGCTCCCAACCAGAGAGAAGATTTCATCTTCCTGTTGCGCTTCTGAGAGCTGCCAACGCACGTTCCCGGGCCTCGTCGTGATCGATGATTGGAGCCGGGTATGTTCTTCCAAGGTCCACGCCAGCCCTGGTGAGTATGGATGCTGGCGCCTTCCAGGGCTTGTGTATCCATTGGTCCGGTAGTCCCGCCAGTTCCGGAACCCAGCGGCGGACATACCCCCCAGCGGGATCGAACTTTTCTCCCTGAATAACCGGATTGAAGATCCTGAAATAGGGTGCTGCGTCGGCGCCGCAGCCCGCGACCCATTGCCATCCAAGAGTGTTGTTGGCCAGGTCCGCATCCACCAGCGTGTCCCAGAACCACGCCGCACCTTCCTGCCAGCCAATCAACAGGTGCTTCACGAGAAACGAGGCCACTACCATCCGGACCCGGTTGTGCATCCACCCGGTGTGCCACAACTCACGCATCCCGGCATCGACGAGCGGGTAACCTGTCTTGCCTTGCGTCCACGCTCGCAGGGTCCGAGGATCGGTCTTCCAGGGGAAAGCCGCAAACTGCGGTCGAAGTGCCTGCTCTGGGGATTCGGGATGCTGATAGAGCAACTGGTGGGCAAATTCGCGCCAACCCATCTGCCTGAGAAAGATCTCGCACTGGGCGTGACCGCTGATGGCTCCGTCGCTCATTGTGTCGAGGACTGCGCGCCAAACCTGTCCGGGACTGATCTCACCGAAGTGCAGGTGCGGGGAGAGCCGGGATGTGCCAACAATGCCAGGCTGATCGCGGCCGACCGCATATTCTCCAATCGCTTCTTTCTGAAAGCGTTTCAGTTGGCTCCTCGCTCCGGATTCGCCAGGGTGCCAAGTCTCACGAAGCCCGCCTGCCCAATCAAATGACGGCTCTAGGTCGAGCTCTGAAAGGCTCAATGAGCAGGGCCAGAGTTGAGGCGAGGGCAGCTTTCTTGGCGCGT
This sequence comes from Gemmatimonadaceae bacterium, assembly GCA_035544915.1. Classification (GTDB taxonomy): domain Bacteria; phylum Gemmatimonadota; class Gemmatimonadetes; order Gemmatimonadales; family Gemmatimonadaceae; genus Fen-1231. Next base: position 18,666 of record DASZZO010000019.1, on the reverse strand, counting down.
CCTTGGAGGGGGGCGCTACGGACTTGGTGAGGCAGGCCCGCCAGAATGCCGTGAAAACGCGAAACGACTGTCCACTGCCATTTCGAATCATCCATGGTTCAAACAGCAGGTTGCCGTTGAAGCTCTCAGCGGTGATCCCATGTTCTCGAAGCTGCGACTTCAACTCGCAGTCTCGGGAAGCCGCGGCTGGATCGTAACGGCGATTCCAGAACACGGCGGATGCGCCTGATTCCGCCAACAGATCATTCAATGCAGCCCCTGTCGGACCGCGGCGAATGATCAGGCGCGAGCCACGCTTTTCGAGTTCGGCACCTAGAGCGGCAAGAGAGCGGTCCAGCCACCATCGCGACGCCCGCCCTGGCCGCCAAGAGCCTTCCTCGCCTGGCGACCAGATGAACACCGGAATCACTGGACTGCCTCGGCCCACTGCGGCGGCCAAAGCAGGATTGTCCGATAAACGCAGATCCAGCCGAAACCACACCAAAGCCGGGGCTCCGTTCGTGCCTCTCCCTTTGCTACTCCCCGTGGGCACCGCCGGCGTTCGTGCGATTTCAGCGGCCATAAAGTGAACTCACGCGTGGATGGGCTCTGTACCCGGGCTGACGCAGCATAGTCGCTGCGACCGCCTTTGCCTCCTCGGACGTAGTTTTGGTCATGAGCCTGATACCGAGCACCAGCACCTTCGTTACTGTCCGTTCTGCGGCATCTGCGATGACCGCCCTGTGGGTGTTGGTCGCCGCATTCGCCTGCGCGGCCACGGCCCAGGCGCCCGAACGCAACAGGTCCGCTCCGGCAGTTCCGCGCGCCGTACTGTGTCCGCAAACCGATCCCGATTGCGTGCCGCCCCCACTGCAGCGGGAGTTTCGCGGCGTATGGGTGGCAACGGTACGAAACATCGACTGGCCCTCCAAGCCGGGACTTGCACCGACGCTGCAGAAGGCGCAGCTGATCGAACTGCTCGACAGCGCGTCGGCGCTCGGACTCAATGCCGTCATTTTCCAGGTGAGGCCGGCAGGTGACGCGCTCTACGCATCGAAGATCGAGCCCTGGTCGGAGTACCTCACCGGCAAACAGGGGCAAGCACCAGTGCCGTTCTGGGATCCCCTGGCGTTCGCCGTAAAGGAGGCACACGCCCGGGGCCTGGAATTACATGCCTGGTTCAATCCGTATCGTGCAAGGGGTCCTGGCTCGACGAGCCCGCTCGCCAGAACACACATCGGGCGCCAGCGGCCGCTTCTCGTGAAGACATACGGGAAACAGCTGTGGATGGATCCCGGCGAGCGCGCAATCCGTGCACGCACGTTGAGGGTGGTGCTCGACGTCGTGAAGCGGTATGACATCGACGGCGTGCACCTGGACGACTACTTCTATCCATATCCCGAGCGGCGGACAAACGGCTCGATGGATTTCCCCGACGACCGCAGCTGGAAGCAATACCGGAAGACGGGTGGCACGCTCGAGCGGAATGACTGGCGCCGCCGGAATGTCGATCTCCTGATTGACTCTCTGCACGTGGCGATCCGCAGGACGAAACCGTGGGTGAAGTTCGGCATCAGTCCTTTCGGAATCTGGCGACCCGGCAATCCGGAGACCGTGCGCGGCTTCGACGCGTACGAAAAGCTGTTCGCCGATTCGCGGAAGTGGCTGGTGGAAGGATGGGCGGATTACTTCACGCCGCAGCTTTATTGGGCCATCGACAAGGACGGTCAGCGCTATCCCGAGCTGCTGAGCTGGTGGGTGGCGCAGGATTCCCTGCATCGCCACATATGGCCGGGCAACTATACAGGGAGGGTCGGCGACCCCGGACCCAACGGGTGGGGCCGCGACGAGATCATTGCCCAGATACGGAGCACGCGAAGTCAGGCTGGCGCAACAGGGAATGTCCATTTCTCCATGAGAGTCCTGCTCGAGAATCGCGACAGCATCACCACGGCGCTCGAGCGGCTCGTCTACGCAGATCCCGCGCTGGTGCCTGCAACTCCCTGGCTGAGGGCGGGTGCGCTGGGCCCCCCCGCGGTGAACCTGAAGGCGTCCCCCGATGGCGACGTTCTCACCTTTGTCCCATCGGCAAGAAATTCCGTGCGCTGGTGGGTGTTGCAGCTCCGGTTTGCGGGGCAGTGGCAGGCGCAGGTGCTCGACGGCTCAAGACGGAGCGCCCGAGTGGGGGACCTCGTCCACGACCCGTTCGCCGCGCCCGAACTGATTGCCGTTACCGCTGTGGACCGGGTCGGCAACGCCGGCGCGCCGGTGGCGCTTCGTCTTCCCTGACGATTCCCGCAACAGAGGAGGTTCGCGCCGTGTCGCAAGAATCCCGGATCGTCTGCATGATCGAACGGGCGGCCGCAGCGGCGCTTATGGTCGCATCGTTCGGATGTCCACTTGTCGCGCAACGGGCCGACACGCTTCGCCTTGCCGGGCTCCAGGAAAGCGTCGAGGTGCTGCGCGATCGTTGGGGCATCAATCATATCTATGCCCGCAATGAGCACGACCTCTTCTTCGCACAGGGGTACCTCGCCGCCCGCGACCGCACGTTCCAGTTCGAGCTCTGGCGGCGTCAGGCCACCGGGACGATGGCCGAACTGCTCGGACCGCGCGAGCTGAAGCGTGACATCGGGGCGCGGTTGTTCCAGTATCGCGGAAGCATGGGCGTGGAGCTCGCCCACTACCATGCTCACGGCGCGGCGATCGTGGGCGCGTTCGTTGAGGGCGTCAACGCGCTTGTCGACGAAGCCCGGCGTGATCCGGCGCTGGTTCCGCCAGAACTGAGGATGCTCGGCGCCGTGCCCGGCCGCTGGACCCCGGAAGTCGTCATCTCACGACACCAGGGACTTCTCGGCAACATCACGGAGGAACTGGCGTACGGGCGGTTCGTGGCGGCGAACGGTGCGGCACTGTTGAAGAAATTCGCGTGGTTCCATCCCGGCCCCGGGGAACCCCAACTCGAACTTGATCCCGCAATCGATAAGACGTTGCTCGCCGCGCCGATTCTCGAACTCTACGACGCATTCCGGAATCCGGTGCATTTCTTGCCAGCCGACCTGCAGCTCGCCTTCCGGACCGGTGCAAATTCCACAGGGCGCCTCGCCCTCGTGAACGACTCGCTGGCTCGCGAACAGCGCTGGAGTGAACGGCGCGACATCGGCAGCAACAACTGGGTGGTGAGCGCACGCCTGAGTGCGTCAGGACACACGATCATGGCGAACGACCCGCACCGCGCGCAGGCAGCGCCGTCGCTCCGGTCGTTCGTGCACCTGGTGGCGCCGGGATGGAACGTGATTGGCGGTGGCGAGCCGGTGGTTCCCGGCGTTTCCATCGGGCACAATGATGCGGGGGCATGGGGACTCACCGTCTTTGGAACGGACGGCGAAGACCTCTACGTGTACCGCACGAATCCGTCGAACCCGCTGCAGTATCAATACCGCGGTCAGTGGGTCGCCATGACCAGCGTGCGCGAGTCCATTCCCGTGAAAGGAGGGGCGAGCGCGGTTGTAATGCTCAAGTACACGCGTCATGGTCCGGTCGTCTACGAGGACACGGCGCATCACGTGGCGTATGCCGTACGTGCCGCATGGCTCGAGCCGGGCGGCGCACCCTACCTCGCATCGCTGCGGATGGACCAGGCGAAGACCTGGGCGGAGTTTCGCGATGCGTGCGGCTTCAGCAATATCCCCGGCGAAAACATGGTGTGGGCCGATACGCGCGGGAACATCGGCTGGCAGGCGGTGGGAATCGCACCCATCAGGAAGAACTGGAGCGGGCTCGTGCCCGTGCCGGGCGACGGACGTTACGAGTGGGCCGGATACCTGCCGATCAAGGAGAAGCCACACGCCGCCAATCCGCCATCGGGATTCATCGCGACAGCGAACAACGACCTGACGCCGCAGGGATATCCGCACCGCGATGCGATCGGGTGGGAGTGGGCAGATCCGTACCGGTTCGCGCGCATCTCCGAAGTGCTGGGGAGCGGGAAGCGCCTCACGATGATGGACATGACCCGGCTGCAGAACGACTACCTCTCGATCCCGGCGAGGTCTCTGGTTCCGATGCTGGCAAATCTCAGGGCATCGGGCAGCGCTGCGGAAAATGCGCGGCAGGCGCTGGTTGCGTGGGACTTCGTGCTCGACCGGAACTCCGTGCCTGCCGGCATCTATGAGGCATGGTTCCGGCGGCTCAGGGAGAACACCATTGCAATCGCAGTGCCGGCCAGTGCGCGGAACGTCGCACGGGGACTCTCCGTGAAGAAGCTGTTGGACTGGCTCGTGGCGCCGGACAGCTCTTTCGGCGCGCATCCCGTGGCGGCACGCGACACGCTCCTGCTCACGAGTCTCGACGAGGCAGTGCTGGAACTCACGCGGCGGTTCGGTCCCGAACCGGGTGGGTGGGCGTGGGGGAAGTATCACTATGTGCTCCTGCATCACCCGCTGAGTGCCGCGCTCAACGACGAGTGGCGACGGAAACTTGAGGTCGGGCCTTTTCCGCGCGGTGGCGACGGCAACACTCCTGGCGCAACCGGCGGAGGTGAGAACCAGACCTCAGGCGCGTCGTTCCGTTTCCTCGTGGAGACTGGCGACTGGGACAATGCGCTCGGGACGAACTCGCCGGGACAGTCGGGCAATCCTGCAAGCCCGCACTACCGCGACCTCTTCGAGCTCTGGAAAGACGACAAGTATTTCCCCGTGAAATATTCTCGCACCGGCGTAGAGTCGGTGACGGAAGCGCGGACTATCCTCTCGCGCCGGCCGAGATGACGTTCGCGCGACGAATGCGATGAGGCGCCTCGCGAGGAACCTGACGTTCCGGGTGCTCGTGGCGGTGGCGCTCGGCGTGGCGCTGGGCATCCTCGATCCGTCGCTCGCGAAGGCGATGAAGCCGATGGGCGACATCTTCATTCGCCTCGTGAAGATGGTGATCGGCCCGATCATCTTCCTGACCGTCGTACTCGGCATCGCCAACATCGCCGATGTGAAGAAGATCGGCCGAGTGGGCGGCAAGGCACTCCTGTACTTCGAGGTCGTCACGACCTTCGCCCTCGGCATCGGCCTCGCGGTCGTGAACATCACGCGGCCAGGTGCGGGGCTCGACGTGACGGCGCTTCCCAAAGGCGATGCCTCCGCGTTTGCGGCGCAGGGACAATCCATGAAGTTCGTGGACTTCTTCACGCACATCGTACCGGACAGCGTGGTTGACGCGTTCGTTCAGAACGAGATCCTGCAGATCGTGTTCTTTGCCGTGGTGTTCGGCTTTGCCGTCATCCTGGCGGGCCGCAAGGCGGACGCGATCACCGGGGCGTTCGAGGGCGCCCTGCAGGTGATGTTCCAGGTGGTGCACATGATCATGAAGCTCGCGCCGTTCGGCGCGTTCGGCGCGATGGCGTACACCGTCGGCAACTATGGCCTGCGAACGCTGGTTCCGCTGGGCCGCCTCATGCTCGACGTGTATCTCACCATGTTCCTGTTCATCTTCGTGGTGCTCAACCTCATCGCCAAGTGGTACGGGTTCAGCCTGTGGGGATTCCTCAAATACATTCGCGAGGAGATTCTCATCGTCTTCGGCACGTCGTCGTCTGAGGCGGCGCTTCCGCCGCTGATGGAGAAGCTCGGGCGGTACGGATGCTCGCGATCGGTTGTCGGCCTCGTCGTGCCCACCGGCTATTCGTTCAACCTCGACGGAACGAGCATCTATCTCTCCATGGCAACGGTGTTTCTGGCGCAGGTGTACGGCGTGCCTCTGTCCATTGGCCAGCAGCTCGGAATTCTCGCGGTGCTCATGATCACGTCCAAGGGCGCGGCGGGTGTGACGGGCTCGGGGTTCATCGTGCTGGCGAGCACGCTCTCGGCCATGAAGGTCGTGCCAATCGAGGGGATCGCGCTGCTCCTCGGCGTGGATCGCTTCATGAGCGAAGCACGCGCGATCACGAATATCATTGGAAACGGCGTCGCGACCCTGGTGATCTCGCGAAGCGAGAATGCGTTCGACGATGCGATGCGGGCGACGGCCGTGGTGGAACTCGCTGAGCAGCGAGTGGCGGGAACGGCGATCTAGTTCAGGTCCCTTCCTTCTCGGTGCCGGCTACAAGTGGCTTCCTCCCGGTAACCGGCGTCGAAGAGACGTGCATACATCCGCGCTCTTCCTGGACTTCTTGCATACTTCGCTGAGCGTAAGGTCCGTTTCACGTGCCTGGGCGCTGGTTGCGTGCGCCTATTTGCTCATTTCCTGTGGCTAGGCGTTCGTTTCGCACGGCTCGGTGTCCATGTTACCAGCCTTGGAGGGCGTTGCGCCTGCCTGTTTGCTCATTTTGCGTACCTTCGCGCTCATTTCGGGTGCCTGGGCACTCATTTCGCGTGCCTATTTGCCTCATTCCCGAATCTTCCCGTCCATTTCGCGTGCCTGGATGCTCATTTGATGCGCCTCCGCGCTCATTTCGCGTGCCCTGGCGCTCGTTTCGCCGAGATAAAATGCATTTCGCGTACCTCGGAGGTGATTTCGTGTGCCTTTGAAGGCATTCATCGCACCTACAAACCCATTTCGCGTACCACAACAGACTATTCGCACAGAATCGCTGGGGTTTCTCGCACGCTCGTCTCCGTTTGTTGGAGCACGACAGGCATTCGCGCCAGCGATGCGGGCATTCAGGCCAGCCACGCAGGCATTCCCGGCAGTATCGAACGCTCTCATGGCGTGATCGGCAGGAGTGACTCGTCGATGGAAGCTGTTGATCGGCCGGTCGAAGATGCTACGCGAGGCATCGCTCGTGTTCCTCGTTCGGCGATGGATCCTGCGCGTGCCGACGTTGGCATTTCGTGGTGCGCGATTGCCGTACTGGCGGGGTCATTACCGATTAGCGACGGCCAACCCACCGCCTCCCCCGCCGACGACGTTGCCGTATATTGCTCGCGCCCATCGCATGTATCCCGTCCAGTCGGAGGTTCAGTCACATGAGTGGATATGGCGCAAAAGAGCTTGCCAACGCATTCCGCACGGTGCGCAAGAATACCGTGCAGATAGCGGAGGACATTCCGGAGAACAAGTATGATTTCGTCGCGGCGAACGGGTCCCGTTCCGTCGCGGATCTGCTGAAGCACATTGCGCACGCGCCTGCGCTATACGAAGACATGCATCGCGTGAGGCATGTGACCACGTTGCAGGGTTACGATTTTCCCGGTGTCATCGGCCGGGCACACGCGGCGGAGAAGCAGCCGGCCACCAAGGCACAGATCATCGACTCGCTCAAGACTGAGGGCGAGCGGTTTGCGAAGTGGCTTGAATCGCTCACGCCGGAGTTCTTGTCGGAGACGTTTACCGATCACGCGGGGCAGAACCCGCGCACGCGCCTCGAGAGCCTTCTCTCTCCGAAAGAGCACGAGATGCATCATCGGGCGCAGCTGATGTTGATCGAGCGAATACTGGGAATCGTGCCGCATCTGACGCGACAGATGGAGGAGCGGATGCGGGCGCGGCAGACTGCGGTGGCGGGGTAGGGGCTGACAGCGGGTACTACGGCGTGAGCGCGGCGCCGGATGGCACGGTGCCGGGAACGGCCACGGGGGACTCCGTGCCAAAGAGCGGAAGGCGCAGTGTGAATTCACTTCCCAGATTCGGCCCGCTGCTGCGCGCTTCGATCGTGCCGCCGTGCATCTCCGCCAGGCGCTTGACCAGCATCAATCCAATGCCGAGTCCGCCTTCAGAACGTTCCAGCGACCGATTCCCCTGCACAAACAGTTCGAAGATCCGGTGCAGCTGGTCATCGGCAATGCCAATGCCCGTGTCCTGCACGCGAACGACGGCGCGGTCTATCTCCTGCTCCACGCTGACCCAAATGGATCCGCCGTTGCCGGTGAACTTGCTCGCGTTGTGCAGCAGGTTGCCGATGAGTTGAGTGAGGCGCGTGGGATCGGCATTGAGAAAGATGGGGTGCGGCGGGAGCGTGACCTGCACCTTCTGATTCTTGGTCTCGACTGATGGGCGGCTCGCTTCGACCGCCTCGTTCACCACTGCGGCCAGTTCCACTCGCTGCTTGAGCAGCTCGATCTTGCCCAGGCTGATGCGGCTTGCGTCCAGCAGGTCGTCGACAAGCCTGCTCACATGACGCATCTGCCGCTCGATCATGGCGGCCGCCCGCCGAACCAGATCCGTGTCACCCTCTGAAATCTGCAGGATCTGGGCCGCGTTCCGGATTGGGGCCAGTGGGTTCCGAAGTTCATGTGCCAGCATCGCCAGGAACTCATCTTTTTGACGGGCTGCTTTTTCGAGCTCCAGTTGCACGCGTTCCCGCTCTGTCACGTCGCTGACGGTGGCCAGCCACACGCGTCGCCCGGACAACACGATTTCACTGCCGCGGATCTCGACATCTATCACGTCTCCGCGCCGCGTGCGATGCTGGGCGCACTCCAGATCGGGCGGAACATGCGGCGGGCGAGCCAGCGCAGCTCGCAAGGCAGCGGCCGATTCGGGCGTGCAAATGTCCAGCGCGGTCATCCGCAGGAAGTCTGCGCGGCTGTATCGGTAATGCTTGAGGGCGGCCTCGTTCACGTCCATGAATCGCTGCGTCTCCAGATCCATTGTCCACATGGACAATGGACTGCGTTCGAAGAGCAGCCGGAATTTCCCGGCGCTTTCTTGCGCTTCAGCCTGGAACTGGAGTACGGCGGTCACATCGTTGATGCCCAGCAGAATCTGCGGAGCCTGGCTGCCGTGAATGTCGAGCTTGCTGGCATTGAGCAGCATCTTGCGGCGCCCGATTCCCTCAAAGTCGTGCTCGACTTCGAACTGCGCGAAGAACTTGTCGCGCGGCAGGATCTCCTCCAGCAGCTGCCGAAGCCGCGGGATGTCCCACTGCCCATTGCCGAGCTCGTAGATGCGGCGGCCGGCGGACTCCGTACGCGACACCTTGAACGTGGAGAAAAACGCTTCGTTGGCGGAATGCACCCTCAGGTCCGCGTTCAGGATGACCAGCGGGTCGGGCGCAGTGCGGACGATGGCCTCGGCGTAATCACGCGCGGCCTCAACTTCGGCCTCGATACGCTTGCGTTGCGTAATGTCCACCAGCAGCAGCACTGCACCGTCCAACTTGCGCTCAATAGTCACGTATGGCGCTATCCGAAGGGAATACCAGTGGCCTTCCGTGTCGCGCACCTCGAACTCGCGTTCGCGCATGGAATCAACGACCTGGCCAATGATCACTTCGAGGTCGGGGGGCGACTCCGAAGCTACGAGCACGAGGTTGTGGCGAATCCTGCCGATGGGACGGCCCACGTCGGCAGCGAGCAGCTTGAAGTCTTTTCCGGCCTGGGCGCTGAAGTGACGGATGGTCAGGTCGCGGCCCAGCAGGATGATGGCCAGACGGGTGGAGGACTGGAAGTTGATCAAGTCGCTGTTCAGGCGGTTCAGTTCCGCGTTTCGATTGGTCATCTCCTCGTTGACAGTGGTCAGTTCCTCGTTGGTGGATTCCAGCTCTTCCTTTGAAGTCTCCACCTCCTCATTGACGCTCTGTAATTCTTCATTGGAGGACTGCACTTCTTCGACGGACGCCTGAAGCTCCTCGTTTGACGCTTCGTGCTGTTCCTGCATGGACTGCAGGTATTCGCGCGTCTCCGACAGCTCCGCTTCGAGCTCGGCTATGCGCTGAAATACGTCAGCGCTACCGTTATCGCGCGCGGTCCCCCGGCCGTGGCGCTTGGCCGCCTTCGGCCGCGCTGCAGCAGGCGGGCCCGCCTTGTCCGCATTCTCGAACAAGATGAGAAAGCAGCGCTCCTTTGCATTCCTGAGCGGGATGACCTCCAGGTTGACGCTGTGGACGCTTTCATTGTGGGTAATGCGCACGTTCTCATGGCGCGCCGGCTTGTTGTCCTTCATTGCCTTCTTGATGGCGGCACGCAGCGGCAGCATGAGGCCGTTGCGTGCCATCTTCAGTACGTCAAAGCTCGCCTTGCCACTGGGCAGTTCAAAATAGGCGCTGGTTGGACCGCGGAACTGCACCACATGCAACTGCGCATTGATGATCACACCGGGCGGCGCGAATTGATTGATGGTGACGCGATCGGCCTCGCGCTGGGCGTTCAGCTCGCCCTGAAACTCGTCCCACGCTCCTCCAGTGGCGTTGGGCGCCGCGCGCCTGGAGATGAGCGGGCTCGAGGGCACGGGTGCGGGCGGCTCTTCGCGATTCCTTCTGATGGGCAGCTGAAAGCCGGGAGATGTCACGGCGATTCTGGAGTAGACTTTGTGTTTCTTGTCCGTTGTCGCGAACAGGTCGGTTAACGTCCCGACGGACTCGGACGCACCGAGAAACAGGAACCCGCCCGGTTTCAACGCGTAATGGAAAGTCGCCAGGGCCTTCTTCTGCAAACTCGGTTGCAGGTAAATCAAGAGATTGCGACAACTGATGAGGTCCACCCGCGAGAACGGCGGATCACTGATCAGGTCTTGCCGTGCGAAGACGATCATGTCGCGCAGCGACTTGACCACGCGGAAGCCGCCCTCTTCTTCGGTGAAAAACCGCCGCAGTCGCGTGGGCGACATGTCCTGAAGGAGACTCTTCGGGTAGAGCCCACCGCGCCCCTGGTGCAGTACGGTTTCGTTCAGGTCCGTGGCGAAGATCTGGAGCCGGCGTTTCCGGGGAGCTTTATCGCCGGATTCCACGTATGCCATGGCAATGGAATACGCCTCCTGCCCTGTGGCACAGCCGAGCACCCAGACGCGGAATGGCTCGTCGGTTTGCGCGTGAACAGCCGCTGGAAAGACTTTTCGCTGGAGAACGTCAAACGCTTTCGGATCTCGGAAGAAACTCGTCACACAGATGAGCACGTCGGAGAAGAGCGCGTTGAGTTCACCGGCGTTGCCGCGGAGAAAACCTGTGTAGGTCTCGAGGGCCTCGTGCTTGGTGAGTGCCATCCGCCGGGCGATGCGCCGCTGGATGGTGGTGGGCTTGTAGAGCGAAAAATCTATGCCTGAATGATTCCTCAGCAGGAGCAGGAGTTTCTTGTACGGGTTCTCGGTTTTCCCCATCTCGCGGCTGGCGGTCGTTTGGGCGTGCCCGCCGGCTGCCGCGGTGTGCCGGGCCGTGCCCCAGCCAGGGGGCACCGGGGTTTCGTCGGACTGAGCCCCCTCGGCGGTCGTATCGTCCTCCGGAGAGGGATGCACCAGGTGGAGGCGCCCGGCCACGTACGGATGTCTTGCGACGCGAGCCAGTTCTCCCGCGATGTTCCGCGGCGAGAGGGTGAAGTCCACGCAGCCCGCTGCCACTGCGCTCCGCGGCATGGAATCGTACTTGGCGGAGTCATCCTGCGCGAAGGTGATTCCGCCAGCGGCCTTGATGGCCTCAAGCCCAAGCGTTCCGTCGGTGGCGGTGCCGGAGAGAATCACGCCAATGGCGCGCTCCTGCTGGCCTTCCGCCAACGACTTGAGAAAGAAATCGATGGTTCTCGCGCCCCCGGAAACCTCGCGTGGGGAAAGCTTCAGGACACCCTCCACGATGCGGAGGCTCTTGTTGGGCGGAATGATGTAGACCTGATCGATTTCCACCCGCAGGTTGTTGGTGACTTCCTGCACCGGCATGGTCGTGGCCCGGGCCAGCAGGTGCGTCAGTGCACTCTCGTGCACGGGATCGAGGTGCTGCACGAGCACGAACGCCAGCCCAGTGTCGGATGGCAGCGCACTCAGCAACTCCGTAAACGCCTCAAGGCCACCCGCCGATGCCCCTACGCCGACTATGGGGAAGGCCGGGCGCTGTACCTCCGCTGGCGTGCGGCTCTGTGCCGCTACCTCGGCATTCGCGGCGGTCCTGGTTTTCGGCGGAGTCCTCGGAGGCGGAGGAGCATGTTTCTTTGGTATAGGAAGCTCCTCTCACTCTGGCGAGCCTTCGTGGGGGCGCTCGCCACCCGAAGATCGCTCCCAGTGGCGGGGAAATTCAAGGGCGTCGCGCGCCGGTCCAGACGGAAGCGCCGGGCGCACCGCACCGTCATGAGCCATTCGACCCTCCACTCTCAATACCCGCCCGTCACAGATCACTTCTTGTCGCGTCTTCCGCCGTCAAATCCGCCTCCGCCTCCGCCGGTCCCACTCACGCGCTCAACGTGCAGAACCTGTTTCTGCGTCTGTCCGTTGATGGTGATCGCCACGAGGTAATCGCCGGTGCCAACGGTCGGAGCGCCGCCACCCCCACGACCCCCACCGAAGAGCGCGCCGAGTGCTGGACCGCGGCCTCCCGAGCCAAGCGCAGCGAAGATGGCTTGCGGATCGAGCGCCGGAGGTTCACCGGCCGCCGCCGCGGCTGGCACCGCACCCGGAGCAGCAGCACCCGGAGCAGCAGCACCCGGAGCAGCAGCAGGCGGAGCCGCCGGAACGGCGCCGGGTGCACCACCCGCGCGCCCGCCCGCCCCGCCGCCAGCCGGTCTCATTTGCTCACCCGGCCGATCCGAGAATCCGCGGCCACCACCGCCCCCACCACCGCCGAACCCGCCGGGAAAGAGTCCCTGGATTCCCTCGGGAGAGTTGAACGCCGCACGAATCCGGTCGACGGTTGCTTTGGGCAACGTCCCTTCCTTCTCGACGGTATCGAGCATCGCGCTGAGCATGCGCGCTGTCTTGAGCGAATCGCGCAATCCTGCCGGAGAGAGCGCCACCCGTACCGGCGCCTTGCCGCGGAAATTCCAGAGCGCTCGTTGGATTCCCGCTCCACCCGGGCCATTGAGCGTCGCCAGCGTGTCGCCTGATACGTCCTGAATCACGATCTTGACCTGTCCAGTCACGGGCTGCGTCACCCGGTAGAGAATCTCCGCGCCGAACGGCGGACTCGCCGCCTCATAGAGCTTCTGGCCGACCGACTGTCCCTCGAACGCGCGCTCGCCCCACTGGAATGCGGGGCGGGGCTTGAACAGGTGCACCGGCTTGGCCGCTACCTGCGCGCTCCACTGCTGCAACGGATTCACATCCACTATCCAGAACGAGCGCCCATGCGTGGCCGCAATGAGTTCGCCATCGCGCGGATGGATCTGCAAGTCCATCACCGGCACGGTCGGAAGCCCGGTCATGAATTTCTGCCACGTCTGGCCGCGGTTGGTCGATACGTACGCGCCGACCTCCGTGCCGGCAAACAGGAGGTCACGATTCTTCGGGTCCTCGCGAATCACGTACACGAAGTCCGGGCCGCCCGACGGCAGATTGTTCGCAATGGACTTGAAGGTCCTGCCGCCGTCCACTGTTGCGAACACATACGGGGCAAAATCGTCGCGCCGGTGATTGTCGTACGTCACGTAGAACGTGAGCGAGTCGAAATGCGAGGGTTCAATGCGCGAGACGTACGTCCCGGCCGGCACGCCGGTGACGTTCTTCGTCAGCTCGTTCCACGTGCCGCCATCGTTCCAGGTGATCCAGAGCCGGCCGTCGTCGGTGCCCGCGTACAGAATGCCGGGCCGCATCGGCGACTCATTCAGTGAGACGATTGTCGCAAACGTTTCCGCGCCGGTCGCATCGGTGGTGATGCCGCCCGTGGTGCGCATGGAGATGCGGATCCTCGTCGTGTCCGCATATGACAGGTCGGGCGAAATGGAATACATGTCGTCGCCCATCCGGGTGCTCTTGAGCACGCGATTCGCACCGAAGTAGAGCACTTGCGGATTGTGCCTGGAGATGAAGAACGGGGTGTTCCAGTTCCAGCGCATGTCGAGATCCGTAGAGTCCCTCTTCTGCGCCGCGCGAAACGCGTCCACCCGCTTCTTGTCCGCGCTCGCGAGCGGTTTGGTAGTGTCGGGCCACTGCACGACGACCGAGTCCTCCCACTGCAGATACCGGGGCCGCCACGCGGGCTTCACGAGGCCGGTGCGTTCGCCAGTGGAGATCACGTACCGACCAATGGACCCGCCCTGCGACTCTCCGTAGATGATGTCCGGGTTCGTGGGATCCTGCGCCGTGACGAACCCGTCGCCGCCGTTGAACGTGAACCACATCGCGTTGGTGATCGTCCCCTGCCGGCGACGGCTCGGGCCGCACCACGAGCCGTTGTCCTGCGCGCCGCCGCACACATTGTACGGCACCGCCATGTCGAAACTCACGTTGTAGTACTGGCCGATGGCGAGCTGACTCAGCGAGTCCCAGTTGCCGCCCGCGTCCCACGTCTGGGCCACGCCGCCGTCGTTGCCGACCAGAATGTGCGCCGGGTCTTTCGGATCGATCCACATGCCGTGGTGATCCACATGCACACCGACCGTGGTGTTTCCGGCGGTCTTGCCGCCGTCCCACGAGTACTTGATGGGCGTGCTCGACCAGAACACGTGATTCGGGTTCGCCGGGTCGACGCGCACCTGCGAGTAGTAGAACGGCCGGGTGTTCTCGTCGTTCACCTTCGTCCAGTTCTTGCCGCCGTCTTCCGAGCGGTAGAGTCCGCTCGGTGATTTCTGGGCCTTGACGGCGGGATCCTTCTTTGGATTGGGGACCGTGTCTGCCTCGACCATCGTGTACATCACGTCCGGGCTCGACTGCGCGATGGCGATGCTGATGCGGCCTTTCATCGTCGCGGGGAATCCGCCGCCCTTCACCTCGGTCCACGTCTCGCCCGCGTCGGTGCTTTTCCAGAGAGCGGAGCCGGGGCCGCCCGACTGGAGGAACCAGGCCCCGCGCTGGCGCTCGTAGCTTGCGGCCCACACGACGTTCGGATCACGCGGGTCGAGCGCGACATCCACGAATCCGGCCTTGTCACTGATGAACTTCTTGAGCTGCCAGGTCTTGCCGCCGTCGGTGCTCTTGTAGAGCCCGCGCTCCTTGTTCGGCCCCCATGCATGCCCGAGTGCCGCCACATAGACAGTGTTAGCGTCACGCGGGTGCACGACGATGCGGCCCACGTGCTGGGTCTCCTTGAGTCCCATGAATTCCCACGTACGTCCGCCATTGGTGCTCTTGTAGAGTCCGGCGCCGGGCGACATGGAGTTGCGCGAGTTCGGCTCGCCCGTGCCGTAGTACACGATGTTCGTATCGCTCGGCGCGATCGCGAGCATCCCGCCTGAGGAGACGTGCTCGTTTTCGAACACCGCGCGAAACGATGTGCCGGCGTTCGTGGTTTTCCAGACGCCGCCCCCGGCTGTCGCCACGTAGAACGTGCGCGACGGCCAGGGGATTCCCTGGACGTCGGTGGTGCGGCCCTGATGGTTGGCCGGGCCGATATTCCGCCAGCGCATTCCGGCCACGGTGGCGGAGTCGAGTTGCTGCGCGGCGAGCGGGAAGGCGGCGAGCAGCGCGGCGAATGGGGCCGCGCGGAGCAGCGCTCTCAGGGGCGGAGAAGGGAGCGGGCGCATGAACCTTGGGGGAAGAGGGGGCTGACGGTGGGGTAATATTACCGAATTCGGGATGCCGAGTCCCGGAACCGCACGTCGGCCCAAACGAACGACCGGGGAGAGGTCATCTAAGTTGCCGGGCGGCTTGCGGTTGGGCCAGACGCAATCCGGCACGTGGCTTGCTCGTGCTCACG
This sequence comes from Gemmatimonadaceae bacterium, assembly GCA_035544915.1. Classification (GTDB taxonomy): domain Bacteria; phylum Gemmatimonadota; class Gemmatimonadetes; order Gemmatimonadales; family Gemmatimonadaceae; genus Fen-1231. Next base: position 3,212 of record DASZZO010000019.1, on the reverse strand, counting down.
ATGTCTTGCGGCTCATCATGCATCATGTACGGAGGAGAAATGCGGCTCTCGTCATATTGCGGCACGCTGGCTCTCGCGACACTCACGGCGGCTTCCGCCTTCGCGCAGCAGGACGCGCCGCGCGCTATTACCCTCGATGAGGCGGTGCGGCTCGCCCAGCGAAACGCGCCGAGCACGGTTCAGGCTCGCAACGCGTTGCGGGTGGGCCGCATGAACGTGGCCAACTCGCTCGCGCAGTTTCTTCCCAACTTGGGAGTAAATGCGGGGGCGAACAATACGAATGGCGGCAACTTCATCCAGGGAAAGTTCACGCCCTACACCGGCGATCCATGGAACTACAACAAAGGATATGGCGGTAGTCTGACCATCTTTGACGGCGGACAACGCTGGTTCAACTATCGGGCCGCCCAGGCCACGCAAGAGGCAAACGGGGAGAACGAGCTGCTGCAGCGATTCACCGTCGCGCTGAACGTCAAGCAGCAGTACTTCCTGGTGCTCGCCGCGCGCGAGACGGAGGCGGCCGCACAGCGCCAGCTGGAACAGGCGGATCAGCAGCTCAGGGTGACATCGGCGCGCCTTCGGGTCGGCTCGCTGATCCGTACGGACTCGCTTCGCAGCGCAATCGCCGTGGGCACCGCGAAGCTTGCCATCATCAATGCGCAGAACAGCCTCCGTTCCGCAAATGCATCGCTCACGCGCCTGGTTGCGTCGCCGACTGGGGTTACGGCCGTCGCGAGCGACACGAGTGATGTTCCACGCCTCGACACCGACAGCGCAACCATCCAGAAGCTCGCCGACCAGGGGCCGCTCGTACGACAGTCCACAGCCGCGCTCACGGCAAGCCGCGCCAGCCGGCGCGCCTTTGTGACTCCGTATTTGCCGACGGTTTCAGCCTTCTACCAGTACAGCACCCGGAAAAGCTCGCCCACGTTCGATTGGGGCGGCGGTCCTGCCAATCCGAGCACAGGCTACGGCTTTTCCCTGAACTGGACGTTGTTCAACAACCTGAACCGCGAGCTGAGCCTCACGACCGCCACAGTGGGCGAAGACAACGCGGAAGCCAGCCAGCGCGACGCAAGGCTCGCCGCGCGTGAAAGCCTCGCGCTCTACCTCGGCGCGTTCCGCACAGCGCAGCAGACGATCGAGCTTCAGCTCCTCCAGATCGCCGCCGCCGAGGATGACTTCAGGGCCCAGACGCAGCGATACGCGCTTGGATCATCGTCGCTGCTCGACGTGCTCACGTCACAGTCTGCGCTCGACGCCGCCCGCACGGCGCTGATCACGGCTCGTCTGCAGGCGCGGACGGCAAAGGCGCAACTCGAGGCCTTGGTCGGGAGGGAACTGCAGTAATACAGTTGAGAGTTGGGAGTTGAGGGTTGAACCCCGGACTCTCGACTGGCTCCTACCGATACAGCTCGGGGAACTTGACCTTCAAGTGCTCCACCTTCGGCAGGTCGTTATACACGATGTACGGCTGCGTCGGATGCTGGGCCAGATAGTCCTGATGGTACGCCTCGGCCACGAAGAACGCCTGAAGCGGCACCACCTGCGTCACGATCGGCCGCGGGTATACTTTGGATGCGGTGAGCTGCGCGATGTACGCCTGTGCGGCGTGCCTCTGGTCGTCGGTCCCATAGAAGATCACCGACCGATACTGTGTGCCGGTGTCGGGCCCCTGGCGGTTGAGCTGCGTGGGGTCATGCGCGACGGTAAAGAATATCTTGAGCAGCGTCTCATATGACACGACCGACGGATCGTACGTCACCTTCACCGATTCGGCGTGGCCGCTCCGGCCCTCGCTCACCGTCTCATAGTCCGCGGTCGTCGCGGCGCCACCTGAGTATCCCGAAACGACGCTGACGACGCCCTTCACGTGCTTGAAGACGGCGTCGACGCCCCAGAAGCAGCCACCGGCGAGCACGGCGACCTCCCGCTTTGACTGGGCCGCGAGAGGGAGCGCGGTCATCAACACCATCGCGGCGCGAACGAACGAGCGGAACATGGGCAACCTCCTGGTCATGAAGCGGGCGGAACGCGGTCGTCCGGCGGAACAAAATTCGAAAGGAACAATCGTTCCTGCGGGGTCAGGCTGCCGAGGCCGCTCGCGTTGATCTTGTCGAGAATACGGTTCACTTCGTCCCGATTGACTTCGTGCACCGATTGCGTGTCCACCTGGCGCCACTTCCCGAGAGATGCATCGCCAACCTTGGCCACGGCCTTCGTGCGGAACCGGTGCGCGCCCTGGGCGCGCGCAAGCCATTTGAGGTAGACGAACGCCCCGGCGTAGCCGCCCAGGTGTGCAAAGTCGGCCACGCCTCCGGTCGATCCCTGAAGTCCACTCCACAGTGCGAGGGCCGTGGTGATCACCACGAGCCAGCGCGCCTCCACTGGTAATACCCCCCAGATATAGATCTTCTCGCGCGGCCAGAACAACGCGAATGCGAGCATTACGCCAAACACGGCGGCCGATGCACCGACAATCTGGGCGTCCCGGGCAAAAACGAGCGACACGAGTGCGCCGGAGATGCCGCTCAGGAAGTACAGGATGAAGAATCGCTGCGGGCCGAGCCGGGACTCCACACGCGGGCCAAAAAAGAAGAGCCCGAGCATGTTGAACAAGATGTGCGTGAAGCCGCGGGTGTCGTGCAGGAACATGTACGTGACGATCGTCCACGGCCTCAACAGCACCTCGGATGGCACGAATACCAGCCAGTACGTGACGATCGGCGCCGTCAGCTGGAGGAAGTACATTCCGACGTTGGCGATCAGAAGGCGCTTGACCCACGGGGTCATCGTCTATCCTCAGCGGAAAGCGGCATGCCCTGAACTTATCGCCCGGACCCTTCCACTTCTCACGCCCGTGCGGGCTCCGGCGCCGGGGCGTCAATCGGCGCCGGAGCCCGGGCAGCCCCGCGCTTGCGGAACCGGTTCTGCAGCTCGTCGAGGTACGTGTAGAACACGGGGGTGACGTACAGCGTAACGAGCTGGGAAAATGCGAGCCCACCAACGACCGCGACGCCGAGCGGTCGTCGCGTAGACGCACCGGCGCCCCACCCGATGGCGATGGGCAACGCGCCCATCAATGCGGCCATGGTCGTCATCATGATTGGCCGGAACCGCACGCTCGCGGCCTCGAGAATCGCCTCGGTCGGCGTCCGGGCGCCGCCCTTCTCCGCCTCGATCGCGAAGTCGATCATCATGATGGCGTTCTT
>DASZZO010000018.1:0-50290 GCA_035544915.1 Gemmatimonadaceae bacterium | reverse complement strand
GTGCGCGGGTGTGCCTCCGCTGCCGTACAGAGAGTTGCGACTGCAGCTTAGCATTTCATAACCGGATCACGTAGCCAAGGCAAATGAGCGCACAGCCCAGATGGAGGACGCCGAGGTAATGCGTGGGCGCGGCGATCGTATCGCGTGCGGAGGCGGCGCATCGCGTTGAGCCACGCGAAGGCCCGCTCCACCACCCGGCGGTAGCGGCCGAGCCGCTCGATCGATTCGATGCCGCGGCGCGCGATGCGATCGAGGATGCCGCGCACGCGGCACGCGTGGCGGCACGCGTGGCGGCACGCGTGGCGGCACTTCCGGTAATCGTACCCCTTGTCGGCGTGCGCTTTCTCCGGCCGGTGTCGAGGGCGGCCGGGCCGGGGTCCGACGAGCGGCGGAATCGCATCCAGCAGCGCGTCGAAGAGTTGACTGTCGTGGACGTTCGCGGGCGTCAGGAGGACGGCGAGCGGAATCCCTTTGGCGTCGACCACAAGATGGCGCTTGCTCCCCGCTCGGCCCTTATCCGTCGGGTTCGGGCCGATAAGGTCGCCCCCCTTTTCGCGGCCACCGTCGAGCTGTCGAGGGCCGCGCGACTCCAGTCGATCTCGTCGGCCCAACTCAACTCTTGGAGCAGCGCGGCGTGTAGTCGTCTCCACACCTCGCGCCGCGTCCAACTGCGAAAGCGCCGCCAGCACGTCGATCCGCTGCCGCACCCCATCTCCAACGGCAACAGCTGCCACGGGAGCGCGGTCCGCAGTACGAAGAGAATCCCCGTCAGCACTTGGCGATTGGACACGCGAGGTCGACCCCCTTGCTTCCCCGGCTTCCGCGCCGGGGGGCAACAGCGGCTCGATCCGCATCCACAACTCGTCCGTCACAAGAGGTTTCATACCTCATGGACGAGAATCCCGCAGGTTTTGAAACGCTCTCTAAGTTGGAGTTGACCCGGTTTGGTGGAGCGTGGCGAAGAAACGCTCAGCGACCGCATTGTCCCAGCAGTCCCCCTGCGGCTCATGCTAGCGACGGCTTGGACTCCAGACTCTCGACTGTCTCCTGTCAGGCTGCCATTCCGACAATCACCTCCCACTCCCTCGCCGTAACTGGCGTCACAGAAAGCCGGCCGATACGAAGCAGCGTCATCTCCGACAGCTCCTTGCGCGTCTTGATCTCCTCAAGCGTGACCGGCCTGGTGAACTGTGCGACGGCCCGCATATCCACCATGTACCACTGCGGTGCATCGGGATTTGAGCCGGGATCGTGATGGGCATGTTCCGGGTCGAGCGCGGTGTGGTCCGGATATCCCTCGCGAACCACCTCGCAAATCCCGACGATCGCCTGCGCGCCGGCCAGCGAGTGATAGAAGAACACGCGGTCGCCAAGCCTCATGCCGTCGCGCAGGAAGTTACGGGCGGCAAAGTTTCGGACGCCATCCCAGCACGTCGTCCGATGCGGCGCGCGAAGCAGGTCACCAAAAGAGAACGTCTCCGGTTCCGATTTCACCAGCCAGTAGCGTTTCTCGCCCGGTGAGCGCGGCGCAAGAGCGGCCGACCACTTTCCCTCGCTGTAGGGCGCGGTCTCGGGCGCCCCGCCCGCCGCTGATGTATTTGCCGTTGGTGTCTTCGCCGCAGCCTTCTTCTTCACAGGCTTCTTCTTCACAGGCTTCTTCTTCACGGGCTTCGCTGCCTTCCGGGCGGCGAGCTTCTTTGTCTTTTTTGCTGGCATGAAAGGTTCCTCGAGCCGCGCCCGACTACGCGATCCCCTGCTTGATTGCCGTCAACACCGCGTCTGCGAACGTGTCGATCTCCTCCACCCTCGTATAGATGCTTGGCGTAATGCGGATTCCACTGAACTCCGCGTGCACGATCGGCGTGTTCACGATGCGGTGCCGGTCCAGCAGCCAGCCGCCAAGCTTCACCGGATCGAGTCCCTCCACGCTGAACAGGCATATCGCACCGGATTTGTCGGGCCCGAGTTGCGTAAGGACTTTCACCCGGTTGCTCTCCTTCAAGAGTCGCGTGGCCCAGCGGTCGCGCAGGTAGCGCAGACGGGCAATCTTGCGGTCGAGTCCCATGCCCTGTGAAAACGCGAGCGCCGCCGATACGGCGTTGAAGTTGGCTTGCGGATGTGTTCCAATCTCCTCGTACTTGCGGATGTCGCTCGCCTGGCTGTCGGCTGCCGCCATCAGAGGCCAAAGCTTCGGAATCTTGTTCCTCCGGACGTACAGGAACCCGGCTCCGATCGGTGCATGCAGCCACTTGTGCAGCGACGTGCCGTAGAAATCGCAGTCCAGCTCGTCGCGTTTGATGGGCCAGTGACCGAATGCATGCGCGCCATCGACGTACACCTCGATGCCGAGCGGCCGGGCCATTCGCATGATTTCCCGCACCGGCATGATCTGCCCGGTGAGGTTCGTGATGTGCGTGACCTCGATGACCTTCGTTCGTGGCGTGATCGCCTGCCGGAACTGTTCGACGACATAGGCATCGCTTGGCGGCGGAACCTTGAATGAGATCTGCTTCAGCACAATCCCCTCGCGCCGCACTCGCTGTTGCCACGTGGTGATCATCCGCCCGTAGTTCTGGTTGGTGACGATGACCTCGTCACCGCGCTGCAGGTCCAGTCCATAGATCATGATCTCGTTCGCTTCGCTCGCATTCCTCACGATCGCCATTTCTTCGGCGTCGCACCCGAACTCCTTTGCGAGCTCACGCCGGGTGCTTTCCATCCGCGGCTGCAGGATGCGCCACATGTGCTCGACCGGGAGCTCGTTCGTGAACCTCAGGTCGCGGATCATCTGCTCGAGCACGTGGCTCGGCGCCGGTGAGATCCCGCCGTTGTTCAGGTTGATCATCGTCCGGTCGGCGTCGAAGGCCCGCTGGATTTGCTCCCAGTAGAGCTCATCCTCCGCGATCGACGCCGCCGGCCGGTTGCCGGCGATCACATTGGCCTTGAAGAGGTTGGCAAATGCGTCTTCGCGCATCATCGGAAGCGCGGCGCCAGTGAACGCGAGACCGCGAACGAAGGTTCTGCGGGTCGTCATGGGGGGTCTCCAACCGAAGTCTGCCTGCCGCCTAAGGGACCACGATGATCCCGGACGTCCCTCCGAACTCATCCCTAACCTTGCCCAAGTTCGCGGGCGCGCGCCACGGGCCTTCGTCAACTCGCACTCCCAACCGGTACCGGCCGCTCCCCAGTACGATCCGCGCCTCCCACCCTTCACTCGTGCGTTTCAGCGGCACGGGTTCCCACCCCGAAAACGTACCAGCTACCTGCACGCGCTGCGACTCGCCAGCCGCCACCTTGACGATCAGCAGTGCCCCTTCCGCACCCGGAGTCACGCTCGCATATGCGATCACGCCGGCCCCTTCCTCGTCCAAGCCACGCCACGGGACCAGCACCATCCGCAACGCCGCGGAGACGACCTGCACGTCGGGCACTCCGCGAACGGCGTCGGCGAGCTGTCTCCCCGCGGCAACTACCGCTGAAAATCGCTGCGTGAACGTGTATTCGGCGGACGCAAACAGCGCGGACTGATTCGCCAGAGTAGCGCGCTGTCCCTCCCGCCATGTCTTGGACACGTCCAGCTTCACGCGCGCGCGCTGGTACTGCAGGGCGATCGTCCGGTCGTCGAAGTCGTGCGCGGGCGCGTCGCGTAAAAGGAAGACTCCCGCCGCCTCGAGCAGTTTGATGTCATCCGACCGTACCCGGGCCCAGGAGAAACTGGTCTCGAAATCGCCGAGTCGTACCGACAGGCCGACATCCACTGCCGTCGAGTGGCTGGAGATCTCGTCGCGGGTGGTGTGCCCTGCCGCCCCTCCCACCCAGAAGCCGCCCTCCGGGAGCGCCAGGCGCTGGCGCAGATAGGAGCTCACGTTTCCGCCGCGTCCGAGCTGATAAATTCCGAAGGCGGCACCGGTGACGCCACCTTCCGTTTGCCAAGCACTCTGCATGGAGGGTCGCCACGCAAGCGCCGCGATTGCCTGCCCCGCCGTCATGCTATCGCCTGCATACGTGAAGGCCCCGGAGACGAGCCCGGCAAAGTGGTCATCGCCCGCGCGCGCGAGAGCAGAGACAAGGCCGGCGTTTCGCGCAGTGCGTCCGTCCTGGCGAATTTGCGCCGTTCCTCCTTCAACCCGCAACTCGTGGACGGACTGGGAACGCGCCGGGCTCAGCGCAATGACTGCCACGACACATCCGCACGCAAACTTGCGTGGGATCATGTCGCGGCCTGCAGCGCAGTTACTTTGGGCGGGGCTGCAGAGTGTTGGCGGATGGCGGCGGCGGCAGGAGTGACATGATCCCCTTTCCGCGCAACGTAAGCGCCACCTCCGGGTTGAGTCCAGCGGCGACGTCGCCCTGCACGTCGTTGCTCAACGCGGTGAGTTGCACGCCGGTCGCGTTGCGCCCCATGAGGCTGAGCACCATCTCGGATGCCTTGCTGGGTCCCACGCCTCGCGCCACCAACTCTGTCAGCACGCCCAGCTCGAGCGCGATCGAGCGGCGGGGAGCTGCCTTTCGCATTCTCGCCAGCGTCTTTTCGTTCACTCCAACAGAAAGCGCGTCGGCGCCTGCGGCCAGCTCGTCGACCGACGCATCCTTGCCGAGCAGATCCTGCGCCCGGCGCATCCGCTTTTCGAGCGCATTCATCGCGTCGCGAATCTTCGTGGTGCTGGCTTTCTTGGCGACGCCCTCGAGGGCCTTGGCCATCAGGGGCTCGGTCGGGACGCCACGGGAAAACGCACCGCCCAGGAGACCGCGGACAACGTCGCGGGTGACGTCGTCACGAATCAGGGCGAGGCGTGAATAGTCCTGGGCCGCGGCAGATGCGGCGGTCGCCCCGGTCAGCAGGACGACGGCGAGGGCGAGTTTGCGGAGCCTGGTCATGGCGTGGTTACCATCAGCACGGAGGCGTCGCCGCCGTAGTCGAGATCGCGTGCGCGCGGAGCGCGCGGGTCAGCAACAACGGTCGTCCCGTCAACCAGAAACGCATACACGTGGCGGCCGGGTTTGGCCCGCACGGTGGTCGTCCAGGGGCCGTCCGATCCGAAGCGCTTCATTGGAGACGAGGTGGCGTCCCAGTTATTGAAATCGCCGACGACGGCGACGGACTTCGCATTGCGCGCCTCGAACAGGAGCGCCACGGCGACGTCGCCGTGCGTATTAGCCGCGGAAAGCGCGGGTGCCGGGCCGGGTGGAACCGGCCTTTCGGTCGTGGCAGCGATCTCCGGCGAGGTCCCGTCGGCAGTCCTGAGCGCACCCCCCGCCACGAAGCCCACCACAAGCGCCGCGGCGGCGAGAAATGCGGCCGAGGCGGCGGACAGTGTCGGCTCGCGCATCCACTGGGCAACCTGCACGATGCGCGACGGAGTCTGCGCGCGACGTGCACGCACTGCCGCGATGATCCGCGCGTTTGCCAGCGGGTTCGTCGCGGGCAGCGCCTTCAGAGAGCGCGCCGCTCGTTGAATCAGTTCGTCCGTTTCATCGATCATTTGGTTGCTCCACTTCGGTCAGCCGGGCCCGCAACGCATCGCACGCCCGCTTGACTCGCATTCGCAAAGCCGACAGTCCCACACCCGTGGCTGCGGCAATGTCTTCGTATGAAAGGTCCTCGACGTGACGCAACAGGAACGCTTCCCGCTGCTCCGCCGGAAGCGTATCCAGCACCATCCGGACTTCCTCGGCCCAGTCTGCGCCAAAATCCTCCGCCGGCGCTGCGGCGGACAACGGCACTTCTCCGTACTCGATCAACGAGCGATGTCGCCTCGACCGCGCAAGGAGCGTCCGGCACCGGTTGGCCAGGATCCGGAAGAGCCACGGGTCGAACCGCGCATCCTCCCGAAACCGGCCAAAACTGTCATGCACCCGCACGAACGCGTCCTGCACGGCCTCTTCCGCATCCTGGTCACTGCCCAGCATGTTCCGCGCGAACCGCAAGCACCGCGGATAGTAGAACTGCACTACCTCGATGAATGCCTGCTCGTCACCGCGTTTCGCCCTGAGGGCAACAGCCGGATCGATTTCGCTCACGTCCTCACGTCGGGTCTGAGGTGCGTCCGCAGATTACCCCGTGAAACGGCCAAGCGCCACCGCCGATGTCCCTCGACCACGTCGGCACCAGACATCATCTTCATTTCGCCACGCTTCGTCCTTCACTTCTAGATACCCGTTCCACAGGCGCGGCGTCACGATCCTTACAGAGTGTGATTCGTGTCACGAACGCGTGATTCGGCATCATGTTCTGGTCCTCCCACCCGAGCAGCGTCCATGGCCGCCGTCTACCCGACCCAGGACAAGACACCGACGAGCCCGGAACAGCCCACCGCTACGCACCTGCGGGCAGTCGAGTCGCGGAATCCAGCGACGGGGGAGGTCTGGAAACGCTACTCTTCCCCGTCCCGCGAGGAGGTCTTCGCAGCGGTCCGGAGGGCCCGGGTAGCCCAACGGGACTGGTCTGCCCAGCCGCTCGCCCTGCGGGTGCAGGCGCTGCGTCGCTTTCACAAGTCCTTGTATCGCCGGCGCATAGAGGTGGCCGACGTGCTCACGAGCGAGAACGGCAAACCGGCCGCAGAAGCACTCGCAAACGAAGTCGCCATCGCCCTCGACTTTGCACGGTTTTACGCCGACCGGGCCCCACGCTTCCTTCGCGCCACGTGGACCGGTGCCGCGCCGCTCGCGATGAAGCGAAAGCGCGTTCGAGTCGTGAAGGGTCCGTACGGCGTGATCGGTGTGATTTCACCGTGGAATTACCCATGGATGCTCTCCGCCGCAATCGTCCTGCCCGCGCTCGTCACGGGGAACGCAGTGGTACTCAAGCCATCGGAGTTCACCCCGACGTCGGGCGCCCTCCTGGCCGAGCTTCTGCACGCAGCAGGAATCCCCGAAGCAGCATGTCAGGTGCTGCAGGGCGACGGCGACACAGGCGCCGCGTTGTGCGATGCGGCCGTGGATAAGATTTTCTTCACCGGAAGCGACAGCTCAGGACGCAAGGTGGCGATGAAATGCGCGGAGCGCCTCATCCCCTGCAGTCTCGAGCTGGGCGGCAGTGACGCAGCGATTGTGCTTGCCGACGCCGACGTCCGCCATGCCGCCCACGGCATTGCGTGGGGCCGTTTCAGCAACGCCGGCCAGACGTGCGTGGCGCCGAAGCGCGTATACGTCGAGGCGGCGGCCTACGAGGCATTCGTCGCTGCGCTCGCCGAAACGATCAAGACCCTGCGCCTTGGGCCTGGAGAGTCGGTGGACACTGATGTCGGGCCGATGATCAGCGCGGAGGCCGTCGCTGTCCTGGCGGCCCAGCGCGATGACGCCCTCGCCCGTGGTGCCACGATGGTTGCGAGCGCGCTTCCGAACGGGTTGGACACAGCGCGCTTCTTCCCCCCAACCATGCTTCTGAATGTACCGCCAGATGCGAGGGTGCTGCGGGAGGAGACCTTCGGACCGCTGTTGCCGGTTTTGAAGGTCCGGGACCCCGATGAGGCTGTGGCGCTCGCCAATGCCAGCGAATACGGTCTGGCTGCCAGCATCTGGAGTGCTGACACGGCCCGTGCGGCATTGCTCGCCGGGCGAATCGAAGCGGGCTCCGTGTCCATCAATGATGTGATCGTCACAGCGGGCATGGCAGATGTTCCACACGGCGGCGTGAAGCGCAGTGGTATGGGTCGCACACATGGCATGGCTGGATTGGAAGAGTGTGTGCGTACCAAGGCGATTGTTGCGGACCGCTTCCCGAGTTGGCGTCAGGCGTGGTGGTTTGGATACGGCGTCCGGCACGCGGCCGGCATCAATGCGTTCGTGCGGCTCGCGCATGGGGTGAGGCCGCTGGAACGCATGCGAGCGATTCCCCCTTTCCTGAAGCTCCTGTTCTCGCCCGGGAGGCCGCGCTGACGTCGGCCGGGCAGTCGTGCGAGTGATACTGGGCGTCGTGGACGCGGCTCTCCCGGTCATTCGAGGTGCATTCCTCGCCCTGGCGGCCATTCTTGCCGCCGTTTGCGGTGTGGACTGGCTCGTCCGCACACGCCGCGTGAGTCCGTTCGGGCCCGTAGCGCGTTTCATGCGCACGACTGTCGATCCGCTCATCCTGCCGGTGGAACGCCGTATTGTGCGCTCCGGCGGTCTCCCCTCGAGCGCACCTTGGTGGGCACTCGCGGCCGTCGTGCTTGCCGGGATCGTGCTGATTTCCATTCTCGAGTTCGCGCGCACACAGGCCGCGCTCGTGGCGCTCGCAATCGACAGCGGGCCCGGAGGCATCTACAGATTGCTCGTGTCGTGGACCATCGCCATCCTGCAGGTCGCCCTCATTGTGCGCGTGGTCCTCTCCTGGGTTCACGCCCCGCCAGGTGCATGGTACGTGCGGTGGTCGTACCAGCTGACCGAGCCCATACTGCGGCCATTGCGCCGACTGGTCCCCATGATGGGGATGATGGACATCACACCGATCATTGCGTGGTTCTTGCTGGGCCTGCTGCGAGGTTTCCTCCTCGGCCTCGGGTGAGGGAAACCGCCGACGGGGAAGAAGCCGCAATCACGGGCAGGATCGTCCGAAAACAGAATACGGATAGAACTCGACGGCTACTCCTCCGCCATTCAGGTCGTCGCGCACCACCGCCGCCCCGTGCTCGAGCAGAGTGATTCTCGTGACGCCAGGATGTTCGAGAAGCGTTCCCTCGAATCTGCCCTGACAGTAGTAGTCGAGAGCAAATCTGGTTCGCCCAGCGCCGGCGACGACAAACCATCCTCGTCCCTCAGGCCGGGCTCCCGCAACCGGAGGATAGAACTCCCATGACGTCGGGCGGCGGGCAAGCGAAACCTTGACGGCATTCGCGGCCTTTGCCAGCTCGGCATGGTCGCTTGCTGACATCGGACGCCTGCGAACCTCGGTCAGGAGGATTTCCCGGCGTGAAGCCGTATCGCGGCTCACCCAGGTGATGATGCGCGACGGATCGGCCGCGGTGACGACGACCGTGTCGCCGTACGACGTTGCGGCAATGAAGTTTGAGAAGAACGTACCGGGCCGCGCGAGACTTGCGCGCTCGAATCCCAAGTCGGTACGCGCCCCGCCTCCGGGCAGCACGGAAACGACCTTGACGGAGTCGCGTACAGCCCCGGTCGCAGTATCTCTTGATACACGCTGCTCGACAATGAGCCATGAGGAGTCTGTGGTCGCCAGCAGGGCAACTGCGCCGGTGCCGCGCGGCACCGGCACATCCCATCGCCTGAATGATTCTGCCTCGCCCGCGCGATAGAGCCACAGCGTTCCTCTCAGATCCAGCAGCGCAAGCGTGCCATTCCGGGCCGCGGCACCGACAATCCTCGTGCGGCCATGGCCGCGCAGCCGGGCGACACGCCGTGGCTGGCGACCCGAACTGAGCGGAAGCGCCCACACATCCTGTGTGCCCTTTTCAATCGAGAGCAGTTCATCGTCGGAGACTTGGACGAGGTACTCCGGCTCGCGCAAGACGCCTGAACGTGATCCCATCCGTATTGTGTGCGCAGGCGTGAAACGTGGAGAGATCGGCACGATGGGCTCGAACGGTTTGTTTGTGCGGCCGCCACCACACGCCAGCGCCAGCCCCAGGCCGACGGCCACGAGCACGAGCGCGGCGCCAAGCCGCAGGCGCCGCGCCCGTCGCGCTCGCTCAAGGAGGGTCTGCCTCACCGCTTGAGCTGGGACGATGCGGCGCAAAGCAGAGCGTCGGCGTTGAACTTGAGGGCACACAGGGGGGCTACGTACCAGGCGTGGTCGTCGACGCAAGCGGCGAAGCTGTCGCCAGCCTCCCCCAGACAGTCGGAATAGGATCCCTGGGCTTGCAGGCGACGAGCAGTGGCCGCGGCGGCGACGAGCGTTACGATCACTACGGCCTTCATCATGTGGGTCTTCACGGTGGTGATCTCCGAACGGGTGAGTTGAGATGGTGGGCGCGATTCGCTGGCGTTTGCGACACTCGTCTCACCCCGGTGGGATAGCGTACCCATTCCGGGGCACGCGCGAATCTCGCGCCTCGGCTGCTTACACCCGTCACCACTTCAATGCGCGGCGAAGCCTTTTGTCCGGCGCTTTATCCGGCGATCTGGCAACCGGAGGACACCACACTCCGGAAGTCGGCGGATCCACACAAACGCGACTGCCGGCGCCGCGTGATCCAATCGCGGCGCCGGCCATTACATCTCTGTCCTCGGCTGCTGGGAGGCCCGCCGGCCAATTCGTTGCGCGAACTGCGCCGGAACCCCTCGTCCCCTCAGTTCATGTACTGCGCCAGACGCTTTTGCTGGCGGGCTATCGCGGCCCGAAGCAATCCATGTCGATACTCGATCATTCCGAGCGCACGATCACGACGGCCGGCCCGTTCAAGCCGCTCGTTCCTCGTGTATGCGCCCCACGACTCCCGGACTGCGCCCCTCCATTGGAGTATCCTGCCTCGAATCTGATGCTTGTTCATGGTATCCCTCGCGCACACGACCAGCATTGAAGACGGAATGACGTGAATGAACTGCACGGCCCTGCTTCACATGGCGCGTTGCTCGAGTACCGGTCCTCGCGGGATTGCTCGTCTTGCCTCACCGCCGAGCGGCGGCGACGACGTGAGCGACTGCCCTTCACGCTCGCGGTAGACGTGCGCCGCGATCTGCAGCCGCGTATGCATATCGAGCTTTTCCATGATGTTGCGAACGTGGGCCCGGACCGTGAACGATGCGACGCCCAGCTGCTGCGCGATCTCCTTGGTGCGCAGGCCGTCCGCAATGAGCCCCATCACTTCACGCTCACGCGGCGTCATGCGTGGGCCGGCTCCTCGCGCCGACTGGTCGCGATGCGCGCCTTCGCGCGAGAGCTGCGAGAAGAGGGTCTTGGCAATCGAAGGAGGCCAGACGTGTGTGCCGGTTGCCACCGACCGGACGGTTCGGAGGAGTTCTTCCGGCGTGGCATCTTCGAGCACGAATCCGAACACGCCTGCCTGCACCAGGCAAGCAAGGTCGGCGCATGCACTCAACGGCCCGATCACGATCACCCGGGCACTCGGCGCGGCCGCAAGCACCGACGTTGCATGGCGCATACCGTCGCGATCCTGCGCGCCGAGCGCGAGGAGGACGATATCCGGGCGGGAATCCCGCACCCCGCCAAGATCGGTTCCGCACGAAGCCACAACCGCCATGTCCGACTGCCTCGAAAGCAACAGGCTGAGGCCTTCCCGGGAAATCTCGTTCTGCTGGATGATGCAGATCGAAATCCGCGGCGCGATCGCCGCGACAACCTCGGCGATTTCGTCCGCGGCGGATGCCAGATCGCGGCCCCGCGCACGGCGTGCCCGCTCTGGGAATCGGATCCCCGACCTCGTCCTGGCATGAATAGTGTCGCCCATGGTGATCCTCCAATTTTAGTGCCGTTGATCGTCGGTTCGGATTGCCGTGTCAGTTCGGCGGAACAAAAAAAGGCGCGAACGAATCCATGCTGATTCGCCTCGCGCCTCGTGCTTTCGAGCCACTGCGCTCGCCCGCCGAGGTGCCCCATATGTCTCCCTGCAAGCCTCACTCTACCGTCCCGAGCGGTGCCATCCTGCGAATCATCCCCTGTCAGACGCAAAAAAGGCGCGACGGATCTCTCGAGAGATCACTTCGCGCCTTCCACTGGCAAGCCGATTCGCCTGCCCGTCAAGGGGCCGTACCTTCCGACCTATTTTCCTTTCAGCTTCGAGCCCAAGTATAGCCTGATGACGGCATTCGCGCAAGATTCGTAACGGAGGTCCCTACCCCCGAGTCCCAGGCCGGGTTCCGCCCGCCTTGGGCCGGGAATCATCATGCTGCCGGCAAGCCAGTCTCAGTTGTGTTCAAGAAGAAGCTCGAGCCGGTGGCGTAAGTCCCCGAGTGTTTTCGACTTGAAGGCTCCCTTCGTTTCCTCGAGCACACGCACCGTCTCGACGACGGCGTCACGGAGCTGCGCCCCGCGCGGACAGTTGAGAAGCTGGCAAGGATGCGATCCAACGGGCTGGTCGCTGAGCGCGCGGCCCAGATTCTCCAGGTCGGTGAGCGAGCCCATCACGTTGCGCAAGGTGAGCGCGAGAAATACATCCACGGGCGAGCGACCGGGGGCGGGAGCCGCCGACGACATCTGCGCGAACTCTTCGCGGAACGAGCGCAGGCGCGATTCCGTATTCTGCATCATCTGATACGTGCGAAAACGCGTGACCGCGGCACGGACCTTTGAGATCAGCAATGGAAACTCCACCGGCTTGGTCAGATAGGCAGCCACTGGCAATTCGATACACGCGATCGCGGAGCGCACCGACGGATAGCCCGTCAGGATGATCACGGGCAGTCCTCCCCCCCGTTCCCCAATCTCCCGCACGAGCTGCAGGTCTGCGTTGCCCGGCATTTCCAGGTCGGTGATCAGAAGGTCGAACTGCCGCTCTCCCATGCGCGCCAGGGCGCTCGCCCCGTCCGGCACCGTCTCGCACTCATATCCTTCGCGGCGCAGCAGGTCCGCCGACGCATCGAGGAATGTGTGGTCGTCATCGGCAAGCAGGATCTGTCCGGATCGGCCCATTATGCCACCTCCGTCTTCTGCCCGCTCATGAGCGGAAGCGTCACAATGAACAGCGCGCCACCGGCCGGCGATTGCTCGACACGAATGCTGCCGCCGGCAGACTTCACAGTCTGTTGCACCAATGCCAGCCCCAGTCCCATTCCACTTGTTCGCATGCGCATGTCCTTGGTGCTGAAAAAGGGTTCGAATACCCGCTGGCGCATTTCCGGCGCGAGACCGGGTCCATTGTCGGAGACCCGGATCTCGAGCGTGTCGCGCGTTGCCACAGCGGAGATCAGGACCGTTTCGTTCGGCGGCGAGGCATCCATGGCATTCTGGACGAGATTATACACGATCTGGCGCAGCACGGCCGACGGCACCGGCACGATGCTCGGGGCTTGCGACAGGTCAGTCTGGATCCGGACGGCGGACGCACGGTTCACCTGTTCGAGGAACGACACGGCGTCACCGATGATAGTCGATAGTGAAGCGCTCGCGCTGGTCTCCTTCTCCGGACGATACGTCTCATACAACTGGCGCGTCACCGCCGCAATGCGACTGATCTCCCGTTCGATTGCGCCCACGTACCGGTAGTGCGGATGATCCGTCGGAATCGCATCCTTGATCAGGAGGAATGAGTACTGGATTCCCGCGAGCGGATTGTTGATCTCATGCGCGACGCGCGCCGCGATCCGGCCCATTGCCGCGAGGGTCTCGAGCTCCTGCAGCGCGGCATCCACACGGCGCCTCGCGGTAACGTCCCGCGCCTCCAGCAGGAGCTGCGACGCACGCCCCGCCCCGGGATTGACCCGCTTGAGTCCCACCTCGAGAATCAGTGTCGAACCGCCGACGGCCGAGGTCTCCTCTTCATAACGCACGGTTTCCCCGCCGGACGCCATGGCGACCTGTTCGCGCAGTCTCGTCGCGCTCTCGGCGCTGGACCGCCACCACAACGTTTCCCATACCGGGCGATCGAGAACCGCGTCGGGCAAGACCCCGGCCAGGTCGAGCGACGCGCGATTCACTTCGAGCACGCGGCCGTCCGCATCGAGCAGCAACTTGCACTGAAATCCACTGTCGAAAATCGCCCGGAATCGCCGCTCACTTGTGTCCCGCGCCTCCTGCATGCGCCGCGCTTCGGTCACGTCCGCACAGATTCCCACGAGACGCGCCGGTGATCCGTCGGCGGTGCGTTCCACAAGGCGGCCGCGGTCGACGATCACGTGCCAGTTGCCGCTCGAGTCGCGAACACGGTACTCGGCCTCAAACGTCGCTGCCGCACCGGAGATATGCCGCGCGAGTGCTGCGTCGACATCGGCACGGTCGTCGGGGTGGACCAGCGAGGCCCAGGCGGAATCTCCCGGGGCAACGGTAGACGGATCGTATCCGAGGTGGCGCCAGAGGCCGCGCGTCCGCTCGTCATGCCCCGTGACGAGGTCCCACTCCCAGATCGCATCCGTCGCCCGCTCCAGGGCAGATGACAGGCGCGCACGCTCCGATGCATGGGCCGTGCGCCACGCCACCTGGCCCAGGCGCAGCGTCACGGGAAGAAGGGCGCTCACAATCAGCCCCATGAAGAGCACAGCGGTCGGCAGAGTCGTACGCATCTGGCGGAGGGTAGCATCTGTCGGCATCACGGAGAGCTGCCATCGGACCACGCCCAGATGAAGATCGAGATCCTCGCGCCAGTCCGACGGGGGGAGGCGCAGGCTGTCGGTCCCCAACACACGACCGTTCTGGTGCGTGATGAGCAGGAACCCTCCCTCCGCACTCGGCAACGTGCTCGCGAACAGGACCGGGGCGTCGACCACACCGACGACGGCACCATTGCACACGCCAGCAGAGCAGATGGGACTCACCACCGCGAAGCGTTCTGCGCGTGCGTCGAGCGGAAGGTACGAGAGGCTGTCAAATAGCCCGTACCGAGACACCCGGCGGCGCCACGCCTCCGTTACTCTCGACGCATCGAAGTCCCGCGGCATGCGCAGCAGGATGTCGCCCGTTGCAGAGACTCTGAGCCCTGCGAGCAGTCCCGGAACGTCACGGACGAGGGCAGCGAGATCGCCCGCCTGCTGTTCTGCGGGCACGCCGCGCGCCGCCCAATCGGCGGCCCGTCGCAGCGCACCGGACAACGCGCGCGCGTCGCGATAGATCGCCTGGCGCTGCACCCGCGCCACCAGGAGCATCTGCGACTGTAGCGTTTCCGTCTCCCTCGCATCGAGCGCCCGCCAGAGCAGGAGAACTGCGAGCAGGCACGCTATGCCGGCGGCGGGCGCGACCCAGCCAGGAGGTTTGGTGGTTGAGAATCCTTCGGCCCACACGAGGCTCAGGAAGGAGAGGCTCAGCACGATCGAGTTGATCAGACCCGGCCAGGACGCACCGACGAAGATCCGGGCGGTGTCCGGTCCAAAGGCGCCAATCACGCGTACTCCAATGACGGTGATCGAGAGCGAAAGCAGCACGAAGCCGGCGACGCCGAACGTCAGGTTCACCAAGCCCGAGCGTCCGCGGATCCACGCGATCACGAGAGCGAACGACGCGAACACCCCGAGCAGCGCCCCGGCCACCGAGGTGGGGAGCGCGGTCGAGCCCGGCGAGCGGGCTACGAACACGAACACGAAGATCCCGAGCAGCAACGAGACGACGGCGCTGATCAGGTGCAGACCGCGCCGGCGCCCGATGAAGGCCCACAGCGCCAGCCCGTTTCCGATCTGGGCGATAGCCAGCACCGGATTCATCGGAACGAGTCCGAGCGTGAGCCCTGGAACTCGCGCAGGCCCCAGGAGCCTGGCTGCGAGCGAGGCGCCCGCGTTCAGCATCAAGAACCAGGCGGCCCAGCGAATGCCGAGCCTCACGCGATTCAGGCGGCTGTGCCGGACTGCAAGGGTGAACGGGAGCGGGTCTAGCATTCAGTCCCGGGAAGAAGAAAAAGCACGAATGGCCGCGCGCCTCGCGGCAATTCGTGCCCTCGACTTGCGGAGCGTCTCTCCGCCCGGCCAGGCGCGCCGCGAGCGCCAGTAGGATCGCGCCCGCTTCCTTTTCATCAAGACTCCCTCTTCCTCCCTTATCCTTATATAGAAGCGGAAGAAGGCACACGCTAACGCGCGCAGGTGGGCGCCCGCAAGTGTTTTCAGGTCGTTCAGAATTGGGGCCTTGCGCGAATCGAAACCACTTGCTAACCTCGGTCCTGAATAGCACAGGGACGTGCACGTTGCGCGGCCCGCCAGTCGCCGGAGCCTCGCGGGCTCCGCAGACTATGGCGCGAACGTCGATCTTCGAGATCGCGTATCGCGCCTTTTTGTTTTGCCGGATGGGGCCGGCGTCGCGCACCATCTCAGGACGCCGGGCACATCCGGGTTCAATCCGGCGCGAGCGCGTCCGGTGCGATTATAGCGCGGAGAACTTTCCCCGAGGAACGTCTCTGCGCGCGTGGACTCGGCGACGGGGCCGAGTTCCTCGACGGACGGTGCAGCAGGGCCGTCAGCCGGAGGCGCGCGTCGGCAACCTCTCGCGAGCCCGGCGTGCGGCTCCGCGCATCACCAAATGGGAGAGCTTCCGTATGGCAAATCCAGAGCCCCATGAAGAAGAACGCGACGGCAGACTCGGCGACGATGGTGTCGGAAGCCTCACGGACAGGCAGATCCGCGAGGATGTCCTGGAGGCATTGGGGAATCATGCCGACTTGGACATGTCGGGCGTCGAAGTGTACGTCCGGCTCGGCCGTGTCACCCTTGGTGGTATCGTGGACACTCGGGAAGAAAAACGCGCCGCGAGGGCCGCGGCCGAGCAAAGTCCCGGGGTGACGAGCGTACGAAACGAAATTCGTGTCGAGAACGACGACGCTCCACTGGACGCCGGGTGGGGTGAGGCGGAAAACGAAGAGGAGACCGACTCGGCGGGCTCACACCGAACGAAGCTGCAGTGATCAAAGCATCTGGGGCCACAGTCGCGCTGAGCGCATTCTTCGCTCTCCGCGGGGGCCCAGCAGATGGGACCCCGGGGCAGCCTGCTCACGCGGCCTGACCCGCGCGCGCTCACGCCTCTCAGTGTCATGGCGATGCGGGTGCCCTCGCCAACGATCGTCCTCGGGCAGCCACCCGAACCGAGCCCCCTGTGGCGCACCCGGCGATTCGTTCTGCCGGGCGCACCCCGCCGATGAAACTCGCGAAGGGGACCGGCATCGCGTTCCTCGTCGCTGGAGTCGCGGTAATGGCCTATGGCGGGTTCACGTATGCTGTGAGAAACCGTGACGCGCGAGTCGGGCCGCGCGACTTGGGGATGAGCGGGAAGGAGCGAGTCACCATACCTGTCTGGGCGGGGGTCGTTGCCATTGTGGCGGGAGCGTCTCTCCTGCTGGTCCCCGATCCGAAGTCGAACGTGAACTGATACAGGTCGCAGGGCACCCAAGTGTCAGCGGCGGACGAATCCGCTTGACACCATCCGTTCATCCGGATATAATGATGAAGAGACAAATTGAATACGTGGCGATTTCGAGGCAAATTGCGGCCACGCTAAAAACCCGCTAAAGCGCCAGCCCGGTGCGCCTCGTCGCCCCCGGGCTTTTTTTGTTCCTTCACTTAATAGCCTCCGATCACGCCACCCTTCGTTGTCTCCTTCGAGTTCTTTCCTCCCAGGTCTGCGCAGATGGAGGAGAGTCTCTGGCATGCGGTGAAACGGCTTGAGCCGCTGGCACCGCAGTTCGTCAGCGTGACATATGGCGCCGGCGGCACCACGCGGGAGCGCACACACAATACCGTTCGCCGCGTCCTGAACGAGACAGCCCTGGTTCCGGCAGCACATCTCACGTGCGTCGCTGCCATGCGTGATGAGGTGCTGGCGGTGGCTGACGAGTACTGGGAAATGGGCGTGCGCCACATCGTCGCCCTGCGCGGGGATCCCCCATCTGGCGAAACCCGGTACTCGCCTCCTTCCGGGGGATTTGCCTGGGCCTCGGAACTTGTGGCGGGCCTCCGCGCGCGCCACGACTTCGAAGTGAGTGTCGCGACGTTCCCGGAGGGTCATCCGGACTCGCGCTCGCTCGACGCAGAGCTCGACAACCTGAAACGGAAGATCGACGCGGGCGCGACACGCGCGATCACCCAGTTCTTTTTCGACAACTGGACCTACCTCCGTTTTGTCGACCGCGCACGAAAGGCGGGTATCACGGTCCCCATCGTGCCGGGGATCATGCCCGTCACGAATTTCGACCAGATGACGCGCTTCGCCGCCCAGGCAGGCGCGACGGTGCCGCGCTCGATGGCACCTCTGTTTGAGGGGCTGGAGAACGATCCGGAAACCCGGAAGCTCGTCGCGGCGACCGTGGCCGCGGAGCAATGCCAGCAACTCGCCGGCGCCGGCGTGACGGAGTTCCACTTCTATACGCTGAATCGCGCCGACCTTACATACGCGTTGTGTCATATCCTCGGGCTCCGTCCCAGGCCCGCCCTTCGAGCAGCGGAGACCGGGACGTGAGCACGCCGTTCACACGCGAAAGCAGGCTCGCACGCCTTCACGACGAGCTCGGGCAGCGCATTCTGGTCCTCGACGGTGCGATGGGGACCGAGATTCAGAAGCTTCGTCTCACCGAGTCGGATTACCGCGGCGAGCGCTTCAAGGACTGGCCGCGAGATCTGCGGGGGAACAACGACCTTCTCCTGTTGACCAGACCCGGCGCCGTTCGCGCTGTCCACGCGGCGTACCTCGATGCAGGCGCCGACATCATCGAAACGAGCACGTTCAACTCGACAGGCATCGCGATGGCCGATTACGGCATGGAATCGCTTGCGCGCGAGCTGAACGAGGCGGGCGCAAGCCTCGTGCGCTCACTCTGCGACGAATATGAGGCGCGCGACGGACGACCACGCTTCGCGGCTGGCGTCCTCGGCCCGACCAACCGATCGGCGTCCATCTCGCCCCGCGTCGAGGACGCCGGGTTCCGCAATGTCACGTTCGACGAACTGGTCGTCTCCTACCTAGAAGCCGTGCGTGGACTGCTCGCCGGCGGCGTCGATCTTCTACTGGTCGAGACGATCTTCGACACGCTCAACGCCAAGGCCGCCCTCTTCGCCATTGAGGACGTTTTCGCAGCCGACCGCAGCCGCATCCCCGTGATGATCTCCGGGACCATCACGGACGCGAGCGGGCGGACTCTTACGGGACAGACCACGGAGGCCTTTTGGA
The DNA here is from genome assembly GCA_035544915.1 of Gemmatimonadaceae bacterium. Taxonomy (GTDB): domain Bacteria; phylum Gemmatimonadota; class Gemmatimonadetes; order Gemmatimonadales; family Gemmatimonadaceae; genus Fen-1231. Next base: position 31,602 of record DASZZO010000018.1, on the reverse strand, counting down.
ACTCCGTCGCGCACGCGAAGCCGCTCTCGGTGGGGCTCAACTGCGCACTGGGCGCCAAGGATCTTCGTCCCTACATTCAGGAGCTCGCGCGTGTGGCGCCATGCTACGTCAGCGTCCACCCGAACGCGGGCTTGCCGAACGAGATGGGCGGCTACGATGAGACGCCGGAATACACGTGCAGCGTGTTGCGCGAGTTCGCGGAGGCGGGATTCCTCAATATCGTCGGCGGCTGCTGCGGCACCACGCCGGCGCACATTCGCGCGATTGCCGATGGGGTGCGGGGTCTCCGGCCGCATGTGCTCACTTCCGTGCCGCCGCGTTTGCGATTGAGCGGGCTGGAGGCGCTGACGATCGGCCCCGACACCAACTTCGTCAATGTCGGCGAGCGCACCAATGTCACCGGCTCGGCGAAGTTCAAGCGGCTGATCCTGGGCGGCGAGTACGATCCCGCTCTCGAGGTGGCGCGCCAGCAGATCGAGGCCGGCGCGGTGATCATCGACATGAATTTCGACGAGGGCATGCTCGACGCCGAGCTGGCGATGCGCACTTTTCTGAACCTCGCCGCCGTCGAGCCGGCCGTCGCTCGCGTTCCTGTGATGCTCGACTCGTCCAAATGGCGGGTCATCGAGGCCGGGCTCAAATGCGTGCAGGGCAAGGGAATCGTGAACTCGATTTCTCTCAAGGAGGGCGAGGCCGAGTTCATTCGCCAGGCGACTCTCGTGCGGCGTTACGGAGCCGCGGTCATTGTGATGGCCTTCGACGAACGCGGACAGGCCGACACCGCTGAGCGGAAGTTCCTCATTTGCGAACGTGCATACCGGATTCTCACGGAGCGCGTCGGCTTTCCCGCCGAAGACATCATCTTCGATCCGAATATCTTTGCGATTGCCACCGGCATCGACGAGCACAACAATTATGCGGTGGAGTTCATCGATGCGACGCGTCGCATCAAGGCCGGGCTCCCGCACGCAAAGGTGAGCGGCGGCGTGAGCAACGTCTCGTTCTCGTTCCGTGGCAACAATCCGGTGCGCGAGGCGATTCACGCTGCCTTCCTGTACCACGCGGTGGCGGCCGGAATGGACATGGGAATCGTCAACGCCGGTGCGCTCCCGCTCTACACCGACATTCCCCCACAACTCCTGGAACGCGTCGAGGACGTCGTGCTCAACCGCCGTGCCGACGCCACCGAACGGCTGCTCCAGGTCGCGGAGAGCGTCAGGGGTGACTCGTCGAAGAAGGCCACCAGTCTCGAGTGGCGGCAGGGCCCCGTGCACGAACGCCTGCAGCACGCGCTGGTGCACGGTGTTGCCGACTTCATCGTGGAGGACACCGAGGAGGCACGCAAGCTGGCGGAACAACCCATCGAGGTAATCGAGGGTCCGTTGATGGCCGGCATGAACATCGTGGGCGACCTCTTCGGGAGCGGCAAAATGTTCCTCCCGCAGGTCGTGAAGTCGGCGCGCGTCATGAAGCGGGCCGTGGCGCACCTCATTCCCTACATCGAGGCCGAAAAAGTGCGGAGCCTCGACACGCGCGCGAAGGGAAAGGTCGTGATGGCCACCGTGAGGGGTGACGTGCACGACATCGGAAAGAACATTGTCGGCGTGGTGCTCCAGTGCAACAACTACGACGTGGTCGACCTCGGCGTCATGGTGCCGTGCGCGCAGATTCTGGAAACCGCGCGCCGTGAGAACGCGGACCTCATCGGCTTGTCGGGCCTGATCACGCCATCGCTGGAGGAAATGGCGTTCGTGGCGGGTGAGATGGAGCGCGAAGGGTTCACAATTCCGCTCCTCATCGGCGGGGCAACCACCAGCAAGGTGCACACGGCGGTAAAGATCGAGCAGCAGTATTCGGGCCCGGTGGTGCACGTCCTCGACGCGTCGCGCGCAGTGGGCGTGGCGAGCGCGCTGTTGTCCGACGGGCAGCGCGACGCATTTGTGCGGGACATTCGCGAGGAGTACGGCGAGATTCGCGTGAGCCGGGCCGAGCGCCAGCGCGACGCAAGGCGGCAGTCGCTTGCGCAGGCGAGAGCGAACCGGCCCCGGATCGTGTGGGCCGCGGAGCCCGCGCCGGCACCAAGCTTCACCGGGGTTCGCACGTTCGACGACAAGGACTTCCCGCTTGGTGATCTCGTTCCGCGCATCGACTGGACACCGTTTTTCCAGACGTGGGAACTTGCCGGTCATTACCCGGAGATCCTCGAGGACGCAACGGTGGGCGCGAGCGCGAGGAGTGTCTTCAACGACGCACAGGCAATGCTGCGCCGGATCGTCGAGCAGCGGTGGCTCAGGGCGAGAGCCGCGGTGGGGTTCTTCCCCGCCAACTCGGATGGAGCCGAAGACATCGTGCTATGGGACGAGCATCGCAACAGGGGAAACGGGAGCAGGTACGGCGCGCCAATCGCGGTCATCCACACCATCCGCCAGCAAATGGTGAAGGCCGAGGGCCGTCCGAACTACGCTCTGGCAGACTTTGTCGCTCCTCAGGACTCCGGCTTCGATGACTGGATGGGGCTGTTCGCGCTCACCACCGGCATCGGGCTCGACGAGCGCGTCGCCGAGTTCGAGGCTGCGCACGATGATTACAATGCGATCCTGCTCAAGGCGCTCGCCGATCGCCTTGCCGAGGCGTTTGCCGAGCGCCTGCACGAAAGGGTTCGCCGCGATTTCTGGGGGTATGCGCCCCACGAGTCGCTCGACAATGCGGCCATCGTTCGGGAGCAGTACCAGGGAATCCGCCCTGCCCCGGGATATCCGGCATGTCCCGACCACACGGAAAAGCGCACGCTGTTCGAACTGCTGGGTGCCACCGAGCGCGCCGGCATCACGCTCACGGAAAGCTTTGCCATGATTCCGACCGCTGCCGTGAGCGGGTACTACTTCTGGCGAAAAAATGCGCAATACTTTGGCGTAGGAAAAATAGAACGCGATCAGGTTCATGACTACGCCCGGCGCAAGGGACTGCCGGTGCCGGAAGTGGAACGATGGCTGGCGCCGGTGCTGAACTACGACCGCTGACCAGGGCCTTCCGCCGGTCGCCCTCGCTGCTCGGGGTCCGCTGGCGTAGAATTGGCCCAGTGCCTCCCCTCACGATCCTCACCGACGAGGAATCCGCTTTTCGCGACGCTGTCGCGGAATTTGCGAAAGCGGAGGTACGGCCACGCGTGTCAGCCATGGAACGCGCTGGGAAGATCGACCCGGACCTCATCCCGAAATACTTCGAGATGGGAATCATGGGGATCCAGGTTCCCGAAGAATACGGCGGAGCGGGCGGCTCACTCATGATGGTCACGCTCGCCGTCGAGGAGATCAGCAAGGTGGATGCGGCCGCGGCCATCGTGGTGGACGTCCAGAACACGCTGGTGCTCTGCCCGCTAATGGCGTACGGCACGGGGGAACAACGCCGGAAATACCTGCCGCGGCTCTGCGCGGACACGATTGGCGCGTACGCTCTTTCGGAAGGCGGCAGCGGCTCGGATGCGTTCGGCCTGGCGACGCGCGCCGAAGCGAGGAACGGCACATGGGTCCTTTCAGGCAGGAAACTGTGGATCACCAACGGCGCAGAAGCGGGTGTGTTTATCGTCTTCGCGACCGTTGATCCATCGAAGGGATACAAGGGTATCACGGCGTTCATCGTAGAGCGTTCGTTTCCCGGCTTCAGCGTCGGGAAGAAGGAGGACAAGCTGGGCATTCGGGCATCGAGCACCACGGAGCTGATTCTCGACGGCGTCGAGGTGCCCGCTGAGAACGTGCTGGGTCAGGTGGGCCAGGGCTACAAGATCGCGATCGAGACGCTCAACGAGGGGCGCATCGGCATCGGTGCCCAAATGGTGGGCAACGCCCGGGGCGCGATGTGCGCCGCGATCGCATATGTGAAGGATCGCAAGCAGTTCGGGAAAGCGGTCGCGGAGTTCCAGGCCGTGCAGTTCCAGCTCGCGCAGGCGGCGACAGAGCTGGAGGCAGCGCGGCTCCTCGTGTACAATGCGACGCGGCTCAAGGAGGCGGGATGCGACGTGGCCAGGGAAGCGGCGATGGCCAAGCTCTACTCGTCCCAGGTTTGCGAGCGAGTGACGTCGTTGTGCGTGGAACTCTTTGGAGGATACGGCTACACCACGGAGTATCCGGTGGAGAAGTTCTACCGCGACGCAAAGATCGGGACAATCTATGAGGGAACGTCGAACATGCAGTTGCAGACGATCGCCAAGGCGATTCTCAGATAGGCGGCGGCGGTCCGCGGCGCTTGCCTGAGGTCTGGACGGGGACCAACTTTTCGGTCATGCATCGCCGTTCATGCCCTCTGCGCCTCATAGTCGCCGCCGCCACGCTCGTATCGTGCGAACGCTACGTGCCCGGGCTGCCGCCAGTCGGCCTCGCAGCGTACAACGACACGATCGCGAAGTTTCACAAGGCGCGTCTAGAGGCGATCGCCGGCCCTGAAGGCTGGGCCACGCTCGTCGGGCTCTGGTGGCTCAAGCCCGGGCAGAATCGCATTGGCTCGGACTCATCGCTCGAGATCGTCCTCCCGGCCGACCGGGCGCCGCGGCGTCTGGGTACGGTGCTCATCGAGGGCGATTCGGCACGGTTCGAGGTCGCCCGCGGGGTGCGGATCACGGCCGACAGCCAGCCCGTGGTGGCGCCAGTCCGCCTCCACAGCGACGTGGAAAAGAAGCAGACCGTGCTCCATTCGGGGCCGCTTCTGCTCTACTACATTACCAGGAGTGGGAGAAAGGCCCTCCGCATCAAGGACACCCTCCACATGGCCCGCTCGGCATTTCCGGGCCTTCACTACTTTCCCACCGACACCGCGTGGCGCCTCACCGCGCGCTTCGTCCCGCGCCCGAAGCCGGACTCGATGAACATCATCGACGTGCTCGGGATCGAGACGCGAATGTGGTGGCCCGGCGAGCTGCGGTTCCACGCCAGAGGAAGGGAGTACACGCTGCAGGTGATCCGCGAACCCGAAGATCACGGCAAGAGGCTGTTCGTAATGTTCCGCGATTCCACCAACGGGCGCGAAACGTATCCGGCAATGCGCTACACCTACGTCAATCCGCCCGATTCGCTGTCACGCACCGTCCTGGACTTCAATCAGTCCTATAGTCCGCCGTGCGCGTTCACGACTTTCGCTACGTGCCCGCTGCCACCGAAGGGAAATACCCTGCCATTCGGCGTACCAGCGGGGGAGCTCAAGCCATCGGGACACCCGTAGCCGGAGACCAGCCAGTTATTGCCACACCAGCCGTGAGCCTGGCCCCATACCCAAATGGGCGGCCCGGCCCGACCGCCAACTAGACTGCTCAAGAACTCATCCCTCAGGGAATAACCCGGTCCGGCCTGCCGTCTCCGACGATCGCGTTGAACAGCAGTTTGAACGTCGCATGCGGCTGCGCGCGGAACGTGATCTCGGGTCCGTACATGTAGACGGTGCCCTGCCCATATCTCCCTTCCGCCATTGCCACACCCTGGTCGAGGTAGTTCTGTCCCCAGGCCCAGCCGCTCCTGAGCGGTGCCGGGTTGTCGAACCACGCGATTGGCTTGACGCCCTTGGCTGCAGCGTCCGGCCCAAGACGGAAGACCGGGCTGTTTTCGAAGAAAACAATGCCCCGCGCATCTTCGCCGCGTGCGGCGCTCTCCGTTGTGTCGTATGCCACCTCGAGCAGCGAACCAGGAACGTAGAATTTGTCGCGCGGCAAGGGCGTCGGTGCCACGCCCGTGGGCGTCCGCTCCACCAAGTGGTTGGTAATGGGAAATCCGAACTGCTGCGCGATATTAATTGAAGACGGTCCGATCGCGACGATGCGGCCACCCTGTTGCACGAACTCCTTCAACTTGGGAATGGTCTTGTCGGCGGTGACGGCGCCAAGCCATGCCTGAAACTCGGCGGGAATAGTGCCGACGGGACCGCCGCCGCCACCACCACCGCGACCGCCGCGCCCTCCGCCGGGTCCAGTGCCCGGAATGGAATTCTCGGGAAAGATCAGTACGTCGAATTTCGCGCGCAGGTTCCCGGCATCCAGCTCCTGCGGATACACCACACGAAACGGCAGCTCGAACTGCTCCATCAGCCAGCGCATCTGGCCGCTGGGCATCGACCCGCCGTAGCGGTCCCAGAGGCCGATGCGAGCCGGAGGCACCTTGTCCGCGCTCGCCGAAAGATCGCTCGCCGAGGCGAAGTCGACCCCCAAATCCTGCGACGACTTCTGCACCACCGGCGTGCTCTTGGCGCTGGATGGGATATAGAACGTCCCTGTGGAGTACGTCTTGCCACCCGAGGTCGCCGGACGGGAGAGACGGTAGACATCGGCGCCCGCCGCCCAGAGCCGCGAAACGACGTGGAATGCGTCGTTCTGTTTCGATGAGACCACCCAGCCCGCTCCGCCAGCTGCCACGGTCGCCGGATCGGGCTTGATGCGTTCCGCGAGCGGATCGAGGCGCTTGAACGGCCCATCGAATCCGTCGATGATTCTGTCGTACTTGACTCCCATCTGCATCGCCAGGGTCCAGCCGGCGTTGTCGTACGGCGGCGTCGGCGGGGCGCCGGGATAGGCAAAGTCGTTCGGGTGATCCTGCGGCTCGAACATGTCGAGCACATGCGGGCGAAAGGCCTGTGCCGTCTTCACGACGTACGAGCCGGGCGGATACGGCTTTCCGCCAGCCGTGAATGCCCCCGTGGCCCGATGGACGATTACGCCCGCCTTCTGCAGCGCGACGAGGAACTTCTGTGCCGTAAGCAGGTCAGGCTGGCTCGAAGGAATGACGTATCCGCGGGGCAGCCGATTGGCCGGGTTCTTGAACAACTCGAGATACTGCTCTCTTGTGCCCGCCGCCCCCCCGCGCCCAAAATCTGCAGCTGCGAACGCGTCAAGCGGCGCAGCTCCGCGGCCGCCGGACCGTGCCGTGCCCAGTTTGGCCTCTGCATTGGCGAGCACCGACGGGGTCACGACCCATTCATCCTGCGACCCACGCTGAATCTCGTCGCGGCCCATCTTGTAGATATTCCAGAGATAGACATCGCGATAGCGCGACGCCACGTCGAGAATCGCCTTGTTGGCGGTAACGGAGTAGTCGACGGATTGCCTGAAATGCCATTCCTGAAACGGCTCCAGCGGCAGGTGCTCGTCAGCAAACCGCAGGAGCCGCTGCGGAATGAACGGAATCGTCATCGGTGTCGGATTGCCGATCGTCTCGGTGAGGATACCGATCATGTTATGGAAGTAGGCCATGGTGCGGAGCCCGCCGTTCCACCATGTGGAGTACGAGGACATCGAGCGGTCGACCACGCCCGGTTTGTGCTCCATCTCCATCCGCGAATGAATCGCGGCACCGACGACGTCGATGCCCGTGATGATGGCTTCGTGAAAATAGTAGTTGGCGGGGTCGCGGAACGGCGGTGAGAACATCACGGCGCCGGCGGGGCCCGTCTGGTGATGGTTGTACATGATCTGCGGGAACCAGGTCAGGTACATCCATTTGTTCATGTTGGTCGATTCGTTCTGGTTCGCGATGTAGAAGTCGCGATTGTTGTCGTGTCCGATGTATTTCTGGTACAGGCGCGGCGTGCTCAGGTTTTTCTTCGCGTTGTCGGGCTCGTGGTTGTACCAGTCGGACTCGAGTTCCATGCCGTCTGGATTGGCATGCACGAAGACGATAATTACATCGTTCAGGATGCGCAGGGTCTCGGGGTCGTTGCCGGTGAGGAACTGATAGTTTGTCTCGATGAGCTGGCTTGCGCCGAGCACCTCGCTCGCGTGCAGCCCGCCATCGATCCAGACCACCGCCTTCCCCTCCCTGGCGAACTGCCGCGCCGTCGCCTCGTCGAGCTCGGCATACGCCATCTTTTTCGCGATGTCGCGGTACTTCGCCAGGTTCCGGATGTTGTCCGGGCTGGACACGATCATCGAGAGCTGCGGACGTCCTTCGGCCGAGAAGCCGATCGTGTCGAGATGTGCGCGCGGCGATTGGCGTGCGACCTTCTGCCAATACGCCATGAACTGCGTGTAGGTCGGCAGCCAGTAGTCATCACCGATGTTGTGGCCGAAAAACTCCTTCGGCGTGGTGACCTGTCCGGATGCGGGCGGGGCGAACGAAACGGCGAGCATGAGCGCAACAGCAGCACTCGGCCGGCGAAACCAATGATGGCGCATGAACGGGGCTCCGATGAGCGCTGGCGGAAAATCCGCGGCAGAAACGGCGGGGTATCGAATGTCTACGCCGGCGCGATGCCCAGCGTTGATGCAACAAGGTTCGTAGATTCAGCGTTCTGTGACAAGCGTGCGCTCGGTGAAACCCGAAATTGAGGTCGATGTGAAGCTCATTCGTAGGATTGCCCTGTTCGTTCTCAGTGCGCCGCTCAGCGCGCAGATCACGCAGGCGGAATATGCCTCGCGCCGCGCAGCCCTCGCGGCCTCCCTCAAAGCAGACGGTGTGATAGTCGTCCTCGGCGCGCCGGAGCCGAGGGAGAACTACCTCACGTTCTGGCAGTCACAGCACTTCAACTACCTCACGGGCTTTCAGGAACCCGATGCCGCGCTGCTCATCGTGCGGAGGAACGGCGCCGAACAGGAGATGTTGTTCGTGCAGCCACGAGATCCCGCGCGGGAAGTGTGGACCGGCGCCCGGCTCGGCGTGGAGGGCGTGCGCACCGCCATGGGCATCCAGGGGCGTCCTGCGGGCGCCTTGCGGGCCGTACTCGACTCGCTCCTGGCCTCAGCGAGTACGTTGTATACCGTCGGCGATTTCTCACATGGTGGCGGCGCGGACGTCCCCGGTTCGGCGGCTCCGCGAACCGTGGACGACCAGTTCGTGGACGCGCTCAAGCTCAAGTATCGGTCCCTCGCAGTGAGCGACATATCGGGCCAGGTATCGCGACTTCGCGGCAAGAAATCGCCCGCTGAACTCGATCTGCTGCGCGCCGCGGCGAAGATCAGCGCCGCGGCGCACAGGGAGGTGTTGCATGCCATCGCACCCGGCATGAACGAATTCGAGGTCCAGGCGCTCGCCGAATACACATTCCGGCGGAATGGCGCCGACGGGCCAAGCTATCCGAGCATCGTGGGGTCGGGGCCGAACTCCACGACGCTGCACTACAACAAGGACGACCGCTTCATGCAAGCGGGCGAAATGCTGAACATGGACATGGCCGCCTACTACGCGGGCTATGCCGCCGACCTCACGCGCACGGTCCCCGTGAGCGGCAAGTTCTCACCGGAACAGAAGGACATCTACCGGATCGTGTACGATGCTCAGCAGGCGGCCGAGCGGCAGGTGAAGCCGGGAAATGCGGCGAACCAGCCGAATGATTCTGCGGTGGCCGTGCTGAAAGCGGGCCTCGCGCGCGTGGGGCTCATCGAATCGCCTGACGCAACCTACGACTGTGGCGCCAGCGAGGCGCCGAGAAAATGCGGGCAATACCAGCTGTTCTACATGCATGGCCTGAGCCACGGAATCGGGCTTGACGTGCATGATCCCGACCAGTTCTCGCAACTGCGCAAGTTCGCCGAGGGCAGTGTCTTCACCATTGAGCCCGGCGTCTATGTGCGTGCCAACACGGTGGAGATCATTCCGGACATGGGGGCCAATGCGCAGTTCAAGGCGAAGATCCGCCAGGCAGTCCGGAAATACGCGAACATCGGCGTGCGCATCGAGGACGATTACATCGTGACCAATTCCGGTTTCGAGCGGATCACAGCGGGCGCGCCGCGCGAGATCGAGGAGATCGAGCGCGAGATGGCAGCGCGAAGCGGGCCCGCAGCGCGGGACGCAGCCGCTGTGGAGAGCTATAGGAAAATTCGCCCCTGAACGCGGGTCCGCGGCCGCATACCTACGGCTTGGTCGTCTGCCCCTTGAGAATCCCCTCCCGGACGCGCCGCGCCTTCTCGGTCGCGCCGGGATCCACCTCCAGTCTCGTTTCGATCAGCGTCGCCAGTTTGACCGGGGCGGTGAGTGGCAACACCTTCCCATCGCGCTTGATCGTGAGGGACAGTGGCGCTCCTTCCTGCGTGGCGAACTTCTTGCGCCAGTCCTGCCAGGAGGGATCGGTGGTGGAAATCCGGTCGACCGCAGTAATGATGTCGCCAGGCTGAATCCCTGCGGTGGCGGCCATGCTCGCCGGATCCACGAAAACCACGCGGAGCCCCGCGGTATCGGCGTCGAGGCGCACACCGAGCCGTGGCTCCCGCGTCGTATCGCTCCTGATGCGCCATCCGGCCTTCGACAGCCACTCCTTCCACGGAAAGGGTTCTCGGCCGTCGACATACCGGGCGTGAAAATCGGTGAAACGGGCACCCTTGGCTGCGCGTGAAACGGCGCCCCACCAGTCGTCGGCGCTGAACCCCCGCCCGCTCTTGTAGTCGGCGGCGTACAGTTCGCGCATCACGTCGTCGAGACCCGCGACGTTGTCGCTGGCGTCACGAATCAGGATGTCCAGCGCAAGGCCCGCGAGGGAACCCTTGTCGTAATAGATGTCGCTCGTGCCGTCGGTCATATGAAGCCAGGCTTGGAGCGATGCGTCCTCGAGCGCCACGGGTTCGGTCTGCGCCACGTGGTCCATCTTGTTGCGCGTGGTGGCCAGAAAGGCGGCCTCCGTTGTCACGCCGCCGCGGACGAGCGCGAGGTCTGCATAGTAGTCGGTAATGCCCTCGCTCACCCAGAGCCACCGGGTGGGCTGCATCGTCTCGTATCGGTACGGCCACATCTCCGCCGGACGAAGGCGCTTCACGTTGAAGGCATGGTATATCTCGTGCGCGTACACCGACGGTACGAAATCCTCGCCGAGAAGGAGAGTGCCGACGATGGCGACGTTCGAGTTCTCGTGCTCGAGCGCACTCATCCCGCCGAAAGCCGAATCGGCAATCTGCATGACCTCGTACCGTGTCCACGGCATGTCCCGATACACGGCGACTTCCTTCGGCACGGCACGCGCGAGCTGGTCCAGCAGCTTCGTGCGCTGCGCCGCGCTGACCGAACCGGCCGGGTACGCCGAGAACCTGAACCATACGCCGCTGATCTTCGCGCTGTCCTGGTCGAAGCGCCCGACAAAGAATGGGTGATCGACGAGTTCATGGTAGGTCGGCGCACTCCACAAACCTTCGCCGGCGGGTGTCATCCCCGTCACCACGCGCCATGCCGGTTCGGTCCTCACCGTGACGGTCGACCGGAAGTCGAGGCCGCGCCCCGCCGGATACAGAAACACGTTCGTGCCATTGAACAGTGCAAAGTCGGCGCGTGTCCAGCTCATCGCGTTGTCGAGCGTATCAGCCCTGACGCGGAACGCCACCGTGACCTCTCCAGCACCGTCGGCGTATATGCGCCACGTCTGCGGATCGTACTTGTCCCACCGCAGCGCTTTGCCCGCGCCAGTAGCCGTGAATCGCGACACGAAGCGCGCGTAGTTGCTCACCTCATAGGACCCCGGCGTCCAGACCGGAAGCGAGAGCAGCACAGGGTCGCGCTCATTGACGTTGAATGTCATGGCGACATCGAGCGCACGATCGACGCCGTTGGCGGCCTTGAAGCTCACTTCGTAGCGCACGTTCGTAATTGGTGCGGACCGCGCTTGGGCACCGCTCCCGCGTGGAACGAGCAGTGTGGCCGCGGCCACGGCAATAAGGCGAAGGATCACGAAGGCCTCGTCGAAGAGTCTGGGTCGCCGTAATACTATCCCTGACAGGACGGATGTATACCCCCATATTCTCCCGATCTCATCGGTGGCATGCTCGCATTTCTGAACTCGGCCAGGACCATCCCTCTCTACCGCGTCGCACGACGCACGAACGAATGACCTCACCCGCGTTGTCCGGGCGACCCAAGCCCGCCCACACCCGCCGCCTGCAGTTCCTGATGCGCGATTCGAGCGTAATTGAGGGGCGCGTGCAGATCGGGGAGGACCAGTCGCTCGTGCTCTTTCTGAACAGTCGCCGCGGGGGTTGGGTCAATCTCACGCGCGCGCGGCGCGCGAAAGGCGACGAGTATCCAGGCCACATGATCCTGCAGACTGACCACGTCGTCTTCACCTCCGCGCCGGACCATGACGTGATGGTGATCGGCAGTCAGCTTGTGGGAACGATCGAGCGCGCTGTGGAGATCGCACTCGTAGGCGGCAGGATGCTGCAGGGTTCCATGCACGCGGCGCCCCAGCAGCGTCTGAGTGACGTGGTCGTTGCGTCAGGACGCTTCGTCGGTGTCACGACCGTCACGCTTCAGCCGGAGGGCGTTGCACTCGGCGACGTCGTGCTCCATACCAATGCCATTGCGTTCGTGCGTGACCTCCGCCCTCAGGGCAGGACGCCGATCGACGAGGACGCTTCAGCGCCCCGGGGGGTGTAACCATGCGCCGGTTGGAAGTGCTTATTGTTGCGCTCCCCGTCGCCAGCCTGGCGGCGCAGCTTCGTCCGGTCGCGCAGGGCAATAAGGGCACGGAGATCATGTACGACATCTCCTTTCCCAACATCGCGCATCACGAAGCGGAGGTGAGAGCCACGTTCACTGCCGTTCCACCGGGGCCGCTGCATGCGCGAATGGCCCGGAGTTCCACGGGGCGTTACGCGCTCGCCGAATACGCCAAGAACGTGTATTCGGTAAAGGCTGTTGGACTCAAAGGGGCGCATGCTGTCCCTCAGCAGGCCGGATCCATATGGATGGGACGTGGACGGGCACGACGGCACGGTGACCGTCACATATACCCTGTTTGGCGACCAGGCCGATGGGACATATCCAGGCTTCGATGTCGCGCAGGCCCACATCCAGCCGCAGGGCACGTTCCTCTACGCCCGCGGGTTCGAGCAACATCCCGTCCGGGTCACGTTCCACCGTCCTGACAAGAGCTGGACGATTGCGACGCAGCTCGTGCCCACCAGGGATCCCGAGCAGTTTACGGGACCGGGCATGCAATACCTGTTCGACAGCCCCACCCACCTGGGTGCGATCCAATGGCGCCAGTGGACGGAGATGAGCGGCGCCCGCACGCAGACGATTCGTGCCGCGGTAGACGATCCCGCCCCGGCGAGCTCGATTGATCAATACGCCGACGGAGCGAAGAAGGTCGTCCGCGAGGCGGCTGCGGTCTTTGGCGAGTTGCCGGCCTTCGACTTTGGCACGTACACCTTTGTGGCCTGCTACCGGCCCAGCTGCCATGGCGATGGCATGGAACACCGGAACTCGACGAGCGTGACCAGCCCCCGCAGCATGGGTGGCAATGGCCTTGGAAAGCTGGGAACGGTCTCGCACGAGTTTTTTCATGCATGGAATGTCAAGCGGATCCGGCCGAAGACACTCGAACCCTTTGACTACGACCGCGCGAACCTCTCCGGCGAACTCTGGATCGCCGAAGGCTTCACCCAGTACTACGGGCCGCTCGTGGAGACGCGCGCGGGGCTCTCGACCCCCAATGCATTCGCGCGCGGACTGGGTGGTATCGTCAACGAAATGGCCAACGCCCCGGGGCGCCACTATTTCGGCCCCATTGGCATGAGCCAGTTGGCGCCATTCGTCGACGCGGCGGTTTCCGTGGATCCGCAGAACACGGCGAACATTTTCATCTCGTACTACACGTACGGCGCCGGCATTGCGCTGGCGCTGGACCTCGCCATGCGCGCACGCGGCGCGCAGACCCTGGACGATTTCATGAAAGTCATGTGGGCGCGTCATGGGAAGCCGGAGGTCGTCTATACGCTCGATGACACGCGCCGGGCGCTATCGATTGCCTCGGGCGACTCGGCATGGACATACGACTTCTGGCAGAAATACATCGCGGGACACGAGCTTCCGGACTACGGACCGATGCTCGAGCGCGCGGGCCTGCTGGTGCGCAAGACGCAGTCCGGTGCGCCGTGGATTGGCGACGTCTCCTACACGGTGGCCGGCAACCAGGTGACCATCGGATCACCCACGCTCGCTGGATCGCCCCTCTATGATGCCGGACTCGACCGGGGCGATCGCATCATATCTGTCGACGGCAAGGAAATCGCCACCGCCGCCGACGTCGCGAGCGCCGTCGCCGCGAGAAAGCCGCGGGACAGGATCGTTGTCGTGTTCGAGGGACGCGCCGGCCGCGCCGAGGTGGCTGTGACCGTGGGTGAGAATCCGCGGTTGGAGGTGCTGCTGTTCGAAGACGCAGGTCGCACTCCGACAGCCGAGCAGCTCGCGTTCCGAACCAGATGGCTGGGTTCGAAACAAGGCAATTGATCAAGCCAGACGAGAACCCAATCTTCTCACACGGACCAATGATGCGTCGCATTCTCGCCCTCTGTCTGGCCACCGCTCCGCTCGCTGCACAGCAAGTTGGTGCCGACCTGATTGTCACCAACGCGCGCATCTACACGGAGGACGAGGCGCGACCGGTAGTCGAGGCGCTCGTCGTTCGGGGGGGGCGAGTCACCTTCATTGGCGACGGTCGCGGGGCTCTCGCCCTCCGGGGACAGCAGACTCGCGTGCTGGACCTGGGCGGACGCACGGTGATCCCCGGCATGGTTGACGCCCATGGGCACATTGCCGGACTCGGCTCCGCCCTCGCGATAGTCGATCTCACCGGCGCCTCGAGCTACGACGAGGTCGTTGGCCGTGTCGCCGCCAAGGCGCGAACACTGCAACCCGGCCAGTGGATAACGGGGCGCGGCTGGGACCAGAACCGCTGGGGCGACGCACGCTTCCCCACGCACGAGAAGCTGTCCACTGCGGTCCCGAACAATCCCGTCTACCTCACACGCGTGGATGGACATGCCGGACTCGCCAACCGGAGGGCGATGGACGCCGCCGGCCTTTCCGCTGCCACCCGCGATCCGGAGGGTGGTCACATCGAACGCGCCGCGAACGGCACTCCGAGCGGCGTGTTCGTGGACAACGCGCAACGGCTCGTTGGGGAAAAGGTGCCGCATTCAACGCGCGAGGATGTAAAGCGGCAGGTCCAGGCTGCCATTGCCGAAGCGCAGCGATGGGGTCTCACCGGCGCGCACGACGCCGGAGCGAGCACGGAGGTGCTCGATATCTATGAAGAGCTCGGCAAGGCGGGTCAGCTGAACTTCCGGTTGAATGCCATGATCGGCGACGACTCCGTGGCTCTCGCGCACTGGTTCGCGCGCGGCCCTCAGAGTGGGCTCCATGGCGGCATGCTCTGGATCCGCAGCGTGAAACTGTACATCGACGGCGCAATGGGCTCCCGCGGCGCGGCCCTCCTCGAGCCGTACAGCGACGATCCAAAGAACAGGGGATTGTTCGTGTCGCCTCCGGCGCACATTCAAGAAGTGGCCGTCCGGGCGCTCAAGGCCGGCTTCCAGGTAAATACGCACGCTATCGGCGACCGCGGTAACCGCGTGGCGCTCGACGCCTACGAAGCCGCACTTGCCGCCGTGCCAGTTGCCGACCACCGGTTCCGCATCGAGCACGCCCAACTCCTTCATCACGCCGACATCCCGCGATTCGCAAGGCTCGGCGTCATTCCGTCGATGCAGGCCAGTCACCAGACGAGCGACATGTACTGGATTGGTTCACGGCTGGGATCGGGCCGGCTCCAAGGCGCATATGCCTGGCGGTCCCTCATTGACGCGGGTGCCATTGTGCCCAACGGAAGCGATTTTCCGGTCGAGCAGGTGAACCCGCTGATATCGTTTCATGCAGCCGTTTCGCGGCAGGATGCGGACGGCTGGCCCTCTGGCGGCTGGCACCCCGAACAACGCTTGACGCGTGAGGAAGCGCTCAAGTCCATGACGATCTGGCCCGCGTACGCCGCCTTTCAGGAAAAGGAGCTCGGCTCACTCACGCCGGGCAAACACGCCGATTTCGTGGTGCTGGACCAGGACATCATGCGCGTGCCACCCGAGTTGATCCTGCGGACACGCGTGGTCTCGACATGGGTGGGCGGCAGGCCTGTTTTCGAGGCCAAGTGACCGGGCGTGGCGGTGCATGAAGAAGACCATCCTCCTCTACGGACTTCTCGGCGGCGTTCTTATCGCCGGGCTCAAGGTCATCGAGTACCGCTTCCTCATCGCTGAGCATTCACTCGAGATCTACGGCGGGATCGTCGCACTGGTGTTTTCGACGCTCGGCATCTGGCTCGGACTCAGGCTCACGCGGACGAAAGAGACGGTCATTATCCGCGAGGTTGCGGTTCCTGTTCGCGTCGAGGCCGGCGCCGGCACTCAATGGTCCGAGCCGTTCGTCGTGAACAGCTCAAGCCTCGAACGACTCGGGATCACGCCGCGCGAACTCGAGATCCTCGGGGCGATCGCCGACGGGCTGAGCACGCGCGAGATAGCCGAAAAGCTGTTCGTCAGCGAGAATACCGTGAAGACCCATTCCGGCCGGCTGTTCGACAAGCTCAACGCCAGACGACGCACGCAGGCCGTGCAACTCGCCAAACAGGCAGGGCTCATCGCCTGAAAGGATGATTTTTGCCATGTACGCGCGGAATCATCCCTTCGGGTGACGCGAAACCCTGGGCGACGCGCGTAAGCTGCCGCCGAGTTCACCTTCCACCTCGTGCGACAGGAGCAAGCACCATGAAAAAGACCGTATGGACGTTCGGCCTGATCTCCGGAGGCATCGTCTCCCTCCTGATGATCGTCGCAACGGCCTTCCAGGACGCGATCGGGTTCGACAAGGGCGAGATCATCGGCTACACGACGATGGTCCTCTCCTTCCTTCTCATTTTCTTCGGCGTCCGCTCGTATCGCGACAACGCCGTCGGCGGGCGCCTGAGCTTCGGCCGTGCATTCGTCGTCGGTTCGCTCATCGCGTTGATCTCATCAGTGTGCTACGTCGCGACATGGGAGGTGATCTACTTCAAGATGTCGCCGGACTTCTCCGCCAAGTACGCCGCGCACATGGTCGAGAAGGCCCGGGCGAGCGGCGCGAGCCAGGCCGCGATCGACACAAAGATTGCCGAGATGCAGAAATTCCAGGCGATGTACTCCAATCCGCTGATGAACGCGGCGATCACGTTCATGGAGCCCCTGCCGGTCGGCCTGGTCATCGCCCTCGTGTCGGCCGGGATCCTGCGGCGCAAAGGCGACCGCGACCCGACCACCGGCCTCGCCCGAGCCACTGACTGATGCGGGTCATTTCGCTTCTGCCATCCGCAACCGAAATCGTCGCTGCGCTGGGTCGGGCCGACCAGCTCGTCGGCGTCACGCACGCGTGTGATTACCCGCAGGCGATCACCACGCGCGAGCGTGTGACTGCATGCGAAGTGGATGCGCGGGCTTCGCCAGGCGAGATCGACGCCCAAGTGCGGGGCCTCGCCCACGAAGGACAGTCGCTCTACACGCTGCACGAAGAGCGCATTCGCGCGCTGCGGCCGGACCTCGTCCTCACGCAGGCCCTCTGCGAGGTCTGCGCAGTTGTCGAGACTGATGTGCGCGCGCTGGCGGCGCGCCTCAGTCCGGCGCCGGCGGTCGTGTCCCTCTCGGCCACCACGCTGGACGGCATGTTCACCGACATCGCCCGCGTTGCCGCTGCGCTGTCGAGCGAAGATGAGGCAGATGAGCTTCAGGCCGGCCTTCGGGCGCGAATCCGGGCAGTGCACGCAACGCTCAGGAAGGCGGGCGCTCCGCGGCCGCGAGTGGCGGTCATCGAATGGAGCGACCCCGTCTTCGCCGGCGGCCACTGGGTGCCCGAGATGGTGCGGCGAGCGGGAGGGTTGGACGTGCTCGCGGTGGCCGGGGAGCATTCACAGGTCGTCACACTCGAGCGGGTGGCCGCGGAGCGTCCCGACATCGTCCTCGTCGCTCCCTGCGGCTACACGCTCGACCGGTCAATCGAAGAGGCCAACCGCCTGGCTGCCCGGGCCGAGTGGAGCTTTCTCCGCACCTCCGCCGTGTGGGCGCTCGACGCCAACGCCCTGACGAGTCGGCCGGGCCCCCGGCTGGTGGATGGAATCGAGGTGATGGCGCGCATTTTCAACCCGGGTATTTTTTCAGCGCTCGGTGATCTCCGCGCCCTCCGGATCAGCTCGTAGCCCATAGCCGTGCCGCCATCAGGACAAGCAGCACCGCGAAGGCTTTCTTGAGGATCGATGCCGCCGCCGATGCCGAACACGCCGGCAGGAACTCCGGCGACCAGACCGATGGCAATGTAAGCCGGCATCACGAGTGGATCCGCTGCTGAGGGAATTTCGGGCGGCTTCGCGACGATGGCCGCGCGACTGGTGCAAGGTGCAACGCGCGCATAACATACGCCCACCTTCGGCCCGTCACTACGCGCTGCCCGTCATGCCCACCTCACGGGAACCGATTCCGCCCCCGCGAACCAGCGGCTTCACCCGCTCTACCGAAGTCCCGCTCTATTGGTGCGCGTACGGGCCAGCCGGCGCTCGCCGCCTGCTCGTGCTGCACGGCGGGCCGGGCGCGCACCACGATTATTTGCTCCCGCAGTTTCTTGACCTCGCCGACGCGTGGGAACTCGTGTTCTACGACCAGCGCGGCGGCGGCAGGTCGAAAGCCGACGGGCCGGCGGTCATCACCGGGGAAACTCACGTGCGCGATCTGGCGCTGGTGATCGCCGAACTCGGACTCGAGCCGCCCGCGATGATCGGGTATTCATGGGGCGCGATGCTCGCGTTGCTGTACGCCGTTGCGGCCTCCCGCGACCGCGCGCTGGTCTCGCCGTCGCACCTCTCGCTCATCGATCCCGCGCCGCTGACGCGGGCGTTTCGCGGGCAATTCGAAACCGAATTCGCCCGGCGGCAGGCGAGTCCGGCAGTGCGGCGGCTGCGCGACGAGCTGGCGACCTCCGGCCTTCGCCTGACGGACCCAGCCGCATATCGCCAGCGCGCATTCGAACTCAGCGTTGCCGGCTATTTCGCCCACCCCGGGCGGGCGAGGGACCTCACGCCCTTTCGAGTCATGGGACGCGTGCAGCAGTCCGTGTGGGAAAGCCTTGGCGACTTCAATCTCATCGCCGATCTTGGTGCGGTGCACTGCCCAACGGTGATCGTTCACGGTCGTGAAGATCCCGTCCCCCTCGCCTCATCGCAGGCTGCGTCCCATGCGATGCACGCCGAGTTGGTAGTGCTGGATGGGTGCGGTCACGTACCGTATGTTGAGGCACGCTCGGAACTATTTTCGGTCTTGCGTTCGTTCCTGCAGCGCCATCCCGACTCTGTCACCTCGTAATGTCGACCTACGACGAAATCACGCAGCCCCACATCTCGACCATCGAGAGCGATGGCCGGCGCTACAATGTCTCTGTGCGGGTCGGCTTCGACGGCGTCGAATACGTCGGCAGGCTCTGGTTTGCCGACGAGTCGTGGGACGACCTGGGAATCCCCGACCGCGGGTCGCTCCCAGGGCGAACCAAGGATGAAGTCCTCTCGCTCGCCAGGCGGCTGACCGACGATGAACTGGTCAGGCGTCACCGCCGCGCCCAGTCCGAGAAACGCCGTTTTCACGGCCTCCGCAAGGCAACGGATGAGGTGCTCGCCAAGATTCGCTACCTGAATCAGGTGGCGATCTCGATGCGCGCGGGCCTGCTCGACGTCGAAGGCGCGGCTCAGGAGATCGACCTGACCGACAAGCAGCTGCACGCGCTCATCGATCGGCTCTCGACCTATGCGGGAGTCGAGGACTGACGAGCCTGCCTGTGCGTGCACGACCATCGCCCCCGGTGAAAAAAAGGAAAAAACGCCCGAATCTCTTGAAGGGCGCGGCGCTCCCGGCGCATGCCGCCGAAATCGCGCGCCATCTCCGCCTGGAATACCCGGCCGCCCACTGCGAGCTCAATCACGACAGTCCCCTCCAGTTGGCGGTCGCCACAATCCTGAGCGCACAATGCACTGACAAGCGCGTCAACATGGTCACGCCGGCACTCTTCGCGCGCTATCCGGACGCCAAGGCCCTCGCCTCCGCGGTTCCTGCCGACCTCGAAGCGGTTATCAAGAGCACCGGGTTCTTCAGGAACAAGGCAAAGAGCATCATCGGCATGGCGGCTGCGCTCGTCGAACGCCACGGCGGGCGCATTCCGGACACGATGGAGGAACTCCTCGCGCTTCCAGGCATAGGACGAAAAACGGCGAATGTCATTCTGGGCAACGCCTTCGGCATCAACGAAGGAATCGTCGTCGACACGCACGTCGCCCGGCTCAGCGCGCGTTTTGGCTTCACCAACGAGGTCGATCCGGTGAAGATCGAGCAGGCCCTCGTGCCGCTTTTTCCGCGTCCCTCGTGGACCATGCTTTCGCACCTCATGATCTGGCACGGCCGCCGCGTGTGCGAGGCAAGGAAGCCGCGATGCGCCGAGTGCGTTCTCCGCGACATCTGTCCCTCGGCAACGTGATCCGATAGAATCCCGCCATGCCCAAGACCGCCACGTTCGACACGAATCTCGGCACGATCACCGCGGAGCTCTACGACAAGGACGCCCCGGCCACTGTCGCCAACTTCGAGAAGCTCGCCAACTCGGGCTTTTACGATGGCATCAAATTCCACCGCGTCATCGCCGACTTCGTCGTGCAGGGCGGCGACCCACTCTCGCGCGACCTGCCCGCCGGCCACGCGAAGATCGGCACTGGCGGCCCCGGCTGGATGATCAAGTGTGAGACCGTGGGCAACCCGCGCAAGCATGAGGTCGGTGCGCTTTCCATGGCGCACGCCGGCAAGGATACGGGTGGGAGCCAGTTCTTCATGGTACTCAGCGAGCAGAACACGAAACATCTCAACGGCGTGCACACGGTGTTCGGCAAGATCACCACAGGCCTCGACGTGATGAAGAAGATCAAGCAGAACGATACCATGACGAAGGTTCGCGTAACCTGACCGCCCGATCCAATCCAGCTCCATTCCAACAAAGCCGACAATCACCATGACCGAACCCCACCACACCTCGGATCGCGGCGCCGCCTACACGGGGCTTATCCTCGGCGCCATCGCGCTCGCCATCACGGTGTACAGCATCGTCGTGCTGACCAACAAGCATCTCGAGGGCGCGGAGAGCCCACAGGCAGGTGTGAGCGCGCCCAGGTAGCTCACGGATTGTCACGGGCTCCCAACGCACCCGCGTTCACCCGCGTTCACCCGCGTTCACCCGCGTTCACCGCGGGTTCCCGCGGGTCCCCGCGGGTCCCCGCGGCAAAGCTTTTCTCCCGCCGGTCTAGCCTTGACATGTAACTGACCGGTCGGTAACATAACGGACGATTGCTATCTGATTCAAGCCAATGCCTTTGGCGGCTGAATCGCCCAATGTATGACTGACTGTCCAGTTACATACGATGACTAATATCCCGACCTCCCATGCTGATCCTCGCTGGAGGCGACTGCCCGAGGAGCGGCCCCAACAGATACTCGACGCGGCGATGACGGTCTTCGCCGATTGCGGCATCGCCGCCGCGAAACTCGAAGACATCGCAGCGAAGGCGGGCGTCTCGAAGGGCACCATCTATCTCTACTTCGAGAGCAAGGAAGAGCTGTTTCGCGAAGTCGTGCGACAGAACGTTGTCCCTTTCATCGCGAAAGCCGACGAGATGCCGAGTGATGGACCGGCCAGTGAGCAACTCGAGCGCTACCTGGCGCATCACTGGCAGTGCCTCTGCCTCAGCGGCTCTGATGGCTGGCTGCGACTCGTCCTGCTCGAACTGCACAAGTTTCCCGACCTCGCCGAGTTTTATCGCGCCGAAGTTGTCGATCGGTCTAACCGCGTGCTTGGCGACATCGTGCGCCGCGGTGTCGCGAGCGGAGAATTCCGCGCGTTCGACGCGCCCGCGGCCTGCGCCATCATCAAGGCGATAATCCTGATGCATGTGTTGTGGCGCGGCGCGCACTCCCCAATCCGGAATGATCGCGCGAAATCGCCCGAGCAAACGCTCCGCGAGATCACCGACTTCGTCCTGCACGCCCTTTGCTCGGCACCCCGCGAACACCTCGGCACGGCATCCGGAGTTCGGAACGTATGATCACGCCTACCCGTCGCGTGCGCCGTTGCGGCGCGGCCATTCTCTGCTCCGCAGGCCTCATCACGGGCCCGGGCCCGCTTTGCGCGCAGGCACCCATGGCGCTCACCCTCGGGGGAGCCGCCCGGCTCGCTGCCGACAAGAGCGCCGGCCCCGAGACCGCCCGGCTTCGTCAGGACCAGGCCGAAGCTCGCGTGCGACAGCGCCGCGCCGATTACCTGCCGAGTATTTCAGGTATGGTGAGTGAGGGCGAGCGCACGTTCAACAGCGCAAGCTTCGGCATCACATTCCGCGATCCCCTCACCGGGCGACCCGCCTTCGATCCCAACGGGGAGCTCCTCGGCCCGGTGAGGACGTGGGACCTCCGGGGAACGCTCCGGCAGAGTATCGCAGACTTCTCAGCCATCGCCCGCGTGCGCGCGGCGCGCGCCAGCGCGACCGCGGCCGGCGCGGACGCCTCCAACGCGTCGCAACAGGCTGCGGCGGCTGCCGCGGTGACCTACATCCGCGCCGTTCGTGCCGACGCGCAAGTCGGGGCCCGCCTTGCCGACTCGACACTCGCCTTCGAACTGCTCGGCATTGCGCAGGATCAGCAGACGGCCGGCGTGGGCATCGCGCTCGATGTCACGCGCGCGAGGTCGCAGCTGGCTGCCGCGCGAGCCCAGCTCATAGCCGCTCGCAACGAGCGCGATCGCGCGCGCCTCGAGCTGCATCGCGCGCTCGGCCTTCCGCTGACGTCGCCACTCGTGCTGGCCGATTCACTCATCGGCCTTCCGACGGACATCGAGCAGGTGAGCGAGCAGGACGCCACCGATCGCGCGATGCGCTTGCGCGCGGACCTGCGCGCGGCAGAAAAACAGATCGCGGCCGCCGAGCAACAGCTGTCGGCGATCAGGGCCGAGCGGCTCCCGTCCGTCTCGGCGTTTGCCGACCAGGGCTCCACCAGCAAGGGGCCCGACCACCTGCTCAGCACCTACACCTGGGGAATCGCGGTCTCCGTGCCGGTATTCGACGGCTTTCGCCGCGAGGGGCGGCTCGACGAACAGCGGTCAGCTCTCCGTGAGCTCGATGTGCGCCAGCGCGACCTGGTCCAGCAGGCATCCATCGAAGTGCGCGGCGCATTGCTCGATATCGCCTCGGCACGCGAGCAACTCACCGCGAGCGACGAACGCCTGGCGCTCGCCCAGCAGGAACTCGCGCAGGCGCGCGAGCGCTTTCAGGCGGGTGTTGCGGGCAACGCCGACGTCATCACGGCCTCCATAAGCCTGAATGCAGCGCGAACGCAGCTCGTGGATGCCCGCGCCGGATTCCAGAACGCGCGCGTAGCGCTCGCGCGCGCGCAGGGCATTGTCACCGCCCTTCCCTGATCTCGCACCGATCCTTTCAGAGCTCATTCCGAATGGCAACGACTTCTCCGCCCGAGTCCGGGCAGAACCGCAAGCGCAGCCCGGTCATGTTCGTCCTCCCCATCATCGTGGTCGCGCTGGCCGCATGGGGCGCCAAAACGTGGCTGTACAACCGCACGCACGTAAACACCGACAACGCCCAGGTCGACGGCTCCATCGTGCCGGTGCTGGCCAAGGTCGGCGGCTTCGTGAAATCGGTCAGCGTGGTCGAGAATCAGCAGGTCAAGCCGGGTAACCCGCTGGTGCAGATCGACGACGCAGAGTACGCCGCGCGGCTAGCCCAGGCCGACGCGGACCTTGCGGCCGCCGTCGCGATTGCGGGCAGCAAGGGCCATGGGCCCATCGGACAGGCGAGCGCACAGATCGAGGGCGCGGTCAGCCAGCGCGAAATGGTGGCGGCGCAGGTGCAGGCGGCGAAGGCAGCGCAGACCAAGGCTGCGGCCGACCTCGGCCGCATGCGGGAGCTCTTTGGCAAGCGCATCGTGTCGAAGCAGCAGCTCGACGCGGCGCAGGCGAGCAGCGATGAGGCCGACGCGAACCTCGTGGCCATTGAGCGGCAGCAAGGCACCGCGGGTACGCAGATCGAAAACGCGAATGCGAACGCGAGGCTGGCGGTGGCGCGACTGGCGAGCGCGAAGGCCGCACGCGAGAACGCCGCGCTCCAGCTCTCCTATGCGAAGATCGTCGCGCCACTCGCCGGCACCATCAGCCGCAAGCAGGTCGAGATCGGACAGCTCGTGCAGCCCGGCCAGCCGCTCCTGACGATCGTGGCCGACACGGGCGTATGGGTCACCGCAAACTTCAAGGAGACGCAGCTCACCGATCTCCGCGTTGGACAGCACGCTGACATCGATGTGGATTCGTATCCCGGCTGCACGGCCGGCGGAACCGTGCAGAGCGTCAGCGCAGCCACCGGCGCAAAATTCGCGCTGCTGCCGCCGGATAACTCGACCGGGAACTTCACGAAGGTGGTGCAGCGCGTCCCCGTGCGCGTCCAGGTCACGTCCGGGTGCGGCGCCAATCGCCCGTTGCGGCCGGGAATGAGCGTCACCGTGCACGTGTCGACCCGGTAGCACCGTGGCCAGCGTTCCGCAGGAGGACAAGTACAAGTATAAGTACCTCATCGGCATCGCGGTCACCATGGCCGCGATGCTCGAGCTCATCGATACGAGCATCGTGAACGTCGCCATTCCCCACATGATGGGGAATCTCGGCGCCACGCTCGACGAGATCTCGTGGGTCTCCACCAGCTACATCATCGCGAACGTGATCGTCATCCCGATGTCGGGATGGCTCTCGGCGTACTTCGGCCGCCGTCGCTACCTCACGGGGAGCATCATGCTCTTTGTGGCTGCGTCGTTCATGTGCGGGGCAGCAGGATCGCTCGGGTCGCTCATCCTGTGGCGCGTGGTACAGGGACTGGGTGGCGGCGCTCTCCTGTCCACAGCACAAGCGACGCTCT
Organism: Gemmatimonadaceae bacterium; assembly: GCA_035544915.1. Taxonomy (GTDB): domain Bacteria; phylum Gemmatimonadota; class Gemmatimonadetes; order Gemmatimonadales; family Gemmatimonadaceae; genus Fen-1231. The sequence goes on along the minus strand of DASZZO010000018.1, from coordinate 6,861 downwards.
GGGAGGCCTTTCCGCCCAAGGAAGTTGGAGTCGGCCAGGCCATGTTCGGCGTGGGCGTCATGGTCGGACCCACGCTTGGGCCCACGCTGGGAGGCTACATCGTCGACACCTGGAACTGGCCCTGGATTTTCTACATCAACCTTCCGCTCGGCCTCATCGCGGGACTCCTGGTGTGGACTTATGTGCGCGACGCCGAGCACCAGGAAAAGGCCGATACGGTGGACTGGCCTGGAATCGCGTTGCTCACCACCGGTGTGGGGTCGCTTCAGTGGATGCTCGAGCGGGGTGAACGTCTCGACTGGTTCGATTCGCGCTTCGTATGGGCATTGGCGCTTGCATCGGCCACGTCGTTCATTCTGCTCGTCTGGCACGAACTGCGGACACCCGAGCCCGTGATCGATTTTCGCGTACTCAGGAGCCGCCAGCTCGCGACCGGTGTGGCCATGGCATCGCTGCTCGGGTTCGCACTGTTCGGTTCGGTATTCGTGATTCCCGTGTTCCTGCAGGGACTGCACGGATTCACGGCGAACCAGACCGGGCTCGTGATCCTTCCCGGAGCCATCGCGTCTGCCCTGACCATGGCGATCATGGGCCGGTTTGCGAGCAAGCTCGACGCCCGGCCGCCGATTGTGGTGGGGGCCCTGATGTTTTTCTGGTGCATGTGGTCGCTTTCGAGGCTCACCTTCGACAGCGGAGGGCGACATGTTCTGGCCGCTCGTGGTTCGCGGCGTGGCACTCGGCCTGATCTTCATCCCTCTCACGAGTGCGTCGATGGCGGAGCTCGAGCCGTGGCAGATTCCTCAGGGAACGGGAATGTTCAACGTCACCCGGCAGCTCGGCGGCTCACTCGGCATCGCGATCGTCGCGACCCTGCTGCAGCGATTCACCGCGCAGAGCAAGAACGTGCTCACCGAGCACGTCACGACGTTCGGCGCCGATGCGCAGGCGCGGCTTGCGCTCCTCACGAGGGGGATGGTCGCGCGCGGCATGGATGCGCAGGCGGCGCACCAGATGGCGCTGGGCGTGATCGACCGGACCATCGGCGGCCAGGCCAGCGTGCTCGCGTTCTCGAAGATCTACCTGATGAGCGGACTTGCACTCTGCTGCTCCATTCCGCTGATGCTCTTCTGGCGCCACGCAAGGGGCCGGGCCGCGGTGCAAGCGCACTGAACGTTTCGCGTGTTTCGCCGTATGGGGAGATCATGCTCACTCGCAAGCTCGCCATTCTTGCGCTCGTCGTCGCGCCGGCCATTCTTGCGGCGCAAGGGCGCGGAATGGGGGAATGGGTGGTCGCCGGGGTGGCGGCCGCGGGGGAACGGGCGGCGGAAGCTCACGCGCTGCACCAAAGTTCCCAGCCGCCAGGGACCTCGAAAGGCTGAACCCGGCCGCCCTGCTGATTGACAAGAGAAAGAAGCTCTGGCTCTCCGACTCCCACGTGGCATCGCTCAACGCGCTCGAGCTGAAGATCTACGACGCAATGGCGACCTCATGGCCCGGTACGACTCCGTTCGAAAGGAGTATCGGCCACCGTCGAACCCATGGGCCGGCCTCAACGGCCAGACAGAGACCGTGGCCCAGGTAAGACTGATGGCAAGCATCCTCGACACCCTGGTCGAGCGCCGTCGCACCGATGCTCAAGCATCGCTTGCCCTGGTTCCCGACGAGCACAAGAAGACGGCGCCAGAGTTGGTCGACAAGCAGGACCAGGACTTCCTCGAGCAGATTCCGAGCGGCGTTTCCCGGCCCTCAGGCGACGGTCGGAGGGGACGGCCAGGCGATCGCTAGACAGTGGGGCCGGTCATGTATTTAGGGATCGGCTTGTCGCTCATGAATATTCGCCCTCTGCCGCGCGTACGGTTCGTTTCGCGTGGCTTCGCGCCCGCTTCGCGTGCCTCGACGCCCATTTCGTGTGCCTCGGTGCTCGTGTCGCGTGGCTTCGTGTCGATTTCGTCTGGTTGGTTGTTCATTTCGCTTGCCTCAGCGCGCATTTCGCGTGCCTCGTTGCGCATTTCGCTTGCCTTGGCGGTCATTTCGCGTGCCTCGCCGCCTCATTTCGCCTGCCTCGCTGGTCATTACGTACGCCTTGGCGTCGATTTCGCGTGCCTCGGCGCTCACTGCACGTGCTTCGGCGTCGATTTCGCCGAGAATAAATGCATTTCACGTGCCTCGGTCGCCAGTTATCGTGCCAACGAGCCCATTTCGCGAACCTTAGAAGGGATTTGCTGGAGAATTGTCGAGGTTCTTCGTACCGTCGTCGCGATTTCCCGGAACGCGATAGACGATAATCGCCGGCGAGCAGACATTCACCGCGCCATCGCAGGCGCTCCCCATGCGACTGTGGGCAACGTTTAGTCAACAGCTGCCATTGCGCGCGTGATAGACGCCATTTGCTGCACGGTAGAGGCCGATTCGCACGCCGTCGTCCTGGCTCACTCCACCGTGTTTCATGTTGCGCCTTCAGCGATTCGCGTTGCGAATTGCTCGATTGCCGTTTACGCCGCCTCCGTTACGGTTAGATTCTCCATTGTGCGCCCCGAGGCTCCGGGCGCGCGATTGGCTGTCGCCACGGTGCCTCGACCGCACCCTGAAAGGGCCCGCCCCAAATGCCGGACGAGACAGCTGCACTGCCCATGCGGGCAGACGCCCTCGCGCTGATGGAGCAATGGACCGCGAGCGACTCCCTCCGCAAACACATGCTTGCGGTGGAAGGTGCGATGCGCGCGTATGCAACAAAGTTCGGCGAGGACGTGGAACGCTGGGGGCTCACCGGGCTCATGCATGACTTCGACTATGAGCGTCATCCCAACGTGGCGCACACAGCCGACGCCGAGCACCCTGCAGAGGGCGTGCGACTCCTCCGCTCGCTGGGGTATCCGGAGGACGTGCTCGAGGCGATTCTCGGACATGCCGACTACACCGGCGCCGCGCGCGCCACCTCAATGGCGAAAACGCTGTTCGCGGTGGACGAGCTGTGCGGGCTGATCACCGCATGCGCACTCGTGCGCCCGTCGCGGAGCGTGAACGATCTGGAGGCTGGAAGTGTCAAGAAGAAGATGAAGGACAAGGCCTTCGCCCGCGGTGTCAGTCGAGAGGATGTGCTTCGCGGCGCAGCCGACCTGGGGGTCGACCTGGACGCCCACATCACGTTCGTGATTGGCGCGCTGCGCGCGAGAGCAGATCTCCTTGGTCTCGCGGGCACCGCCACGGCGTGAAGCAAGCCCGGGCTGCCTCGCGGAGGCCCCCAACGCTCCGGCGCCACACCACGTACTTGGAGTGTGATTCGTGACGACGGACGAGCGCGCGCTCGTCCTCGCCGCACAACGCGGTGAGCGCGAGGCGTTTTCGATGCTTGTGCGGACGCACGAGCGCCGGGCTTACGCGGTGGCGCGGGCGATCGTCGTGAATCACGAGGACGCGGAAGACGCGGTGCAGGAAGCGTTCCTGCATGCGTACCGCGCGCTCGACCGGTTTCTGCCGGACCAGGCATTTGGTGCATGGCTGCACCGAATCGTCGCCAACGCGGCCCTCGACATCACGCGGCGGCGCAAGGTGCGCGAAGCGGACGAGCTACCCGAGTCGGTGGCTTCCCCGTTTCGCGATCCGGCGGAGGGGAGCGAGTTGCGCCAGCGGTTGCGGGATGCACTGGCGACGCTGCCTACGCGGCAGCGGTCGGTGATAGTGTTGCATGACGTGGAAGGGTTCAAGCACGCCGAGATCGGCGAGATGCTCGGGATTCCCGAGGGGACGGCGAGATCGGATCTGCACTACGCGCGAAGTCATTTGCGCGGAGTGCTCGGCAAGATACGGAGCGAACTATGACGAACGAACCGCAGGGGCCCGAACTGGTCAGGGACGACAACGAACTGACGCGCGAGCTGCGCGCCATCTACGCGCCGCCATTCGACGCCGCATACTGGATGCTGCTGGAACAACGCATCATGGTGCGCCTCGAGAGCGGTACGGGCGAGTGGTGGTCCGTTCCGGAGAAATGGCTGCGCGCCGGGCTCATTGCCGCGGGGATCGCGGTGATCATTGCAGGGAGTCTGCTGCTGCGCACGCAGACACAGGCGTCGCGCATGGCGTACGACACGCTCGCGAATCCGGCAGCGGCTGACGCGTTCGAGGTTGCGCGGCGCGACCGGTTGACGGAAGAGCAGGAAACCCTGCGCCGGCTTCTGGGCCGCTAGGAGTATCCGCGGGCCATGACCAGAGCCAAGAGTCTTGCGTTGGCGTTCTACCTGGGCGCCGCGCTCGCGGGCGCGGCGATCGGCGTCGCGGTGGACCGCGCTTTTTTCCGCATGCCGCAAGGTGGCGATCCGCGCTCGGCGCGAAGCCGGTTCTTCAACCAGCTGCACCTGACGAGCGCGCAGCGCGACTCGGCGACAGTGATCATCGATGAACGAGACAGCAAGCTGAAAGCGTTGATGGAAAGCAACAAGGCGGTGCTCGCCCCATGGCGGGCACAGTCGGATTCCGTCTTCGCCGAGTCACGGCGACGCATCTCGATGCTCCTCACGCCAGACCAGAAGGCGATCTACGAACAGATACGGCGCGATCACCAGCAGCGCGCGGAGAGGAGATGAGCATGCGTTCCGTCCGTTTCATTCTTGCCGGCCTGGCGATCGCGCCCAATCTCGTCGCGGCGCAGCAGGCCGCGGAAGCCGCGCGGCCGATCGCGCTGGCCGACGCGGTGCGACTGGCGCAGATCAACTCGCCCTCGACCGTTGCAGCGCGCAACGCCCTGCGGACAGGCGAAGCGGCGGTGCGCCAGAGTCTCATGCAATACCTGCCCGCGCTCAATCTCTCGTACACGAGTACACAGGCAGGCGGCACGCAGTTCGTGGGCGGCACGGCGGTGCCGGCACCCGGCTTTCCCTGGACGTACAGCCGCGGCCTGAACTCCCAGCTCACGATCTTCGACGGCGGGCAACGCTGGTACAACTACCGGGCCGCTGACGCGACCCTCGACGCCAGCCTCGCGACCGAGGTGACGCAGCGATACGTCGTCGCGCTGGGGGTCAAACAGCAGTACTTCGCGATTCTTGCCGCGAGAGAGTCGGAAGCGGCCGCCCAGCGGCAGCTCGAGCAGGCCCAGCAGAACCTCAAGGTCGCGGCAGCCAAGATGGCCGCTGGCGCTGCGACGCGCGCGGACTCGCTCCAGGCGGCGGTGGGCGTGGGGAACGCGAAGCTGGCGATTCTGACGGCAGAGAACCTCGTCCTGAACGCAAATGCCGCGCTCACGCGACTCGTGGCGTCACCCATCACGGTGACGGCAGTCGAATCGGACACGAGCACGGGCGCTCGCATCGACCTGACCACAGACTCGCTCTCACGGCTCGTCACCGAGGGTCCCGCGGTCCAGCAGGCCGCCCGTGCGTTGGCTGCGGCGAAGGCCGGGCACAAAGCGCAGACGACACCCTATCTGCCAACGCTCTCGGCGACTGCCTCGTACGGTCAGAACCCCAAGGGATCGCAGGGCTTCGACTGGGGGAGCGGGCCCGCAACCACACGCACAAGCCTCGGATTCTCGATGTCGTATACGGTGTTCGACAACTACAAGCGCGAGCAGTCGCTGGTTCTCGCCCGCGTGGCCGAGGACAACGCCGACGCGCAGTTCCGCGACCAGACGTTCCTGACCCAGCAGAATCTCACCCAGCAACTGGCCAACTTCCGGACCGCCACGCAGAAAATCGAGCTCCAGCTCCTGACGATTCAGCAATCCGGCGAGGCGCTCCGCGTGGTGCAGCAGCGGTACAACCTCGGCACGGCGGCCCTGCTCGAAGTCCTGACCGCGCAGACGGCGCTCGACAACGCCCGGGCTGCACTCATCCAGGCCAGGCTCGACGCACGTACGGCCAAAGCGAACATCGAGGCCCTGATCGGCCGCGACCTGCCGTAACGCGGCACTCCCCCTCCGACCAAGAGTCTCCATCCGGAGTTTGCTGTGAACCGCAATATTCTCTTCATCGCGCTCATTGTTGGGGCCGGCTGCAACCAGGCTGCGGTCAAGCCACTCGTGATCCAGACGGCCGCCGTCACGCGGCGCGATATCAGTGTCTCCGTCACCGCCACCGGCATCATCGAGCCAATAAATGTCATCGAGGTGAAATCGAAGACGGCGTCCGGGCAGGTGGTGAAGATGCCCATCGAGATCGGGACACACGTGAAGCCGGGTGATCTCATCCTCCAGATCGACACAACCACGGACCTGCACACGAACTACATGCAGTCCGTGGCCGACCTCGCGGCGGCACAATCAAACTTCGACGTCGCCAAGGCGCAGCTCGACCGCCAGATGAAGCTCTTCACCGACCGGATCATCACGCAGCCGGAGCTCGAGACCGCGCAGACGGCGTTCGCCAACGCCCAGGCGCTGCTCCTCGGCAAGAAGGCCAACGTCGATCTTTCGGCGCAGAAGCTGAGGGATGCTACAGTCGTGGCGACGGTCGAGGGGACGATCATCAGCAAGCCGGTATCCAACGGCCAGGTCATCCAGGCGGGCGGAACGTCGGTCAGCGGCGGCACGATCATCGCGACGATGGCCAATCTCGGCCTCGTGCGCGCGCGCGCGCTGGTGAACGAGACGGACATCGGCCAGGTGCAGCCTGGCCAGATGGTGAACGTCACCGTAGACGCATTCCCCGACCAGACGTTCGCAGGAGTCGTCGAAAAGATCGAGCCGCAGGCCACCGTGCAGCAGAACGTCACGATGTTCCCCGTGCTGGTGTCGCTCAACAACGACGAGGGGCTGCTGCGGCCGGGCATGAACGGCGAGGTCAACATCCAGACTGACGAGCGTCTTGACGCGCTCGCGGTGCCGAATGATGCGATTCGCTCCCAGCGTGAGGCGGCGCAGGCGGG
>DASZZO010000017.1:0-1812 GCA_035544915.1 Gemmatimonadaceae bacterium | reverse complement strand
TGCGTGAACTCGTGCGCCACGTCGTGCACCAGCTCCTGCAACGGAAGTTCCGGATGCGGATCCTTCTGCCCACACCGCGCGCACCAGGGGCCTGCGAGGGGCGCGCCGCAGTTCAGGCAGGTGTCGTGATGGCGCCGGGCGGCGCCGCTCATTCCCACTCGATCGTGGCAGGCGGCTTGGAGCTCACGTCGTAGACGACGCGATTGACAGCCGCGACTTCGTTGATGATGCGGCTCGAGATGCGCGCGAGCACCTCATGCGGAAACGGAAACCAGTCGGCCGTCATGCCGTCGGTGCTGGTTACGGCGCGCAGTGCGACGACGTTCTCGTATGTGCGAAAGTCGCCCATCACGCCGACCGACCGGATGGGGAGAAACACGGCGAAAGCCTGCCAAATGTCGGCATACAGTCCGGCGGCGCGAATCTCTTCCAGATAGATGGCATCGGCCTTGCGCAACGTATCGAGAGAGGGTCGGTCGACCGCCCCGAGTACGCGGATCGCGAGACCGGGCCCGGGAAACGGGTGTCGTCCGACCATTTCCTCGGGCAGGCCAAGTTCCCGCCCTACATTGCGGACTTCGTCCTTGAACAGCTCCCGCAGCGGTTCGATCAGCGTGAACTTCATGCCCGGCTTGAGGCCTCCAACATTGTGATGCGTCTTGATGGTCGCGCTGGGACCACCCTTGGCGCTGACGCTTTCGATGACGTCCGGGTACAGCGTGCCCTGCACGAGGAACTCTGCCTCCTTGCCGGCCGCCGCGGCGGCATCCTCGAACACATCAATGAAGGTGTGTCCAATCGCGGTCCGTTTCTTTTCGGGCTCGGTAACGCCCCCGAGCGCTGAGAGGAAACGCTCCTCCGCCCGCACGGTCACGAGCTCGATCCCGAGATTCGCCTTGAACGTCCGCTCAACCTGCTCGCGCTCGTGTGCGCGCAGCAACCCGGTGTCCACGAAGATGCACGTGAGCTGGTCGCCGATTGCACGGTGAACGAGGGCGGCTGCCACGCTCGAGTCCACGCCCCCGGAGAGACCGCAGATCACGTGCTTCCGCCCGACCATGTCGCGAATCTTCGCGATTTCGCGCTCGACGAACGATCCCGGTGTCCAGTCGGGCTGCGCCCCGCACACGCCGAAGAGGAAATTCGCAATGATTTCGGGCCCGCGAACGGTGTGCGCGACCTCGGAATGAAACTGGATGGCGTGGATGGGTCTGGTCGCATGCCGGAAGCCGGCGAGGAGCCGGTCGCCGCTCGAGGCAGTCCTGACATAGCCCGGCGGCGGATCCTCAACATGGTCCCCGTGGCTCATCCAGACCGGCGTCTCCTCGCCGACGTCAAACCCCTCGAAGAGTCCTGCGTTCTCATCCACGCGAACCGTCGCGCGCCCGTACTCGCGGCCGCCCCCGGCGATGACCCGTCCGCCTTCCGCGTGCGTGATCCATTGGAGTCCGTAACAGACGCCGAGCACCGGCGCCAGGTTGAGTATCGCCCGGTCGAACGTGGGCGCCCCCTCATCCGTCACAGAGTTGGGCCCGCCACTCAGAATGATCCCGGAAGGCTGCCACGCGCGAATCCACTGGAGGGAGCGGCTGGCCGGGTGAATCTCGGAGTACACGCGCGCCTCGCGCACCCTGCGCGCAATGAGCTGGGTGAACTGGCTGCCACAATCGAGAATCAGGATTCGTGAGGTCACGCTTGCACGCGCGAGTCCTTCAGACCTGCCACTGCGGCTCGCTGAGCTTGATGAACTCGACGTGCCTGGAATCGAGATCGAGCACCGCCGCCGTGGGGGCACCGTTGATCCAGCCGCAG
>DASZZO010000016.1:0-15448 GCA_035544915.1 Gemmatimonadaceae bacterium | reverse complement strand
GCGCTCCTCCTCGGTGGCTCGTCGTTTCTCACGCAGCCCATTCGCGCCGCACACTTTCCCGCGGTGAACGAGGGCGAACCTACCGCGTGCCGCACTGTGCTCAAGGCATCCTGCACACTCTCGAAGGGCACTTGGGATGCGTTCATGTACAACTTCAACCGCCGACAATATGGCAAGCCTGACCTCGGCGACCGGCAGGCCCCGCTCGCCGCGCAGATCGGGATGTGGTGGCTGTATTTCAAGTGGCAGTGGATGCGCGATGCGCACGGACAGCAGCCCGGCCTGCAGGGTATGCTGGCGGCAGTCTTCCTCGTGCTCGGGCTGATCGGGGGCTGGGTGCACTGGCGACGTGACCCGCGAAGCTTCGCGTTTTTCGGGCCGTTGATGCTGACACTCACGCTGATCCTCATCTACTACCTCAACTTCAACTACGGCGCGTCGCAGGATCCGGAACTCGGAGACAGCGTGGGCCGAGAGGTACGCGACCGCGACTATTTCTTTCTGTGGAGCTTTTCGGCGTGGAGCGTGTGGGCCGCACTCGGGCTCACGTACGTGTGGGAATCGCTCGCCGCCCTGTTTGGCCGCGAAGAGCGAAGGTTCGGCAAGGAGGTTGTCGAACTTCCGACCGGGCGAGGCTGGGCCATGGCGTCGCCGGTCTTGCTGCTCGCTGTCGTTCCATTGTTCGCGAACTGGAAGAGTGCTTCGCGCGCCGGCCAGACCGACACCGCCGATTTCGCCGTGGACCTCCTCAATTCCGTCGAACCGTACGGCGTACTCGTCACGGTGGGAGACAACGACACCTTCCCCCTGTGGTACGCCCAGGAAGTGCTGGGTGTGCGGAAAGACGTGCTCGTCACGAACACCTCGCTGCTCAATACCGATTGGTACACGCGGCAGATGATCCGCCGGCCCGTATCCGAATACGATGAAGCGAAGGGACCCGCCCTTTATCGCGGCCAGCACTGGCCCAAGCCGGCAGGGCCTCCATTCAAGATGACATTCGACCAGGCCGATTCGGTGCCGCTCGGGCAGGAGATCAGACAGCCGCAGCTGTTCGTCAAGGACAAAATCCGGGCGATCGTGCAACCACGCATTTTGACACGGGCCGACATCTTTGTGCTGAGCATGATCCAGGATGGCTCGCGTTCCATCTACTTCAGCCGCACGTCCGGCAGCTACGGACAAGAACTCGGACTTGGCGGCTACCTGCTCACGCAGGGCCTGGCGCGCAAGCTGATGCCGGATTCCATCATGGCCGGCAAAGACACGGTAAACGTCCAAGGCGAAGGAATGGTGGACATCCCGCGCACGGAAGCACTATGGAAGACTTTCCGCGCGCCCCACGCACTGACCAAGAAGGGCGATTGGGTGGACCGGCCCTCCGTAGGAATTCCGTACCTCTACGTTTCCACTGGCGTGGTGCTCTCCGAGGCATTGCAAGCCCGCGGGCGTGCACAGGACGCGTACACCGCGCTGGAACGGGCCAAGGCGATAGCCCGCGCGACGCAACTCGAGGAGCTATTCGGTGGAGGAGCGCGTCCGGCGCCGCCTCCGATTCTCTCGGGCGACTCGGCGCGGCGCATTCAGGTGCCCCTCAAGAAAAGCCCATAGCCCTCCGTCGGCGAGCCAGTCAGCGGATCAGACCGAGCCGCACGACTCCCGCACCGTGTTTTCGCCCGCTGATCAACGCGTCACGCCCTCAACACTTGATATAATCAACACTTGAGGGTTCACTTGCCGGGCCGTTGCGGAGCAAGGGCTTCTTGGTGTAATGCGTGGGCATCGACACGATAGGTTCTTCCAGCCTCGCGTCGGCCCGTCGGCGACCCACGGCGCGAACGTAGCCGAGGTAGCGACCGCGATCGGCTTCCACCGCCTGAATTTCAGTGCTGTTGTCCGGGCAAATTGTCCGATGCCAATCCAGCCAGAACTGCCACCCATCCGGCAAGCTGTCGGCCACCTGAACGTCCAGGATGCCGGTTTGTTCCCAGTGCCGGCGCCACCATGCTCCCGAGTGCAGGCACCACATGCTCGGCTCCCACCAGGCCTGAAGATGGTCGGGAACTGGGCCCTCGATCTCCCGAATCAGCCCGGCCCCCGCGATCCCCACCGCGCCACCCGGCTTCAAAAACCGAGCCAGGTAGTTCAGGTACAGGTCGTCTGTGCCGTAGTACACGAAGGAGTCGATGGACACCACGGCATCGAAGAACTCCGTGGCGAACGGTAGCGATCGGGCGTCGGCGTGAATCGGGAACACCCCACCGTCGACACCGGCATCCCGGATTCGCTGGAGGTTCTCCGAGGCGCTGAACCAGAGGTCGGTAGCCCAGACCTGCGCGCCGAACTCTCGGCAGAGGAAGATCGACGAGACGGCCCGTCCGCAGCCGAGATCCAGCACTCGCATGCCGGGCCGGAGGTCAAGCGCCTCGGCAACCCACTCGGTCATCCACAGCGCGTTGGCCCCGCTCGCGCTGGCAATGACCCACTCGGGGTGGTATCTCGACGAGCGGGGAAACCGCTCCGACAGTAACCGCTCGTTTGTAGTCACGTGGCCCTCTTCGCCTGTATCTAGCTGAAAGATGATGCTGCAAGTCGTTCTGATCGCGACCAGCTCTTTGTCAGTTGGGGGGAAAACACCACTCGTTGGCCGGAGCGGTGTGCCCAATCTATCGCCGCAAGAGCCCGAAGCAGGGCGCCACGGAGTGTACATCCGCTTGCGCCGGCCGCGCGTCGCGCACAGCTTCGCGCCATGACGGGCCCGGATCGCTCACGCCTCTGGCGATGGCTTGTCGTGCTCGTGCCAGGCGTAGCCATCTGGACACTTCCGCTGCTCGACCTGTCACCCGAACAACGGCACCTCCTCGCGGTCTTCGTCGCGACGATCATTGCACTGGTGGCGCATCCGGTGCCGATGGGAGTGAGCGCGCTTACCGCGATGACGTTCCTGGCGTTCACGCGGACGCTGCCGCCCGCTCGCGTGCTCGCCGGGTTTTCGAACCTCACCGTGTGGCTGGTCTTCTCGGCGTTCCTCTTCGCGCGCGCCGTGACGGTCACGCATGTGGGGCAGCGCATCGCCTACTTCTTCATTCATCGCTTCGGCCGGAGCCCGCTGACGCTCGGGTATTCCCTTGCGGCGGCCGATGTGGTGCTGGCCCCGTTCGTGCCGTCCGATACGGCGCGCGGCGGCGGGATCATGTTCCCGGTCACGCGTAGCGTAGCGCAGGCGGCCGGCTCCGAGCCCGGACCCACCGCGCTCCGGCTCGGCGCGTTCCTCATGCTGGTGAGCTTTCACGCGACCTACACGGCGTCGGGAATGTTTCTGACCGGCATGGCCGCCAACCCGCTCATCGCCGAATTCGCGAGGAAGCAGGCAAACGTGGAGCTGACCTGGGCACGATGGATCACGGGCTCGATCGTGCCGGCGCTGCTGACCCTGGTGCTGGTGCCGTTGCTCATTCGCCGGTTCGTCCCGCCCACAATCGACGACATCGACGCCGTGAGCGTGCACGCACGGACACAGCTCGCCGACATGGGCGCGATGCGGCGAACCGAATGGATACTCGTGGTGGTCATGCTCACCGTGATGGCGGGCTGGGTCACCTCGCCGTTGCACGGGCTGCACAACACCGTCGTCGCATTGGCCGGTGTCTGCGCGCTCCTGCTTCTGGGCGTGCTGACGTGGGACGACCTCCTCGCCGAGCGGCGGGCGTGGGACGCGCTGATCTGGTTCGCACCATTGTTGATGATGGCCGACGCGTTGAACGAGGCCGGCGTCATCAGGGCACTGTCCACGGCGTTCTTCGCGCACGTGAATGGCTATGCATGGACGGTGGCGTTCCCCCTGCTCGCGGTGACGTACCTCTACCTGCATTACGGGTTTGCGAGCATGACGGCGCACGTCACGGCGCTGTATCCGAGCTTCATCGGCGCGGCGCTGCTCGCGGGCGCTCCGCCGCTCGTGGCGGCGCTTGTTCTGGCCTACTTCTCAAACCTGAATGCGAGCCTTACGCACTACGGGACGGGCTCGGCGCCAATCTTCTTCGGCGCGGGCTACGTCTCGCAGGGCGTGTGGTGGCGAGTCGGGCTCAGTGTCTCCCTGCTCAACGTCGTGATCTGGCTCGGCGTCGGCATGCTCTGGTGGAAGCTGCTCGGCTGGTGGTAAGCGCCATTCCCCTGCGCGACGCGCCGTAGTTCGGCGTCGTAGCCAGCGCGATCGCGCTGGCTGTGCAACTTTTCCGCGCGCCAAACGTCTCCATACGCGACAGGTATCGGAACGAGCAGTCTTGTGGCTCGTCTGAGCACTGCAAGCCGCAGCTACCCCGCCCGTGGAGTTCATCATGCGCAATCGCTGGCTTACGCCGCCTCTTCTTTTGGTGGCGCCTTTCACACTCCTCGGAGCGCAGTCGACCCAGCCCGCTCCTCTCAGAGCGGACGTCCCCGTCAGGACGATCGTGCTCTTCTCTTCTGGCGTTGGATACTTCGAGCACACCGGCACGGTGCGCGGCGACGTCCGGACCGAGCTTCGCTTCCGGACGAGCCAGATCGACGACATCCTGAAATCACTGGTGCTTCGCGATCAGGACGGTGGCCATGTGACGACCATCACGTATCCGTCCCAGGACCCGCTCGTGAAGACCTTGCGCAGTTTTCAGGTCGACATCACGGGGAACCCGAGTCTCGCAAGCCTGCTCAATCAGCTCCGCGGCGCCAGGGTCACGGTTCAGGCGCGCAGCGAGCGCCTCACCGGCACGATACTCGGCGTGGAATCCCGCCGGAAAGCCGTGGACAAGGGTGAGCCCATCGATTCGCCGGTGCTGAACCTGCTCACAGGCGCGACCATCCGTGCGGTCGAGCTGCAGTCGATTGGCGGCCTCACGCTCGACGACCCTCAGCTTCAGGACGAGCTGGCCAAGGCCCTCACCGCGCTGTCCCAGGCGAGAGACCAGGACAAGAAGCCGGTCACCATCAACTTTGCCGGAAGCGGAGAGCGACGGGTGCGCATCGGCTACGTGGTCGAGACCCCCGTGTGGAAGACCAGCTACCGGCTCCTCCTGGGCGACAAGGGAGCGACGCTGCAAGGCTGGGCGATTGTCGAGAATCAGACCGAGAGCGACTGGAACAACGTAGCGCTCTCACTCGTGAGTGGCCGGCCGATCTCGTTCATGATGGACTTGTATCAACCGATGTACGCGTCGCGGCCGACGGTGGTGCCGGAGCTGTATGCGGGGTTGCGCCCGCAGGTCTACGAGGGGGCAATGGAGCGCGAGCGCGATAGCGTGGCGATGGCACCTGCGGCGCCAAGCGTCAAGGGCGCGGCATCTGCGCGGCGGATCGGCTACGATGCGAACGGCAAGCCCATGGCGCTCCAGCTGGAACAACGACTGGCGGCCAATGCCCCGACCGAATCAGCAGGCCTTACCGCGTCAATAGCATCCAGCGTGCCGACGGAAAAGCTGGGCGCGCTCTTTCAATACACCGTCGGCAACGTCACGCTCGCGCGGCAGAAATCCGCCATGCTCCCGATCATTGGCGACACCGTCTCGGTTGACCGGGTCTCGATCTACAATGCGTCGGTTCTGCAGACGCATCCGCTCAACGGCGTTCGTCTCAGGAATACGACCGGCAAGCACCTTCAGCAGGGACCAGTCACCGTACTCGAGAAGAACAGTTATGCCGGTGATGCACAGATCGACGACGTTCCTCCAGGACAGGACCGCCTGCTGAGTTACGGCATCGATCTCGACGTGCTCGTGAACAGCACGCTCGCCATTGGTGCGAGCAACGTGGTCACTGCCAGAATCGTGAAGGGGGTCTTCAACATCAATCGCAGGTCCGTGTCGACGCGCGAGTACGATGCCGAGAACAAGGGCGACAAAGACAAGCTGCTGGTGATCGAGCATCCGATCCGATACGGATGGAAGCTGGTGGACACACAGCCCCCGTTCGAGACGACGCCAGCCGTTTACCGATTCCAGGGCAACGCGCTGGCGAAGAAGGTCACGAAGTTGATCGTCAGGGAAGAGATCGTCGGCTCGGAGCAGTTCAGCATATTGACGTCGGACGTCGGGCAGCTCCTGTCGTACACCCGCATGGGGGAAATGCCCAGCGCGGTGCGCGACGCACTGATCAGGGCTGCCCAGCTGCGGCAGGCCGTTGTCGAGGTCGAGAGGCAGATCGACGAACGTGTCAAGCAGGCCGCCGCGATCACGCAGGAGCAGAGCCGCATCCGCGAAAACATGAAGACGGTCGACGGGAAGAGTCAGTACTACAAGCGCCTGCTGGACAAGCTCAACGAGCAGGAGACGTTGATCGAGAAGCTCGGGCAGGAGCGGAATGAGCTGACGAAGAAGCGCGACGCGCAGCGGAAGGAGCTGGATGACTATCTGAGCAGCTTGACGGTGGGGTAGTTGACGTTGTCCCCCTCCAGCCCGACGGGTGCATTTGTCATTCTGTTCACTGGACGCCAAGCGACGGGACGTACCCGCGCCGACCTCCTGCTCGTCGATGGCGATCCGACGGCCGATATTCCACGAGCGCCCGCGTCCACCGCGTGAGACTGCCATGACACCCGGCGAAGAGAGGCTCATCGCGTTCATGCGCGATGAGCTCTCGCAGGCGCGCCGAAATATTCACGACGTCGCAGGAGGTTGAGCCGGAGCACGCTCGAAAAGTCATTCTGCGATCGCCACCTGGTGGCCGGCGCGGTTGCCCGTCACGACTTGCGTCGCGGCGTGCGGATCTTGTCCACCGCCTGGGCGAGACGCTCGACATACTTCGCCGCAGACATTCCCGCATCGCGCGCTGGCAGCTGAAACCGCGGGTCGTCAGGTTCGCCCCGGTGTCCGCGCGGCGGCTCGTCCATCCTGAGATCACCACCGCGCGATTCAACGGCCTCCTCGAATCGCTCGATCGCCTCCTCGATCGCGATGATATCGTCACTGGATTCGTCACCTCGCATGTAGACCCCACGGGCGGAAATGCGGCCCGCGATTTCCCGGGCAACTTCCCGCACCTCGTCGCGGCGTCCAGCGTCGTTCGAGTCCTGGCGTGCGTCCATGATCTCCTCCCGGTCGATGCCGGAAACAGGGAAGCGCGCTCTGCCAACCTACCACAATATGGATCGTTCAACGATTGCTAGTCCGCGATTGCTGCGGCGATCACAATGCACTCCGGGCCGTCATTCGCCGGAGAGTTCACGAAGGTACTCACCGGCCAGCACTCCATCCCTGCCGCGGCAATGGGCAGGAGCATTTCCTTCAGGCGATCGCTTCCGGTTGCTGCATCGAGCCACCGCGCCGCGGGCTCGCGATCGAGAATGCACGGCATTCGATTGTGAACCGGCGCAACCAGCTCATTGGGTCGAGTGGTCAGGAGGGTGCATGTTTCGTCGCCAGATTCATTCCGTTCCCAGAGACCTGCAAATCCGAACGCCCGCCCGCCCTTCAATCGGAGAAAAAATGGCTGCCTGCTCTTGCCGTCCTTTCTCCATTCGTAGAACCCGTCGGCCACGATCACGCACCGCCGATGCCTGAATGCGTCGCGGACCAGAGGCATCACGTCGGCTGTTTCCGCCCGTGCGTTCACGAGTGCCGTCCTCGCCCTGCCGTGGTCACCCGCTGGAACCAGGCCCCATTTCATGCCGCGCCCGGCGACTCCGCGATCATCGCGCAACAGCACCAACTGTGGCTGGCTCGGTGCCACATTGAACGATGGCTCGAATAGCGTCCGGTCCAGCTGGTAGGGCTTGAATGTCATTGTAAAACCCTCAATCTCGACCTTGCTGCATCGAGTGCTTCGACCGCACATGTGGTCAGCCCTCCCGGCTGTGGAAACGGAGCACTCCTGCTTTGCGGGAGAAGCGCCGCGAACGTTTGACTTTCGGTCTTTCTTCGGCAATCTTAGGTCGCGCCAAACCGGAGAAAACCGTGCCCACCGAACTCACCCTCGACGATAAGATCACGCTGCTCATGTCGCTCGCGACGGACGACCGCGACGGCGACGCCGGACGCGCTGCACAACTCCCGCCGCGGCTCCGCAACGCCGGCAAGGGCGGCGCGCTCCGGCCGGTGAACCTGCGAAATGTGCGCATGGGAAACGGCCCGAAGACCACGCTGCTCCGTATTCTCATGACGACCGCGTGCAGCTTCAACTGCCACTACTGTCCGATGCGCCGCGACCGGGATCTGCCGCGCACGCTGCTCAAGCCCGAGGAGCTGGTACGTATCTTCCTCGGCGCACTCCGTAAAGGATGGTGCGAGGGACTGTTCATCACTACGGGAATCCCGGGACGGCCGGTGAAGGTGATGGACGACCTCATCCAGGTACTCGAGCTTCTCCGCCACCGGCATGGCTTCCGCGGCTACGTGCACGTGAAGATCGTGCCGGGCGCAGAACAGTCGCAGGTCGAACGGCTCACCGCGCTCGCGACGCGGGTCTCGCTCAACCTCGAGGCGCCGTGCGGCGCCAACCTCGTTCGCATTGCCCCGGAAAAGCGGCTCGCCACCACTCTTACCAACCTCGAGCAGGCGCGCGTGCAGATCGTGCGCGCACAAGCGGAAGAGCGCACGGGGCGGCCGCGCGACGCGCTCCAGCCCGGTGGAGCGGCGGGAATGACGGTCCAGTTCGTCGTGGGCGCCACGCCGGACTCCGATCGAGCAATAGTCGAAAAGGTGGCCGATCTGTACTCTGGTGGTGGAATCCATCACGCACATTTCAGCGCGTTCCGCCCCATTCGTGACACACCGATGGAGGCGGTCCCC
Organism: Gemmatimonadaceae bacterium; assembly: GCA_035544915.1. Lineage (GTDB taxonomy): Bacteria > Gemmatimonadota > Gemmatimonadetes > Gemmatimonadales > Gemmatimonadaceae > Fen-1231. The sequence goes on along the minus strand of DASZZO010000016.1, from coordinate 6,689 downwards.
GCCACGCCCGCGTTGCGCGAGCACCGGCTGTACCAGGCAGACTATCTTCTCCGCCGCTACGGGTTCGGCCGCGAAGAGATTGTGTACGATGGAGCGGGGAACCTCCCGCTTGCGCGCGACCCGAAAGTCACCGCGGCTCTCTCGTCGCCCGAACGGTTCCCCATGGACGTGCGCCGCGTCTCCTACGCCGAGTTGGTGCGCGTGCCGGGCATCGGTCCGGCCACGGCGCGCCGGATCGTCGCCGAACGTCGTACCACGATCATTCGCGGCCTGGCCGACTTGCGCCGGATGGGTGTGCTGACGTCGCGCGCGGCGGGGTTCCTCACTCTGAATGGGCGACGCCTCCGGTCCGAACGCTGGCTGGAGCAGCTCACGCTGTGGGCGCCGGAAGAGGACGTGGGAACGTATCGCGGCGTCTACGAGTTCAGTCCGGGAACGTTCCGGTAGGCCGGGACTGACTGGCGAACTCATGAGACCGGGCTGATGGATGAGCTCAATGGAAGTTGCGCGACTGATGCGTCAGCGGCGCGCCCTCGAGGGCGCGGAACTCCCGTCCCACCACGCTGATCGCCGCGTCTTCGCGACTCACGCGTCCACGCACCAGCACGAACTGCGCGCCTTTCACCACCTCTTCATTCGGTTCCACGAGCTGCGGGGGCACCACGACGTTGATAAAGCCGTGCTCGTCCTCGAGCAGGAGAAAGATCGTTCCCTTGGCGGTGTGCGGGCGCTGCCGCACCACCACCAGGCCGGCCACCGTCACCCCGCATCCATTCGTCATTTGTCCGAGGTCACGGCTGTCCTTCACGTGCCAAGCCTGCATCCGTTCCCGCAATGCGAGCATCGGATGCCCGTGGACGCTGGCCCCGGTCGTGTGATAGTCCAGCGCAATCTCTTCGTGCTTCCCGAGAGGCCGGGGATCGTACGATGTGTGCCGGGCGGGAGCGAGAGGGAGCACATCGCTCGATGCCCGGAGCCCTTCCCACGCCGCACGCCGCCGGTCGGGCTGCCATGCCGCGAATGATCCCGCCGCTGCGAGCGACGTCACCTCGGCGCGCGTGAGGTGGGCGCGCGCCACGACGTCGGCAATCGACGTGAACGCGCCGGCCGCACGCGCGGCGCGGAGCTTGTCGAGTGAGACGGTGCCGATTCCGCGCACAAAACGCCACCCCATGCGCAGCGCGGGATGGTCCGGGTCGCGCGTGGGCTCCGTCGTGCATTCCCAATCGCCGTGGCGGAGGCATGGGGTGCGGACCTCCACGCCGTGGCGCCTGGCGTCGTGGATGAGCGTGGCCGGTGAATAGAACCCCATTGGCCATGCGTTGAGAATCCCGAGATAGAACTCCGTGGCATAGTGCACCTTGAGATATGCGGTCGCATACGCGATGAGCGCGAAACTCCACGCGTGCGATTCGGGGAATCCATAGTTCGCGAAGCTCCGCAAGTCCTCGCAGATTCTCACGGCCAGTTCGGGTGTGACCCGTGGGGTGAGGTCGTTCGCCATCATCCTCGTGCACAACCGCTCGAGCGCGGCGAGCAGGAGCGGCTCCTTGCGGATGTTGCCCATCGTCCGGCGCAGCTCGTCCGCTTCGGCGCCGGTGTAACCGCCCAGCGCCATCGCAATCGCCATCGCCTGTTCCTGGAAGATCGGAATGCCCTGTGTGCGTGCGAGGATCGGCCTGAGCGCATCGTGCAGATAGGTGGGCTCCTCCTCTCCGCGCCGCCGCCGCGTGTACGGCCGCACGAACTTCGCCTGGATCGGCCCCGGCCGGATGAGTGCGACCTGCACGACGATATCGTAGAGCCGCTCGGGCTTCGTGTGCACAATGGACGAGATCTGCGCACGACTCTCGATCTGAAACGTTCCGACGGTTTCGCCGCGAGAGACGAGGTCGTATGTCCTGGCGTCGTCGGTCGGCAGGTTGTACATCTCCGGCCGAGTCCCGGTTCGTATTTCGATGGCGTCGAACGCGCGGCGGATCATGGAGAGTCCGCCCAGGCCGAGGAAATCGAACTTCGGCACGCCGATCGCGTCGAGATCGTCCTTGTCGAACTGCACGATCGTGCGCCCCATGGTCGTCTGCTCGATGGGGAGCCAGTTTCCGAGCGGTGCGGCGGAGATGACGAATCCGCCCACATGCGTCGCGCGCAACCGCGGCAATCCCTCGAATCCCGCGATTGCCCGGATCAGCCCCTTCACGCGCGAGGCATTCACATCGAGCCCTGCCTGCGTGGCATAGCGCTCCTGCATGTGCACCGCGGCATCGGCCGGATCGTACTGGTGCAGGCGCTTCGAGATGGACGTCGCGAGGTCGGCCGGATACCCGAACGCGCGCATCGCGTCCTGCACCGCGTTCGGTGCGCGATAGGTCTGCACCATGGCGGTGATCGCCGCGCCCGGACGCTGGTAGCGCTGGTACATGTAGTCGAGTACCTCCTCGCGCCGGTCATGCTCGAAGTCGACATCGATGTCCGGCGCTTCGGCCTTCCCGTCCACGCGCACCTCGGAGAGAAAGCGCTCGAAGAGAAGCCCGTGCTCCACCGGGTCGACCGCGGTCACACCCAGGCAGTAGGTGACCGCGGAGTTCGCCGCGCTGCCCCGCCCCTGGCAGAGAATGCCCCGCGACTTCGCGAACTGGACGGCGTCCCAGATCACGAGGAAGAATCCCGCAAAGCGAAGCTTTGCGATGAGCACGAGTTCGTGTTCGAGCTGGTGGCGCTGTGCTTCGCTCAGCACCTCACCCCATCGTTCGGCGGCACCGCGGTAGACTTGCTCGCGCAGGAACGAGTCTTCGGTGTGCCCCTTAGGGACCTGGAATGCCGGCAGTGGCGGCCGCATCCACGCGAGGTCGAATCCACACTGCGCGGCGATCTGCGTGCTCTCGTCGAGCCCGGACTCACATCCCTGCCATCGCTGCTGCATCTCGCCGGGTGCGAGGAGTTTCCAGTCATCGTTCGGGTGGAGCACGCCGGCGCGGAGCGCGGCGTCGATGTCCATGTCGTGACGGAGCGCGGTGAGGAGATCGTGCACGAGCCGGCTCCGGTCGTCCACGTAGCGCGGATCGTGCGTGGCGACCCACGGCACTCCGCCACGCCCCGCGAGCCGGATCAGCTCGGCGCCCAGCGCGGCTTCGGGGCCGCTCACGTGATGGAGCTGCACTTCTACCGCGAGGCGCCTGCCGAACACCGCCCGCCATCCGGCGAGCATCCGGTCCGCGCCGTCACGATCGCCCACGCGTACGAGTTCAGCGAGCGCACCGGACGCCGGACCGGTGAGCGCATGGAGCCCCTCATGGTGCTCGGCCACTTGCGCCCAGGTCACGTTCGGGTGGCCGCGCCATGTGCCCACGCGCGCCTTATCCCACGCGTTCCACACGCCCACACGCGACGCGGTCACCAGCGCCGCGAGATTCCGGTACCCCTCCGCGGTGCGGGCGAGGAACGCCATCGGCTGCCCGTCCACGGACAGCTCGGCGCCCGCGATGATGCGCACGCCGGCCTCTCGCGCCGCGAGCGCGGCACGCACGATGCCCCCCAGGTCCGCCGTGTCGGTGATGCCGATGGCGTCGTAGCCGAGCTGGGCGGCGCGCGCGACGAGCACCTCGGGTGTGACACTGCCGTCCCCGAAGGAAAAGGCCGTGTGCGCCCGCAGCTCGGCATACGGTGCGCCCATCAGTCCCACCATCCGTGCAGATACCATGCGCCGGCCTGCGCGTCGTAAAAGAGCCACACCAGCACACCCTCGCGCGTGACACAACGAAAGTACTCGCGTGCATGGAGGTGGTCCGGATCCCATGCGCCGCCCGACACGCGGTCGGGGCCCGCAACCTGCGCGATGTCATGCCACTGGCCACCGTCGCGATAGCGCACCGGCACGGCGTGATCGCGGCGTGGCGCCGTTTCCACCGCAATCGCGCGCGGCACGGGCGCGAGTTGCAGGGTGAGCGCGGCTTGCGCCGCGTACGCCGGCTGCGCCTCGCGCACTTTACCGCCGGTGGGCGCGGCATGCGGTGCGCGCGGTGCGCGTGGCGTCCACGTGGTGCGTTCGTCGAGCAATGGGTGCGCCGAGTTGTCGGGCGCTACCACGGCGTGTTCGCCCTGATCTTCGATGATCCGCGCCACGGCGTCTTCCGCGGCGCCCGTGGTGGTGAAGCCGCGGTCGAACAGGTCGCCCTGCTGCGCGTCGCGCGCCGCCACGCGTGAGGCATGGAGCGCCACGCCCGTCACAGCCGCGGAGAGCCTGATCCGTTCGAGCGCTGCGCGCACCAGGCGCACCCAGGTGCGCTGGTTCGCGGTGGGGCGCGACGAACGCAACAACTCCACATGCGTACCGCGGTCAGTGAGCGAGAAGGTGAGCGTCAGTTCGTGTGCGCCGCGCCCCTCGGCCGCAAGCGCGCCGCACACGCGCGTGAGAAGCGCGTTGATGCTGAAGAGGAGCCGCTCGGGATCCTTGAGCGCATAGTCGGTCCAGTCGAGCGAAGCGTGCGGCAGCTCGCGTGGCGCCGGCGAAAAAATCAGGCGTCGGTCATCGGCGCGCGCGAGCCGCCAGAGCGCGACGCCCTCCGCGCCCAGGCGCACTTCCACCGATTCGTGACTCAGCGCGGCCAGGTCACCGCACGTCGCGATTCCCAGCGCAGCCAGGAGTGGAGCGAGGCGCGGCGCCGGGTCGAGCGCCTCAATTGGAAAGAGTGCGGTGAAGGCGCGGTCCGTGCCCGGCGCGACGACAGCCACCCCGCGCTCGCCCACGGCGCCGAATACCACGGCGAGCTCGGCGGCCACGGGCGTGGCGGCCACGGCGGCGCGCGCGTCGTCCGTTCCCCGGTTGCGAATGAGTTGCAGCGTGTTGCGCGCGAGCGTATGTGCGTCGAGCCCGTGCCCGTCCGCCCAGAGCACGCCGCGCCCACCCGCGGCCGCGCGTGGTGCATGGGTGAGAAGGAGCGCGGTGAGCTCAGGGCGCGCGGAGGCGCGTCCTGGGGAGTCCGCGCCGGTCTGCCAGGCCGGACTCCAGAGCGAGACGAAGCTCATGCGATTGTACCGGGAGCGGAAAACGCGCGCGCGCATTCCAGCCGAGCGCGCGAACATGGATGTCGAGCTGCACATCGCGTACGTGCGCGGGACCGCCGAACGGATCGCGGTCCCACCGATACGCCTCGGGCGCGATGCGGGCGGAAAGGCGGAGCGCCGCCATGCTGGAGTGATCGGTGAGCAGGACGAACGCGCCGCCTCCTTCGTGCGCCGCCCGGACGAGGCGCGCGACTTGGGGCGCGGCGAGCTCGGCGCCCGCGAGCACTACGAGGCGGAACCCCCCGGCATGCAGCAGTTCGCTCGCGGCACGCACGGCGTGTGCGAGTGTCGCTGGACGAACGAGAAGCGCTGCGTCGTCCCAGAACGCACCGGCGATCGTGCGGCCGGTGTCCACCCACGCGGCACGCTCGCCGTCGCGGCTGGCGTTACGACAGGCAGCGCGCAGGATCGCCGTGGTGCCGCCGTGGGGTGCGCACACCGAAAGCCTGCCCAGGGGAAACCCGCCCCTGGGCAACGCGTGATCCATTTCGGGAATCCCGGACGCCACCGGCCGCGCGATGCCCCGCGTGACAGGCACGGCATCGGGGAATCGCTGTTCGATGAGCGCGCGGAGGTCGGCGACGGAAGCGGCCATCGGTGTTCAGCGCCTTGGAGACAGGTTAAAGGAAGGGGATGTAGTAATAGCCGAACAAACACCGAAGAACAAGAGGGTAGTCGAGAGTTTGGGGGTCGAGAGTCGAGAGTTTATAAGACTTGAGCCGTGAGTTAAGGGTTGAGAGAGGTAATCTCTCAGCTCCCGACTCACGGCTCGCGACTCACAAACTCTCGACTCTCGACCCAAACTCCCGACTATTTCTCGGCCTCCCTCGATTACATCGGGGAACTCGGAGGCTCGACTACGGGCAGGCCCTGACCCCGCGTGCCTACCACGGCTCATCCGCCGATGGACCGTAGATCGACGGTACCTTGGCATTCATCAGGCGGAGATACGTCGACAACTGCCCGCGGTGGTGTACGGAGTCGAGCAACATGAACCAGACCAGTTCGCCTACGGGAATATCTCCGGGCTGCTTTGGACCGACGAAAAAGGTAATCTTCTCGTCGAACTTTGAATCCGGCGCTTTAGCCAGAGCACCCTTCACGGCGGCCGTGGTCGCATCGAACGCGCCGAGGACTTCGGCCCACGTCGGCGGGGCTGACGGGAACTGCGGCGGCCATTGCCACTGGCCACTCAACGCGGCGGCGATCCCACCCTGGCCCATGGAGAAAATGAACGCGAGCTCGCGCACCTTCTTGGTGTTTTCGCTCGGGCGGAATTCGCCCTTGTCCGCCGGTACTGCGTGGAGAACGCGGCGCGTCGTGGCGTTCTCTCTCGTCCAGACGTCGGTGAACTGTTGCTTGGCATTCATTTGCCCTCTCCGGAGCAGGCGGCCTCGAACTTGTCCAGGATGGCGACCCAGCCCTTCTCGTGATTCGCGCGTTCGGTCGCGTCCGTGATGCCGGCGTGCGTGAGCACCACCTCTGTGGCGTTGCCACGCGCGTGGAACTCGATCGTCACGACGCTGTCCTTGACCGGGTGGTCGCCATCCCAGCCCCAGGTGTAGACGAGCTTTTTCGGCGGATCGATCTCGCGATATACCCCGCTCGCCTTGTGCTCGTTGCCG
>DASZZO010000015.1:0-28121 GCA_035544915.1 Gemmatimonadaceae bacterium | reverse complement strand
GGGACATCGTTCGGCAGATCGACGTGCACGATCACATCAGGCGGGTTGTTCCTCCCCGTGCCACGACCGATCCAATCGTAGCGGTCGTCTATGGGCGGGGCCCGTGGACGGTCCTCGATCCGAGCGGAGCTTCACTACGGGAATCAGAATTTGAAGCCTCCCCATTCATGCAGACATCGCCCTCATCTCGCCTTTCCGTCGTCGCGGCGTCGGGAGACGGTCACAGCTGGGTCGCCGCATATCCGTTCGGAGACCGATTCAGCGTCTATTCCAACACGATTCTGGTGTGCAGCGGCAAGTACATTGCCGCTGGTTCGTTCCCCGCGGCGGATGCGAAGCGGCGCACCGCTTGGGCAATCACGGTGGGTTTGCAGGACTCCACCGTGTTCGTGCTTGCAGGGGGAAAGGAGCGGTCGAAGCGCGGCAGCGTCCTCGACATGTATTCGATGGTCACCTGTGCGTATGAGGGTAGCCTGCGGCTCCCCACCCGATCCCTTGCGATGGCCATTGACCAGAACGTCTTCTACCTGGAGAGTGAGGCGGGTCCACCCGCCATAATAGCCTTGCGGAGGGGGTGAATTCGGACTCGTGGGGCCGATGCAAGGGCGAGTCAACAGGGTGCACGTCCGTCGGCACTCTCGAATGGACAAACGGATGTCAACCGGGGCGCGATCGCGGTGAGACAGACCCCTGAGGACGGCACGCGCTCGATCGCAGTGCGCTGGCGCGACGTCGCATTGCGAGCCAGCATTAAGAGTGCTGAAGTGGTGCGCTTCGGTCGCTGGACAGGCGCCCAAGTGTCGCTCTGACTGCACCGCAGCCATCGACGCATGCAAGCCACCGGAATAGGGAAAGAGAAATGCGGAACTCCGGGTCCGATCTCAATGAGTGTATGCGACGCCTCGCGAGGAATCGGCGTTACTTCCTCGGCGTGACCGCGTGTCTGGCGCTGGGACTCGGCGCCAACGCCACCATGTTTGCCGTGTCCGATCAACTGTTCTTCCGCCCGCCGGCCGCCGTGCAGGACCCCGGTCAACTGTCGCGCATCTACTTCCGCGAGCGTGTGCCAGTTGTGGGAGAGATCACCACTGATCTTGCCTCATTCCCGACATTCACGGACCTCCGCACGGGTGCGCGCAGTTTCGAGGGCGTCGCGGCGTACCACGTTACGATGGTCAGCGAGGGACGCGGAAACCAAGCGACCAGGCTGCGCGTGGCTCTGGTCAGCTCCGATTACTTCCACCTGCTGGGAGTGGGAGCATCTAGAGGTCAGGTGCTGACCAAACTGGAAGGTCCACTCGAAGGTGGTCAAGTTGCCGTGATCAGTGACGCGCTCTGGCGGGGTAGGTTCGGAGCAAGCCAAAACGCTCTCGGTCAGACACTCGCCATCGCCGACAGGCTGTACACTGTTGTCGGCGTCGCCTCACGCAACTTCACCGGAATCGACCTTGAGCCAGTCAGTGCGTGGTTGCCTCTGGATGTCGCCGCAACCGACCTGATCGCCACGGGCTTCGTGTCGCAACGCGGATCAAGGGCCCTTTCGATCGTGGCGCGGCAAAAGACCGGAGTGTCGCGCAAGCAAGCGGAAGACGATGCGAGCATCGCATACCGCAGCGGACGGCAAGGCTTCCCCGGCGCCGACAGTAGCGCGAGGCTGATCATGGCCCCGCTCTCGCGTCAACTCGGGCCGAGACCGCGCCCAGAAGCTAAGGTAGCGTTCTGGCTTGCCGGTGTGTCTGTCGCCGTGCTCATCATCGCCGGAGTCAATTGCACCAATCTGATGTTACTCAGCACCATGAGGCGCCGAACGGAATTCGCGATCCGAACTGCGCTCGGAGCTACTCGATCCCATCTCGCTCGACTCGTGCTGGTCGAAACAATTCTCATCACCACGTTTAGTGCTGGCGCGGCCGCAATCCTGGGAATCGCTGGCGGTGCTCTCTTGCGCCGCGTGATGGAGCTTGACGAAGTGCCGCTCGGCTTGTCCGCACTTGCACGCCTGTGCGTGTTCGTGCTCGCCGCCGGCACAGTCGTCGGACTGCTGACGAGTGCTCCGCTGATCTGGTCGATGCAGCGGGAAGATCTAAGCTCTCCGCTCAGGACGGGCTACCGCGCCGGTCTGGCGCGACCAGGACTCGTGAGGGGGCTGCTCTTGGTCGGGCAGACCACGCTCACAATTGTTCTCTTGATTGGCGCCGGCCTGTTCGTGAAGAGCCTGAGAAACGTGCGCGCCATGGACCTGGGCTTCGACGCGGGATCCGTCCTGACGGTGAACGTTGATTTTGCCGGGATTACCGCTCGCACGCGGTCGATGCCGGATGCGGATCTGCTGTACGAGCGCCTCGTATCGGCGGTACTGGGCGTTCCGGGTGTACGCTCAGCTGCAGTAGCGACATCGATACCGTTTCAATATACCTCTGGAGCATCTGTCGCGATTCCGGGAGCGGACAACCGCTCGCTTCCGAGAGAGCCGGCCCTGCTGTCGATCGCCAGCGAAGGCTATCAGCAAACGATTGGCCTACGCATCGTCGATGGCCGGTGGTTTGCTCGCGCGGACTACCGTTCCCCCGCGGTCGTCGCCGTCGTGAACGAGTCGATGGCGAAGGCGTACTGGCCGAATCAATCGGCGATTGGCAGGTGCGTCGTTGTCGCTGAACCGCAATGTAGGACGGTTGTCGGGGTGGTAGCCGATGCCCGGCAAACGCGAATCCAGCCAGAGCATCGCAGTCAGGTATACCTGACCGGTGTCGCGGATCCGCGCCTGAGTGCGAGGTATCCGCGAACACTTGTGATCCGAAGCCTCACGCCGCGGGCGATTGTGCCCACTGTGCGACGCGCGGTAATGGCGATCGACCCGGCACTCTCTTATGTCACCATTCTCCCTCTACAGGACCTTGTTGACGCGAAGTCTCGTCAGTGGACACTGGGGGCGACGGCGTTCGGCCTCTTTGGCGTACTTGCGCTCGTCCTGGCAGCCCTTGGAATCTACAGCACGATGAGCAACTTGGTCTCCGAGCGGGCTCATGAAATTGGTGTTCGAGTGGCCCTCGGAGCGACTGGAGCTCAAGTTGTTCGCGCTGTGATGGGACGTGGCCTCGCACAGGCGATCGCGGGCATAGTCTTCGGCCTTGTCCTCGTTCGCACCGTCGGCACTCAATTCGTGGACTTGCTATTTGGGGCCAGTCCCAAGGACGTTGACGTACTCGTTTTGGCGGCTCTGGTCGTAGGCGCGGCTTCGCTCGCAGCGTGCTTTGGACCTGCCCAGCGCGCGTTCCGCTGGGACCCGGCTGCGATACTGCGCGGCGACTGAAGTTGCCTTGGCTGAACTCAGGAATTCGATTCCATGATTGTTGCAGACTGCTGAGTACACTTCCGGACGTTCACGGATTGTCTTTGAGAGGTGCTTGATGAGGATTGCCATGACGCTCCTCCTAACATGCGCGGTGAGTGCGCCGCACACTTCTGTCGCCCAGGTTCAGCTCAGCAGCGTCAAGAGCGCTCACTTGGCGTTCGCGAGAGTCGACGCCTTTGCGCTCTTATTCGGCCTGGATACGTCCGACATGCGCAGACGCATCGAAACCAGGCTGGAGGACGCTGGCATCGCGCGCCTCGGCGACCGGAACGGGCCATCGCTTGAAGTCACACTCAACGTGCTTCCGCCCGCAGCGGGACTGACAACGGCGTCCGCCCGGGTTCTCATGAGACTCCTCGCTCAACCGATGACGGGGGGAGCCGTAGCGTCAGTGCTCTGGGGAGGCGTGTCGTCGAAAATTGATCTTCCGTCGATGCGATCGCTGTCACCGGCGGTCACGAAAGCGGTCGACGATCTGCTTGTTCGATTCCTTCAAGCGAAGGAAACCGCGCCACCACTTGCCCCGAACCGGTAGCCCACGCTACGCGCCGCAGCGAGGAGAAGCACGTTGCGAGCGCGACGAAGCTCGTCTCCGACCCCAGGGCGCGGCACTACTGGGATGGCGGTATGCTGGTCGGCACCGCATTTCAGCCGATGCTGCACATGCCTGCCGCCGCATGGGACACGTGGATGCTGTTTGATCGGAACACAATCTAGAGGGGCGGCCCACCATCGATACCGGCGTGGTGGGAGCACCAGTTGAGCGCCGGACCGCCGGAGCGCCTGCTCGATGCGAAGCGGTTTGCGTCGCACGCCAAAGCCCTCAGGGGTGCATCGGCGGAGCACCGCCAACCAGTGGTGGACTGGAGTGCGATTTCGTGATCTCCGTTGGTCACCGCACCACCCATCGAGCTTGGGCCAAAGCTGCGTGCGGGCTTCTTGCCACGTCTTTCGCGGCGCCTGCAAGCGCACAGTACACAAATCTGTGGGGCGAGGTCGATCTTACGGCGTCGCTTGGGAAGCTGGCCATCACCGTACCAGTGGTTGCGAGAACGGACTCCCGGTTCGCCGGTGCGCAGTTGTTCGGCGGTGGGATCATCGCGGACTTCGCGCTTCCCTAGCAGGCTGCTGAAAAAGAGTGCGTTTTGGGAATTGTTATCTCGTGATCATTTAAGTATTGTGGCGCGACCTCAACCGGATCCTGCTCGACCTGGACGGTCACGCCGTGCGTGCGCAGCCACTCCTCCTCTCCCCCGAACGTCCGGTTTTCGCCGACGACCACTCGCGGAATGCCGTAAAGCACGATGGCGCCGCTGCACATGGCACAGGGTGAGAGTGTGGAGTAGAGCGCCGACGCGCGATATACTGCCGCGCTCCGGCGTCCGGCGTTTTCGAGTGCGTCCATCTCACCGTGGAGAATCGCGCTTCCGCGCTGCATGCGCCGATTGTGTCCGCGACCGACAATCCGGCCGTCGTGGACCAGAACCGATCCGATCGGGACACCACCCTCCGCCAATCCCATTCGCGCTTCGTGGAGTGCTGCGGCGAGAAACTCGTCCACTGCGACTCGTCAAGAGCCATCAGCTCTTGGTCGCCTGAATTCGCTTCGCGGCCTTCTCCACCTCTTCCATGACCCGGAGCAGGTTTCCGCTCCAGAGCTGCCCGATCTGTTGTTCGGTGTAGCCGCGGCGCACGAGCTCGGTCGTCACGTTGATTGCCTCGCTCGTGCAGTTGTAACCATCAATGCCGCCGCCTCCGTCGAAATCGGAGCTGATGCCCACGTGATCGATGCCGATGAGCTTCACGGCGTAGTCGATGTGATTCACGAGGTCTGCCACATTTGCGCGCGCCGGCGGCGGGTGCTTCGTATTGAGGGCGTCGAGCCTGGCTTGGTATGCCGCACGCCTGCTGGAGTCCATGTCCGCGATGGGATTGCCACGGCCGCCCCCGCCGGCGCGCCCGCCGCCGGCACCGCCGCGCCCGGGCGCATTCTCATACCCGATCCCGCACACGCCGCTCGGCACCGTCCCGCGCCCACCACCGCCTCCCCGCCCAGCCGCGTTCGGTGGCAGGCCGAACTCCTGCCCCAGCGCGGCGAGCGCGGCCTGGCGTTCCGGCGACGGCGCGTCGCACTTCACATAGGACGCGAACGCGACGGTCTGCATCACGCCGCCGTTCCGCTTGAGCGCCAGAAGCTGTTCGTCGTCAAGATCCCGTGACGCGGTGGGACAGAGCGCGCGCACTCCCGAGTGCGATGCGATCACCGGCGCCTTGCTGTTGGCCATCACCCACAGATTCGACTCCTTCGACGGGTGCGAGATATCCAGCATGATGCCGTATCGGTTCGCCTCGGCTACCACCTGCCTGCCGAGTGGACTCACACCGTGCCATTTCCAGACGCTGTCGGACTCCCCGGTGTTCGAGTCGGAGAGCTGGTTGTGGCCGTTGTGCGCCAGCGAGAGATACCGCGTTCCGTAGTCGTAGAACGCCTTGACGTTGGTAATGTCGGTGCCGAGGCCGTAGCCGTTCTCGACGCCCATGAGCGCAATGAGCTTGCCCTTTGCGTGGATGCGGCGGACGTCGGCCGCCGTGTAGGCGATTTCGATCTGGTCCGGCGCGAGCTTCTCGGCGAGCCGGTGCACCGCCTCGAACTTCGCGATGTCACCTGCCTTGGCGCGGGCATAGCCACTGTCGGAGAAGTCCTGGGCCTGCCCGACGAAAATGCTGAAGAAGACGCCGTTCACTCCGCCGTTCCGCATTTTCGGCAGGTCCAATTGCGACGCGCGGCCCGTGACGTAGTTCGGCGCGGTGTCGGTCATGGCGCGCGGGTCGAAGTCGACGTGCGTGTCGATCTTGAGGACTCTGTTGTGGATCGTGCGCGCTCGTGCGCCGAGCGCGCTGTCACCCTGAGCCAGGAGGTCCGGTGCCGCGAGCGTGGCGATGCAGCCGGCGAGCGAGAACACAGTGGTCGTGCAGAGACTGGCGAGCACGGAAGTTCCCCACGTTTCAGGGTTCAGGACGATGAATGCCCGGCCCGATGGCGCCCGGGCTGCAGTGCGAGTTCGCCCAAGATGATCAACACCAGGGCCGCGGCGAGCGCAATGGCCCACGCGAGGGCCGCAGCTATGCGCGTATACTGCTCAACGCGCTCTGCCTCCCTCAACGAGCGGCCGGCGAGCACGAACGCAACCGGTCTGGCCGATGTCCGCATTACGACCGACGCGATTCGCACGCCGGGCGCCGGTTGCAACGTCACTCGCTCCTCGCCGTGGGCCCGCACGAACTCGAGCACGCCGTTCGGTGGAACGAGAAGGCGCCCGCGGTACAGGCCGGAGCCGGCGAGCGGCTGACCGCTGGAATCCAGTGTGATGACGAACGGGGCAAGGCTGTTCTCGATGTCGACTTTTCTCCCAGCGACAGCCGCGTCGAGTGGCTCCCCGTGCTCCAGCGCGCGCACGGCGTCCTCAGCGAGTTGGACCTGGGGATCGTTCGCGCCCGACCGGATTGAGTGCTGTACCGTGGCGTAGACGAGCAGGCATATCACGGTGGCGACGGCGGCGAGTGGCAGCCATCGGCGGAGGACTGTACTGAAGCCCAGGTGCATTGTGCCTCGCAGGAAGGATCGCACGACAATGGACTTTACACTAAAAAGTCCCTGCCGGTTGCGCAAGCAAGCGAACGGCGGTGGGAGTCCGTGGAGGGCGCCGTGCCCCTGACTGCAGCCTGCTCCTTGCCTCTGGCCTACTCCCGGCCGGTGCGCCTTGCCAGCAGTGAGATCGTTGCGCCCCTGGAGGGGGTCCGGGGAATGCCCCGGATCTCTGAAAAGCGCACGAGGCGGTGCGCAGCCTCGTCATAGAGCGCGAGCCGCATGGCCCGAAGGCCGCGACGGAACGTCATGACAGGGGCCTCATGGAACAGCGGATTCTCGTCGTGCGCGCGCTGCAAGCGATAGTTCGGGATGCGTGGCCCCAGATGATGTACATGGTGGAGGCCGATGTTTCCCGTGAACCACTGCAGCACCTTCGGAAGTCGCAGGTACGAACTCCCTGTGATCGCCGCGGTGACGTAATCCCAGTTCTTGCGCGATTCCCAGTACGCTTCCTCGAACTGGTGCTGCACGTAAAACAGCCAGATGCCCACGGCGGCGGCCAGGTAGAACGTGGGCAGGTAGACGAACAGCACGGACTTGAGGCCGCCGGCCAGGATGAAGATCGTACCGAGGGCGACGATGGCGATGTTGGTCATCCAGACGCTCGACAACTGGGCCGAGCCCGTGGCCACGCTGCGCGTGCGGAACCGCTGAAACACCATCAGGTGCAACGGACCGAGCCCGAGCAGCACGGCAGGATTGCGGAAGAGTCGATACTGGAATCGTCCCCAGCGCCGCAGCGAAATGTACTCGCGCACGGTGAGGGTCGAGACGTCGCCCACGCCACGGCGGTCCAGGTCGCCCGAGGACGCATGATGCAGCGCGTGCTCCCGGCGCCATTGTGTGTACGGCGTGAGCATCATGACGCCCGTGATGAACCCGATTGCGTCGTTCGCCTTCTGCCACGGCAGGAACGATCCATGCCCGCAGTCGTGCATGATGATGAACGTCTTGATCAGGAACCCGGCCGCCGGCAGCACCAGGAGCGCCGTCACCCACCAGGCGATGGCGAGCATGAAATGCATCAGCCAGAGGGTTGTCCCGAGCAGGACAAGGGTGGTGACGAGCTGGAACAGGGAACGTCGAATGTCGGAACCCTGATAGCGGGCGATGATCCCGCGCCAATCGCCTGGACGGTCGGGCTTTGAAGGCTCCGCCGTGTGCTGCGTGGACTGCGACCCCATGTGGACACTCCCCATAGCATTCACGATCTGCTGATGCAAACTAATGACTTGCGCACGGACGCAAGTGTCACTACCATTGGAGGAGGACGGATGCGCACAGGGCGCTCCGGTCCAACTGACTGAAGGATGAGGGCCTCGCTCTCGCGACGGCCCTTCTTTTTTGATCCATCGGTCAAAAAACAACAGTGGGTCGGCACGTACGGCAAAACCGGACTCCGACAACACAACACCTAGAAGGAGTTTGCTATGCGTACGACCGGCACCGTGAAGTGGTTCAACGATGCGAAGGGTTTCGGGTTCATCACGCCAGAGGACGGCGCGAAGGACTGCTTCGTCCATCACTCAGCGATCCAGGGCACGGGCTTCAAGTCCCTCGCCGAGGGCGAGCGTGTGGAGTTCGACGTGGTGCAGGGCCAGAAGGGTCCCGCCGCCGAGAACGTGACCAAGCTCGGTTCGTAAAGTTCGATTGACAGCGGTTCATCTTCGCTGCGCCAAGCGATGAGGCGAAGGGCCGGCCCGGCCTCCGGGACCGGCCCTTCGTTTCTCGCCCGTAGCCGCTGAAACCACGGAAGTGCAGTCTCCCACGCGGGAATCCCGATGATCGAAGTCAGGCTGGAGGAGGGTGACAAGATTGACTGGGCGCTCAAGACCTTCAAGAAGAAGGTCATGAAGTCCGGCATCCTCAAGGAACTGCGTAAGCGCCGGCATTACGTGAAGCCGAGCGAAGCGCGTGCACTCAAGTCTGCCGCCGCTCGTCGCCGCGGTCGTCCCAAACGCCAGAAGCCGGAGCGGGGGAAAGCATGATCGGAGCATTTACATTCGTGAATGGCGGGCGCACATATACGTGCACCGTCGAAGCGCGGAAGGCCGCGCCCGCGGGCACCTGGTGGTGGTTCGCGGTGTCCGATGACCAGCAGCGCTATGCGCCGTTCGAGGTCGAGAAGGGCGATACCGAGAAGTCGGTGCAGAAGCGTATCGTCGCCTACTACGAGAACCTGCTCGAGGTTCGCGCAAGGCCCGTCGTGCCGCGCCAGCATTGGGCGCATCGCGGACGGCCCGCCAACCCGACGCCTCCGGCGGCCGCGGCGGACAAGTAGTCCCGTCCGCCGGCGCATGCCGGCGCGCTACATCGCGGGTCCCAGGATGCGGTCGAGCGCCTTCTTGCGCTCGTCCAGTTCCTTGCGTAGCACGTGCATCCGCTCGATCGCGTCGCGGCCGGGTTTCTGGTCCGCGCCGTTCGTCATCGAGTAGAGGTAGGTGATGTGCGTCAGGAGCTCGGGCTTGCTGTAGCGTATGCCCGGCGTGATCAGGTGCGATGCCAGTTCATTGAGCTTCGCCAGTCTGTCCGCGTCGGCGCCACTCGCCCCGCGCAGGCGCTGCTGCGCCGCGCGCACCCGCGCGACAGTCCGGTTCGCATCACTGACCAAGTCCCGCATCTTCATGTTGTGCTCGAACTGCGCGCGCAGGTCTTCGAGCGTGATGCCGTCGCGCAGGATCCGCGGGTCCTCCACTATCGTGAGCGGCTGGGTCTGCGTGGCTGCGCCGACCTTCAGGCGTACCGCATAACTGCCGGGTACGGCCACGGGTCCATTACCTCCCTCGGCGCCGGCGCCGTTGAGCGGACCGGGATAGCGAAGGTCCCACGTGAACCGGTGCATCCCCGCGTTCCTGTCAAGCCGCGGGGCGCTGCCGCGCCCGCCGCGCCCGCCCCCGCCCCCCTCCTCGTCGTCGCTCGGGGGCGCGTCCGCCGCTGGTCGCTCCGGGGCGGCTGGCGCCGCGCTCGTGAACGTGCGAACCACCTTTCCGGAGCCGTCGACGATCTGGAGCGAGACCTCCTCCGTGCTCACGCTCGCCAAGTGATAGTCGATCATCGCTCCGGCCGCCGGATACTGCGGGCCGCTCCCGCGCCCACCCCCACCGCCGCGCCCGCCGCGCGTACGTACCACCTCGCGCGGCCTGAACAGCGTCGCCGGCGCGGATGCGACCTTGTCGTTGAGCTGATGCAGCGGCGTAAGGTTGTCGAGAATCCAGAAGGCGCGGCCCTGCGTCGACAGCACGAGGTCGTTGCGGGCAAACTTAATGTCGGTCACTGGCGTCGCCGGCAGGTTAAGCTGCAATGACTGCCAGTGCGCGCCGTTGTCGAACGACACGTACATGCCGAACTCCGTGCCGGCGTAGAGCAGCCCGGCACGTGCCGGATCTTCGCGCACCACGCGCGTCGGCTCGTCCTTCGCGATGCCGTTCGTGCCATCGGTCAGCCGCTTCCACGTCTTTCCATAGTCGTCGGTGCGATAGATGTACGGCGCAAAATCGCCGAGCAGGAAGCGGTAGATCGCCACGTACGCCGTTCCCGCCCGGTGCGGACTCGGCTCGATATTCTGCACGCGGCCGCCCGGCGGCAGGTCCTTTGGCGTGACGTTGGTCCAGCTCTTCCCGTCGTCGCGCGTGACGTACACCGGTCCGTCGTTCGAACCGGTCCAGATGAGCCCCTTCACCAGCGGGGATTCGCGAATGGAGTACAGCGTGCTGTAGACCTCTTCGCCCGTCGCATCGCGGGTGATTGGCGTGCCGCTCGCCTCCTGTGGTTCGCCCCTGGGAAACGCGGTGAGATCCGGGCTGATCTTCTCCCAGGTCACCCCTTCGTCGCGCGTGCGGTGAACGTATTGGGAGCCGTAATAGACGGTCGCCGCCTCGTGCGGAGAGACTTCCATGGGCGACACACGCTGAAACCGGTAAAGGAGCGTCCCGCCACCGTTCCCGTAGAGCGACTCGCCACCCACCCAGTACTGCTTCTCGTCGCCTGAACGAAGGTTCATGCGGCTGAACTGTCCCTTGCACGAGCCGTAGACGATGTCGGGGTTCACGCGATTCGGGATGATCGGTCCCGTCTCGCAGCCGGGACCGGTGCGCCATTCCTCCGCTTGCCCAGTCCCGAGAGGCAGCGACGGTACGATCAGCGTGGTGTTGTCCTGCTGCGCGCCGTACACGCGGTACGGATACTGATTGTCGACCGCGACCTGATAGATCTCGGACGTGGGTTGGTTGCCCTGTGTGCTCCACGTGCGTCCGCCGTCGAGCGAAATGTTGGCGCCGCCGTCGTTCGACTGGATCATGAAATCCGATTCCTTCGGATTGATCCACATGTCGTGGTTGTCGCCGTGGGGTACGGGCGTCGAGCGGAAGGTCTTCCCGCCATCCGTGCTCTTGTACCAGCCCTCGTTGCCGACGTACACGACATCGGCATTGTTCGGGTCGGCGAGGAGCGTGGTGTAATAAAAGGGACGCGTCCAGAGACTCTGCGCGGCATTGACGAGCGTCCAGTCTGCGCCGCCATTGTCGGAGCGGTAGAGCCCGCCGCCCGGCTTGGCCTCGATGAGCGCATAGATGCGGTTCGGCGCCACTGCTGGAATCGACACGTTGCTTCGGCCGAAGAGATCGCTGGGCAGCCCACCGGCAAGCTTGCTCCACGTCTCGCCGCCGTCCGGGCTCTTGTAGATGCCACCCTCGCGGGCGCCGCTGACGATCGTCCACGGCTTGCGCTGCCCGTGCCACATCGAGGCGAAGAGCACGTTGGGGCTTCCGGGCTGCATCTCGAGATGTGCCGCGCCCGTGCTGTCGGAGAGATAGAGCACGTTCTTCCAGGTGCGACCGCCATCAGCGCTCTTGAAGATGCCGCGCTCGCGGGTCGGCACGAACGGGTTTCCGAGGGCCGCCACATACACGATGTTCGGGTTCGTCGGGTGCACGCGGACGGTCGAGATCTGCCCGACCTCGCGGAGCCCCGAGAACGTCCACGTCCGGCCGGCATCGGTCGATTTGTAAAGCCCTCGGCCAATGGACACGTTGCTGCGGATCTTGGAGGAGCCGGTGCCGGCGTAGACGACGTTGGGATCGGAGAGCGACACCTCCACGGCCCCCATCGAGCCCACTGGGAGCTGTCCGTCGGACACGTTCACCCAGTTGTGCCCGGCGTCCGTCGTCTTCCAGATGCCGCCGCCGGTGGAGCCCATGTAGAACGTGAATGGCTGCGACGGCACTCCGGTGACCGCCGTGACGCGGCCGCCGCGGAAGGGGCCGATCATGCGGTAGTGCAGGCCGGAAAAGAGCGACGGGTCGTAGTTTGCGCGCGGGGCAGTTTGCGCGAACGCGCCGATGGAAAGGGCGAGGGTTGCGAGCGTGAGCAACGCCGCGCGGCGCTTGGTCGGGCCTGGCATTCGTACTCCGTGGGCGGTGGGTTGCTGAAGTTATGCGTGTGTGGCACGGGGTGATAGTTGGGGGAGCGCAATCAGCTGTGGAGCTGTGAACGGCGCTGGGAGCGGCAAGCCGTCAGTGGTGAGCTGTCGGACAAGGGCCGTGAAGACCGTACCGACCCGGGAAGGGGGTGAAGATCCTCGCGCCGGCTGATCGGTCGCTGTGGTCGGTGTCCGATAGCTCCGGATGCTGACCGCTCGCGGCTCCAAGCGGCTGTGACTCCGCCGCGCGCCGCGGAGTCTCACCCGTCGCGGATGTTGGGTTCGATATGTGTGGGGCGCGGGGTGATAGTTGGGGGGAGAGCAATCAGCTGTGGAGCTGTGAACGGCGCTGGGAGCGGCAAGCCGTCAGCGGAGAGCTGTCGGACAAGGGCCGTGAAGACCGTACCGACCCGGGAAGGGGGTGAAGATCCTCGCGCCGGCTGATCGGTCGCTGTGGTCGGTGTCCGATAGCTCCGGATGCTGACCGCTCGTGGCTCCAAGCGGCTGTGACTCCGCCGCACGCCGCGGAGTCTCACCGGTCGCGGATGTTGGGTTCGATGCGAGCGGCCATCGCGTAGCGGCGACGGAAGCACGCTGGAGACCGGTTGCGACGAAATCATCCTGAGCGCGATACGAAGATGACGGACCAGGCCCACGCCGGTGCAACGTACACCCACTTGTGCAGAACTACCGGCAGCTTCTGGTATGACGAAAGGCGCACGCACTCGCGCTCAATGTCCACCGCATCGCGGGCGCTATTCCCCGCCGCGACAACGCTGGTCTGGTCGGACAGGTGCGGCGGGCCGCACTCTCGATTCCAGCGAACATCGCTGAGGGAAGCGCACGGGCAACCGATCCCGATTTCGCAAAGTTCCTGCAGATCGCCGTCGGATCCGCCACCGAGCTGGAATATCATCTCCATTTCGCCGCCGATGCCGGCCTGCTCCCAGCCGCCGCCTTCGTCGCATGCGAGGGTCAGCTCATTGAGGTGCGCCGGATGCTGGTCGGCCTCCTGCGCCGAATTCGTCAGGGTGATCGGTCGCCGCGGTAGTTGTCTCGCAGCTTCTCAGGCAGACAGCTCGCGGCTCCAAGCAATCTTTTTCCTTTTCGGTCCGATGAGCGCTATCGGCTCCCCTTCAGAAACTCGTAGTTCATCCCCACCTTCCTCACATATCCAAGCGTCTCCCGATACCTCCATCGCGGCACCGTCGGGGCGACGAGTTCGATGTTCGGCCAGCTGGAGTGGTCCAGCTTCTTGGCGCGCGCCGCAGCGACCGCGCGAGTGATCGGCCCCTCCCCGGCATTGTACGATGCGAACATGAAGTTCGGGCGCTCTGTTTCGGGTATGAGAGACTGCCAGAGCAGCCACTGGCTGCGGTCGTGCAGGATGCCCGCGGCGATGTTCCACTCGGGATCGTCAATCGATGTGAACCCGGGCTGGGCCGAGGCAATCATGTTGAACGTCGAGGGCATGAGCTGCATCACGCCCCGCGCGCCCACGGGACTCCGCGCGCGCGGATCCAGGTCGCTCTCCGCCATTCCCTGCGCCTTGAAATACCGCCAGTCGAATCCGATGCCGAAGAAGCGCTTGCTGTACCGCCGAAAAGCCGCGTCATAGCGCTCGGTGTGCTGCGCGAGGGCGCTCGCCGCGGTGACGAGGAGCAGGAGCAGCGCCAGGCTCATGCGTCGGGTCATGGCGCCCTCACCTAGTTGAGCGCATGCCCGATGATCAGCGCGATCGAGATGAAGATCGATGCGATGAAGATCGCGACGGCAATGTTGCCCTGCTTCAGCTCGTTCGCGAAATGGATGTCGCGCGTGAGCATGTCGAACGCGCGATAACTCAGCCACATGAGAATCACGCCGAAGATGGCGTAGATGAAGTTCAGCGCCACGATGGAGAGTTGCACATGGCCTCCGGACGGGGAAACGCGCATCCGCCAAGATAGGCCTTCGGGGCTCGCACTTCCACTCGCGACCTGGCGGCGGCATCGTTCCCTCGGTGCAAACTCTCCTGCTCTCCGATCGCGACGTCACCGAGCTGCTGCCGATGCGCGAATGCATCGACGCGATGGCGCGCGCCCTTCAGAGCGTCGCGGAGGGTGCGAGCATCCTCCCCCTGCGGACGGTGATCCGCCTCCCCGAGTCGCCGAACGCGTTCGCCGCCATGCCCGCGGTGCTCGGCACGCGTGCCGGCGCCTCACTCGGGGCCAAGATCATCACGGTGTTTCCCGGCAATGACGACACGCCGTACGACTCGCACATCGGCGTGGTGCTCCTGTTCGACGCGCAGAATGGCAGGCTGCAGGCCATTGCCGATGCGTCGTCAATCACCCGTATCCGCACGGCCGCCGTCTCCGGGCTCGCCACGCGCCTGCTCGCCAATCGTGACGCCTGCGAGCTGGCGCTGCTCGGCGCCGGCGTGCTCGCCCTCCCCCATCTGGACGCCATGTGCAGCGTGCGCCCCATCCGGCGTGTGCGCGTCTGGAGCCGGTCTGCCGAACGTGCGCATGAGTTCGCCAGACACGCACGGGCACGGCACGACATGGAAGTCGTCGTGTGCGAAATGGCGTGCGACGCCGCTGAAGGCGCCGACATCATCTGCACGATTACGGCGTCCCATGCACCGGTGCTTTCGGGCGGCTGGATCGCGCCGGGCGCGCACGTGAACGCCGTAGGCGCCTCGATCCCGACCGCCCGGGAGCTGGATACGGCAGCGGTCCGGGCCGCGACACTCTTCGTCGACCGCCGCGAGTCGGCGATGAGCGAGGCCGGCGACTTCCTCATTCCGCGGTCGGAAGGCGCGATTGACGATGCACACATCCGCGGGGAGATCGGCGATCTCCTGCGGGGGACCGTCGAGGGCCGTACCGCGCGCGACGAAATCACGTTGTTCAAGTCGCTGGGGCTGGCAGTGGAGGACATAGCCGCGGTCCGGCACGTATATGAGAAGGCCCGAACGTCGGGCGCCGGCACACCCGTCGCGCTTGGAGGCCTTCGGTAGAAATGCTCCTTCGATACCGGCACCGCGGACCAGATGTACAGGTTCTCTTCAAAAAAGGAGTGATGCGTGCAGATGCCAGCTTCTGAACTCGGCGACGCGAAAACCGTGCTGCTGGTCGCCCTCGCCCTGTTCGGTGTGGGCTATTTCGGGTTCCTGGTCTACGGCATGCGACGGGCTCGCCGGGCGGCAAAGGTGAGCGCATCAGCGACCAATCCGGCTGCCCCCACGCCGGGGGGAGTCGCGACGGGCTTCATCACGAACTTCTTCGACACGCTTGGCATCGGCTCGTACGCGCCGACCACGGCAATCTTCCGGTTCTGGAAGCTGGTGCCCGACGAACAGATCCCGGGGACCATGAATGTGGGGCACACGCTCCCCACGATCGTGCAGGCATTCATCTTCACCCGACTCGTACCCGTTGACGCCCGCACACTCATCCTGATGATCGCGGCGGCCATCGCAGGGGCCTGGCTGGGCGCCGGCGTCGTGGCCTCGTGGCCACGGCGCACCATTCAGCTTGGCATGGGCCTGGCGCTCACATGCGCCGCCACGCTGATGCTCGTGAGCCAGTTCCACCTGACGCCGACAGCCGGCGATGCACTCGCGTTGTCGGGAGGCAAGCTCGTGATCGCGGTCGGGGTAAACTTCATTCTCGGGGCGCTCATGACGCTCGGCATCGGGCTTTATGCGCCCTGCCTGATCCTGATCAGCCTGCTCGGCATGAATCCGACGGCAGCGTTTCCCATCATGATGGGGTCCTGCGCGTTCCTGATGCCCGTGGCGAGCGCGCGGTTCATTCGGCGGGGCGCCTTCGACCCGCGGGCGGTGATGGGACTCCTGATCGGCGGCATTCCGGCCGTCCTCATTGCGGCGTTCATCGTGAAGTCCCTGCCCCTCACGGCGGTTCGCTGGCTGGTGATCGTCGTGGTGCTCTACACGGCGGCTACGCTGCTGCGCTCGGCGATGCGGGAGCGCGCGGCTCCGCGGCCCCCGCTCGTTACGACCTGACGCTCGCTACTGAATGCGGGCCACTCCCTTGCCAGGTGAGGGAAACCGCTCGAAGACCGCCGGATCGTGGCCGGGTACGATGAGTCTCGGGCTCGACGCGAGCTTCATCATGCGATCCTGCGCTCGCAGATTCGAGGCGGCATCGACGGTCTGCGCAATGGCGGCGTGTTTTTCGAGGTTCTCATAGAGATACGCATTGTCCGACGCGAGCACGACGGTGCCGGCCGCGGTGTGAACGCCGACGAACTGCGATTGAAACGTGTGCTTGCCGCCGACGTAAACCGTGATGCCGGGAATGATCTCCACCGCGTCGCCGCCCACAAGAGCCACATGTCCCGCGCGGTACAGTTTCGCGAGCATGGCCGCGTCCTGTGCATCGATCGCGCGGTCGAGCACGTTGCCGTCCATGTCCAGATGGTGCTCGAACTCCTCCCGCTGAATCCAGATCCTGGCATTCGGAAAGAGGGTCACACCGTCCATGTGGTCCCAGTGCACGTGAGAGACGATGACGTCGGTTATGTCTTCGGGCTTCACCCCGGCTTGCGCCACGGCGGCGCTCGGCGTCACATAGTCGGCTGGCTTCCAGCGCTGGATGAGGTCGTCACGCTGGAATCCGGCGTCCACGAGCACGTTCCTGCCGTCCCGTCCCTTGAGCAGCCAGACCATCATGGCGATGTCCATCCGGCGCGACGTGTCGGCGCCGGCCACGAGGCCGGCGACACGGAAGTTCTTGACGACAGCGTACCGGACGGCATACACCTCGTAGCCGGGCGCGGGCTGCTGGGCAGCGCCGGCCAAGGGTAGGGTTGCCGCGAGAGCGAGTGTACTGACGAGCCTTGCGTTCACGGCTGCTCCTGGACACGGGTTCGACCTTCAGGGAGGATAACAGGAATCCGAGATGCTGGTCGCCATCGAGGCCACGCGCCTGCTGCGGGAAGTCCGGGGGATCGGCCGCTACGTGCGCGCGTTGTTGCCACGTCTCGTCGCGTCAGATTCCGACATGCGACTCGTGCTGTTCGTCAAACGCGAGCGCGACGTGACGGCGCTGTCGGCAATCGTCGCGCGGGATCCCGGCCTCGCCGCGCGCGTCGACGTGCGGCGAGTGCGCGGGCTTCCGCGATTCACGGCGGACGTGTTCTGGTACCCATGGAACGTCGTACGCCCGGAACCGCGACACGGTGCGGTTGTAGTGACGATGCACGACGTGGCTCCGCTCGTACTGCCTGACCCTCGCTGGTACGCCTGGCGGAAGAACGCGCGGTGGCGCAGACGCTTCGCCACGACGGCGCGCTCGGCCACCTTGATTGTCGCCGACTCAGCATTCACCGCGGCCGAGGTGCAGCGCGTACTGCACATCGCACCGGAGCGGATTCGCGTGGTACTGCTGGCCGCCGACGACTTCGCCGCAGGCGGCCCGAGCGAGGGCGACGCCGCGGCCCTGGCGCGACTCGGGGTGGAGTTGCCATTCGTGCTCACCGTTGGAGCGGCGGACCGGCGCAAAAACCATGCGCAGCTCGAGCGGGCGATGGAGCACGTCGTGCTCGCGCATCCGCACGCGACTCTCGTCCAGGCGGGACCGCGGCGCGACGAGAAACAGGTCGCGCCGGACGCCCGCTGGCAGCGAACACTGGGCTTTGTGTCCGATCACGACCTCGTCTCGCTGTATCGCAGCGCCGCGGCGCTCGTGATGGTGTCCACTTACGAAGGATTCGGGCTTCCGGTTCTCGAAGCCATGCAGGTGGGGACGCCGGTCATTTGCGCCAGGGCATCGTCACTGCCTGAAGTGGCCGCGGACGCGGCGATCTGGGTCGAGCCGGGCGACGAGATGATGCTGGCGAACGCGATCGCGAGCGTGCTGCACGATCAGGAGCTGCGCGCCAGAATGGTCAGCGCTGGACTTTCCCAATCTGCGAAGTTCAAGTGGGACGAGACAGCGCGTCAGACAGTGGCGGCGTTCCATGAGGCGCGGCAGATGTACGCCGGGTCGCGGCCGAGCACCACGCCGGTAGTTGCGGGCTCGACCGCAGGGTTGGGAGCGGGGTAGCAGTGAAGGGTGACGGCCACCTGTAGCCGGAGGGCACGTGAGATTCCGGAGCGCACCATGCGTAGCGCTTGTCCTTGCAGTCGGTGCCGGACCGGCCGGCGCTCAGTTTTTCTCCCGCGGTGGGAATTTCACTGGCGCAATAAGCGTAGACGTCCCAAGCGGCGACCTTGCCAGTGCTGCGCGGTCCGGCTTGGGGGTGCTCGTCCGCGCGGAGACGAATCAGAGCGGACCATGGAGCCTTCGAACCGGGCTCTCGTTCGACCGCTTTTCCGGCAAGGGCAGCATCGACAACCTGCAGTTCTTCACCTTGCTCGGGGGCGAGCTGGTGCACCGCTCAGGCACGCGCTGGTATCAGTACGCCGGTTTCGGATTCTATCAGTCGCGCACGATTGTGCGGCCGCAACCGACGGTCGGCGGTACCGCCGCGCCCCCTGCCACAGACCGCCTGAACGACTTCTTCGACTTCGGGTTCCAGGCCGGTGTGGGAATCAACTACACGCTCGCCGATACAAAAACATTCGTCGAGTTCGGTTTCGTCAACGTGCTCACCATAGGTCCGACGAGCGTCTGGTTTCCGGTCAGGTTCGGGATTCGACTGTAGCCTTTCTCCGCTCCCTCGAGTACAGCCCCGCTCCGATCAGGTTCGCCCCCACCACCAGCACACTGATCTTGAGCGCGAACGCCATACGGCTCACCACGTCCACAATCGGAAGCACGGACAAGACCACGTACAGCGCCGTGGTTGCAAACCCGGCCGCGGCAAGCACGCGCAACCACACCGGTGCGCGCTGACCGGTACGCGCGAGCCCGACCAGCGGCACCGCGAACAGCACGAGATACGTCAGCCCGTAGAAGATCCCCGCGGCGTTGTCGATCAACTGGAAGGCTTCCTGCTCGCCGACGTTGATCATGCCCGCCGCCGCGAACACCAGCGAACACGCGCCGATGAAGAGGATGGAGTTCACCGGCGTCTTGTACCTGGGGCTCAGCCGGGCGAACATGCGGGCATGAGGCTGTCCCATCCGGCGACCATCGGCATGCGCGACGTCGCGGTAAAGAGCACGCTCGAGTTGGCGATGGTCCGCGCGGTCACGGCGAACACGGCGAACGGAACCAAAACTGCCACCGCCCCGGACGACCCGAGGGCCATTCGAAACGCCTGCGGAATCGGTCCCACGAGGTCTATCTGGTCGCCCGGCACGAGTGCCTGGATAGCCGAGGTGCCGAGGATGAACATGAGTGCGATGACCGGCGCGGCGATGATCACCGAACGGCCGATCGTTCGGCGCGCATCGCGGGCCTCGCCAGCCAGCACAGCGACGTATTCGAAGCCCGAGAGCGCGCCAACCGCGAGCTTGCCGAAGATATTGAGATTGAAGAGGGTCAGTGCAGGCGCTGTGATCGCCAGCGGATGGTAGGCCCGCAACGTCCCGCGCGCGACGTTGACCAATGGGAGTACGAGCAGCAGTGCGAAAGCGACCAGCAGGAGCAGGGCCCCCACGTTGTGCACCCACTTGCCCCACCGGAGCCCGAGAATCGACACGACAACCAGTGCGCCTATCAGGAATCCGCTTAACGCACCGATATAGACAGGGTTGCCCGACAGCCACTGCGCACCCGGCCCCACGGCGTACACGACGGCGTTCGCAACCTGAATGCCGAACGCACCGAGCAGGACGATCGCGTAAATCCACAGGTTCCAGCCGACCATGAAAGCCATGCCGCCGTTGAGGCCCAGCTTGGCCCACTGATAGAGTCCGCCCTCGAGAGGAAAGCGCCGGCTCAGGTGAACGACGACAGCTGCCTGGGGCAGATAGAACAGCGCCATCGCCGCGAGCCAGAACGGGATCTGTGCCTGGCCGAGCTTCGCGGCCGTTCCGACCCACGAAAGTCCGACTACATAGAGGATTTGGGTGAGGACGAGGTCGGTGAGGCCCAGCTCCTTTCGGAGGTGGGTGCTCCGCTCTTCGACGTTGCCGGGCGCGATCGCGGGCTGCACGGGAAGATTCTGGCCTTCACTCGCGACCCGCGCAACAGACCGCCGCGCCCAACGCTGAAATTCGCGACGTGGCCGCGCAGGGTTGGGATCGTCTGACCTTCGGCGTGGCAGGCGAAAGGTGTGGCGCTGTCAAATGTTGCTACAACGTCGGAAAACAATGCTGCAACGGGGGTAAGGTACTCTGCGACCGGGATAAGTCATCTTGCAACGGGGGATAAGTCATCCTGCAACGGGTATAGGTCGTCCTGTAACGGAGAACCACCGGGGTCCCACGCGGCGGCGCGCAGCCCCAACATGGAAGAATCCGGACTACAGCGGCGGCGAACGCCAATCACACCACGGAAATGCCGGGCCACAACATCGGGGATCAGGCCTGCGACCGAGTCGATCGGCCTTGGTGCGGCGTTCTGTCGGCCCGCGGCGCCGACGAGCCGGGCGGCACCGGGCGCTAAACCCTTGGCGGCGGCGCCACTCACCTCTACCGCCGGGTCGAATTGGCATGCAACATGCCCGATCCGTGGCTCGGCCGTGAGTTCCCGGCCGGTGCCCGCACGACATCCTCGCGCCCGAGCCCTCTTTGCGCGTAGGTTGAGCCCCACACCCGGAGGCTCGCCGTGACCCGTTGCCGATTCCTGTTGGTCCCCGCGCTGATCTCATCCACCCTCCTGGCGCAGCCGCCGGTTCCCGAAATCCGCTTCGACGCCAACGTCGACGTGCTCAAACTCCCGGCGAATCTCCACCTCGGCGAAGTCTCGGGAGTGGCGCTCAACTCGCAGCGACACATCTTCGTCTTTACTCGCACCGGCGAACGCAGCGCGGTGCACGGCGCGACGGCTTCCCAACTCTTCGAGTTTGGGCCCGACGGCGCGTTCATCCGCGAGATCGGCAAGGACCTCTACGGCTTCGCCTTCGCGCACACCGTTCGCGTGGACAAGGATGACAACATCTGGGCCACGGACGAAGGCACCAACATGATCATCAAGTTCAACTCGGCGGGCCGGGTCACCCTGGTGCTCGGGCGCCGCGAAGAATCAGTGGAACCGGCGCCGCCGCGCAGCGCCGATGCCCCGATGCCGCGCGCCGGGTGGGGATCGTTCAACCGGCCCACAGATGTGGCGTGGGATCAGGCCGGCAACGTCTTCATTGCCGATGGCTACAACAACTCGCGCGTGGTGAAGGTGGACAGGAACGGCCGCTGGGTGAAAACCTGGGGCGAAAAGGGAAAGGAGCCCGGGCAGTTCAATACCCTGCACAGCATCGCGAACGACGCCAAGGGCAACATCTACGTCGCCGATCGCAGCAATCGCCGCACGCAGGTGTTCGACAGCGACGGGACGTTTCTGCGGCAGTTCACGATCGACGTGCCGTTCAACAAGGAACCCAATGTCATGCTCGGCGCGGCGCCCGGGAGCACGGGGAATCCGCTTGCTCAGTCGGGCGCGCCCTGGGCGATCTGCATTTCGCCCGGCGCCACGCAGTATCTGTACGTCGCCGACGCGGTGCCGGGGCGGATCTACAAACTCACTCTCGAGGGCAAAGTCGTCGGTGTGCTCGGCGAGGCGGGAAAGGAGCCGAAACAGTTCGGCTGGGTCCACGAGATCGCGTGTCCGTCGGAGAACGAACTGTATGTGGCGGAATTGTTGAACTGGCGGATGCAGAAGCTCACACTGCGGCCGTAGGACTCGATGGCAGCCGGTGTCACAGTGCGTGGCGTTCGCCAGCACTGCCTCGGTGCAGAGCGTTAACCATCAATCGCCGGCCCTGAATCGCCGGCGTCCCCCACATCAAGCAGGACAAGGAGGCAGGATGTCGCAAAGGACTG
The DNA here is from genome assembly GCA_035544915.1 of Gemmatimonadaceae bacterium. Taxonomy (GTDB): domain Bacteria; phylum Gemmatimonadota; class Gemmatimonadetes; order Gemmatimonadales; family Gemmatimonadaceae; genus Fen-1231. The sequence continues at coordinate 5,827 of DASZZO010000015.1, read as the reverse complement.
GTCCGATGACGCGGTCAACCCGCATGGCTTGCTCGGCGTTTGCAGTCGCAACTGTGGCGGCCCTCGCGCTCTGCGCGAGCCCCGCGCGGGCCCAGCAGAAGAACGACGAGGAGTATACGAAGCTGATCAAGCAGTTCCTGCGCGACCCTCGCATCACCACCGAGCTGGTGGATCACCTGCCCGCGTCGAACACCGTTCCGACGCCCCTCAAGCACTTCGGCCACATCATCGGCGCGTGGGGCATTCTCGACAAGGGCGAGGACATGAATCGCTACCTCGAGAAGATCGCCAAGGCCGCGCCCGGCCGCGCCAAGTACTGGTCGATGGGCAAGTCCGAGGAAGGCCGCGACATGGGGGTCATCGTCATCGCAAGCGAGGAGTCGCTGCGCAACCTCGACAAGTACAAGGCGGACCTTGCGGCGCTCACCGATCCGCGCAAGACCACTGAAGCGCAGGCGCAGCAGCTCATCAAGCGCGGCAAGCCGATGTACTGGATCACCAGTGGGATGCACTCGCCCGAGACGGGCGGCCCCGAGATGCTGATGGAACTGGCCTACCGGCTGGTGGTGGAGGAGACACCGCTGATCCAGCAGATCCGGAATAACGTCATCACGGTCATCTCGCCCGTGGTCGAAATGGACGGGCGGGAGCGTGTCGTGGATGCATACAACTACAGCAAGGCACACGCAGCCTCATCGCGCAACCAGCTCATGATGTACTGGGGCAAGTACGTCCAGCATGACAACAACCGCGACGGAATGGGCCAGTTCCTTGCCCTGACCCGCAACATCGAAAAGTTCGGCCTGGAGTGGCACCCGACGATCCTGCACGATCTGCACGAGGCCCAGACGCTGCTGTATGCGTCCACGGGCACCGGCCCGTACAACGAGCAGCTCGACGCGATCACGATCGATGAGTGGTGGACGCTCGCCGAGAACGACGTGCTCGAGATGACCAAGCGCGGCGTGCCTGGCGTGTGGACCTACGGGTTCTACGACGGATGGGTGCCGAATTACATGTTCTTCGTTGCCCACGCACACAACGCGGTCGGCCGTTTCTACGAAGTCCAGAGTTACGGTCCCGATACGACCACGGTGCGCATTACGCAGAGTCGTGAGTGGTTCCGCCCGAATCCCACCCCGCCGGTGGTGGCCTGGGGGCCGCGGAACAACACGAACATCCAGGAGTCCGCAATTCTCTTCGCGCTCAGTCGCGTGGCAAAGGACCGGGACACGTTCCTCGAGAACTACTGGATCAAGAACAAGCGTGCGGTGGCACGGGGCACGGACGGTCCGACGTACGGGTGGGTCATTCCCGCATCGCAGCGCCGGAAGGCGGATGCCGCGGACGCGGTGAACGAACTGCTCGACCAGGGGCTCGAGTTTCACACGGCGAGCTCCGCGTTCAAGGCCGGCAGTGTCGATGTCAAACGGGGCGATTACATCGTGCGCGGCGACCAGCCGTATCGCACGGTTGCCGATATTTATTTCTCCGTTCAGCGGTATCCGGCCGGCAACCCGTCGCCGTACGATGACACGGGCTGGACGTTCCAGTACATGCGGGACCTTGTCATCGTCCCCGTTACCGACAAGTCACTGCTGTCGCAGGCGATGACACCGGTGAAGGGCCATGTCACCGCGGCGGGCGGGCTCAACGGCAGCGGTCCGGTGATCGTGGTCGAGCATACCGGCGACAACAACATCGTCACGTTCCGTTACAAGCTGAAGGACGTCAAGATGGCCGCGGCCGAGGATGACTTCGACGCGGCGGGGCATCACTTCCGCGCCGGCGCAATCGTCATTCAGAACGCGAACGCGCCACAGGTGGAGTCCGAGCTCAGGCAACTCGGCCTCTCGGGCTGGGCCATGGCGGCCGCGCCGAGCGTGAAGACGCACGACCTCGACATCCCGCGGATCCTCTACCTGCACAGCTGGAGCCGCACGCAGGACGAAGGGTGGGTGCGCGCGGCGTTCGAAACGTATGGAGTGCCTTTCACCTACATGGGTGACAAGGAGCTCGCGAAGATGGGGAACCTGCGCTCGCGGTTCGACGTGGTGGTCTACCCGCACATCGGTGGCAACGCCGCATCAATAGTGGCGGGCGTGGCCATGACGGGCACGGCCCCGATTCCCTACAAGAAGAGCGCGGAGACGCCGGCATTCGGCCTGCCTGATTCCACCGACGACATTCGCGGCGGAATGGGAATCGACGGCCTCATGAATCTCTACAGATTCGTGCAGGAGGGCGGCACGCTGATTACGGAAGGCGCAACGGCGGCGCTCTTTCCCGAATACAACCTGACGCCGGGCATCACGGTCGAGACACCGTCGGCGCTTTTCGCTCGCGGCACGATCGTGCGCGGAATGATAACTGACATGAAAAGCCCGCTCGTCTACGGGATCGCAGACAACCAGCTCCCGGTCTATTTCAGCCAGGCGCCGGTACTCAACGCGGGTGGCGCGGGTGGCGCGGGCGGCCGCGGTGGTGGCCGCGGCAACCCGTGCGTCGGCGGTGGTTACAGCCAGAACACGCAACCGATGTCGTGCGCGAACATGGTGCCGGTGTCGACCATCGCGATTGGCGATTTGCCTTCGCCGATGAGTGGGGCCACTGCAACAGACACAGCGGCTGGCGGCCGCGGCGGTCGCGGTGGTGGTGGGCGGGGCGGCCGTGGTAGCGCGGCCGCAGACGCTCCGGCGACAACCGGCGCTGGTGCCGGCGCTGCAGCAGGTGGTGGTGGTGGTGGTGGATTCGGAGGCCGAGGCGGCGCCGCCGACACCGGCCCGCAACCGCGAGTCGTCGTTCGTTTTCCGACTGACACGACGCAGATCCTGCTTTCAGGCGCGCTCGCTGGCGCAGAGGCGCTATCCGGCCGCGCGCAGCTGGTGGACTCGCAGATCGGCAAGGGGCACGTGGTGATGTTCGCCATGCGTCCGTTCTGGCGGTGGCAGACGCAGGGAACATATTTCCTCGGCTTCAATGCGATCCTGAATTGGAACGATCTCGATGCTGGCAAGGCGGCGCCGCCGCCGGTGGTGCCGTAGCCGACGGCCGTGCCGTGAGAGCGACCCGGCGGCCCGCCCGACGACGCGCGGGCCGCTTGCTGCTTCCGTTTGTATCGATACTGGCCCTGGCGTGCAGCTGTCACCGTTCCGACGGCACGCCCACCTCGCCTCCGGTGGTGGGCACACGCACGTTTCGAATGGGCTTCTCGGCAGTACCGCCCAAGCCCGACTTTGCCATTGCGCTCCGAGCGATTGATATGTGGACCGGACGCGCCGATGCCGGGATCATCAGCTTCGAGCTGCCATGGACCAAGCTGCTTTCGGGTACGACGCCGGAGTCCGACGTACTCAACGACAAACTGCCGCTTGCGAACCGGTTTCGCTCGAAAGGGCTCGACGTTGTGGTGATGATCGACGTGGAGAACGGCGTCGCGCGTGAACGCGAGTCGGCCGAACTCGTCGCAGCGGGCCGGAGCATCACGGAGCCGGCCATACAGGCGATCTACCGGCGGTATGTGGTGCTGACCGACTCAGTGCTGAAGCCGAGCGTGCTGGGGCTTGCCCTCGAAACCAACCTCGTGCGCCTGGCCGCTCCGGCCGGGGTGTACGAGGCCGCGGTAAAGATGACGAACGACGCCGCGAGGGAACTTCGTGCACGGGGCTCTACTGCCAAGCTCGCGGTCAGCCTGCAGGTGGAGGTCGCGTGGGGGCGACTTGGCGGGAACGGCCCGTACCGGGGCGTCGCGGCCGACATGCGCGATTTTCCTTTCGTCGACGTGCTGGGGCTCTCGTCGTATCCGTATCTCGGGCTGTTCAACGATCCCAGCGAGATTCCCGACAACTACTACTCGCGCATCGCGACCGAGACGGGCAGGCGCGTCTTTGTTTCCGAGGGCGGCTGGAGTTCGGCGCCGATTTCGCTCCCGGGGATCAGTGTGGCGTCGTCACCCGCGATGCAGGCGCGCAACATCGCGCGCCAGGCCGTCCTGCTTAATACGGCGCATGCCTTCGCGTTCCTGCAGCTGGAGTTCGCAGACCTCGACATCGGTTCGTTTCCGCCGCCTGTGGATCCGGGCATCCTGCCATTCCTGACCATCGGAATCGTCGACTCGGAGCTGCGCGCGAAGCCGGGACTGGCGAGCTGGGATTCCGTGTTCGCACGCCGCTACGTGCCGTGAGACTGACGGCGCCTGCTCCGCCGGGCGCCGATCTCGTCCTGCTGTACGACGGGCTGTGCGGCTTCTGCAATCGCGCGGTGCAGTTCATCCTCGCGCGCGATCATGGGGGCCGAATGCGTTTTGCCCCGCTCCAGGGAGAGTTCGCGCGAGCGCTTCTCGCACGGCGGCCGGAGCTGAGCCGTATTGACTCGCTGATTCTCGTCGAGCACGCCGGGCGGCCTGACCGGGAACGCGTCACGACACGTTCGGAGGCAGTACTGGGAATCTGGAATTATGTCGGCGGCCCGTGGCGCGCCGTGAACCTCCTGCGTCTGGTACCACGCCCAGTGCGGGACTGGGGCTACGACCGGTTCGCGCGGATCCGGCGTAGCCTGTTCGGACGATTCGACTCATGTCCGCTTCCCGCCCTGGATGTGCGCGCACGCTTCATCGATTGAGCGGCGGAACTGCCGTATTCCTGGCCGAACGACGGCGCGGAGTGAAGCGCTGGGTGAAGCTGTCCTCATCCAGGCTGCGGCGTACGCCGTCAATCCATCCGAAACAAAGCGCTTCGTCGAGCGCCTCGCGGTAGCCGATCCCCTTGTGGCCGGCGTGCACCTTGTAGCATCGCAGGACCAGTTCACGCTCGCTGGAGTGGTGCCGATCGAGCCATGCGCGAAACGCCTTTTGCGTTGGGAATGCGACGGGAGGCATGGCGGGCGAAGATGATCCGCTCCCTGGAAACACACAAGTCTTGGCAACGCGCTCGGCGCTCGGCTCTGGGCTCTCTACTCTCGACCCTCGACGCTCGACTGTCGCAGCTGCCTTGACGCGGGCGCACGGCCTCGGCTTCGTTAGCATGCGCGACCGCCGGCAACGCTTCAGGAGCAGACCATGACGTTACACATCACACGCCGCATTCCACGCTCGCTCGCCTCGTGGCTGGTGCTCGCCGCCGCGGCACTGCCGCTGGCCGCGCAGAAGCAGCAGCTCCTGTTCGTGGAGAACAGCCACAGCGGCGACGTCTCGGTCATCAACGCCACGACGCTCACCGTGGTCGGCTCGATTCCCGTTGGCCTTGCCCCGGATGAGATCGTGGCGTCTCCGGGCGGCGACATCCTGTATCTCAGCCGCATCGTGCGGCGGGACGACGGCCGTCCGAGCGGTAATGGAGAGTTCGTCGCGATCGATCCGTCTGCGCAGAAGATTCTCTGGCGCGCGCCGCTGCACGGCATTCCGAACCATCTGGCCGTCTCGCCCGATGGGAAACGTGTATACGTCACGATCGTCTCGGGGTCCTACGTGGTCGTCGTGGATCCCGCCAAACGCGCTGTCGTGGACAGCGTGGACGTCGGGACCGGACCGCACGACATCGAAGTATCACGCGACGGCAAGACCGTGTATGTCGGGCTCATTCGTGGCACGGACGTCACCGCGTTCGATGCGGCCACCCTCAAGGTCATCCGGAAGATTCCGTTCGGCCAGAACGTGCGACCCATCGCCCTGAGTCACGACGAGTCGCGGCTCTACGTGCAGCTCTCCCACACGCACGGATTCATGGTAGTGGATACGCGCAACGGCAAGATTCTCCGCAAGGTGGTGATGCCCGTTCCTCCGGGCGCGCCACCGCTCCCGGATTCGATGCCGGTTGACGTGAATCATGGT
>DASZZO010000014.1:0-5971 GCA_035544915.1 Gemmatimonadaceae bacterium | reverse complement strand
GGTGCGGGTCCCGAGCGCGACGGCGCATGCGCAACGGTTGGCGTCCTCCGCCGCCGCGGATGGCGCGCGCTGCTCACTGCCACGCGCGACGCCATCCGGTCGCTCGAACAGACCACGGGAATGGAGTCGCTCGACGGACTGATCAACCGCCATCTCCTGTTCGCCTACTTCTATGGTGTTGGTCGCGCCCTCGATGACGCCCACTACTACCTGGTCCGGAGCCGCGCTCCCTGGTGCTCACGCGGAGTGACCATCAGGGATTGGGAGGCACTCGCCTGGACGGTTCCGGCGGTGCAGCTGGCCGACTCGCCGCTTGCACGGGAGCTGATCCTTCGGGCATGCGAAGTGCACGGTTACGCCCCGGGCCGGGGTGTGCACTATTTCGACGGCACGCTGTTCGAGCCCGGCTTCACCCTCGAGGGAGCGGCTGCGTACGCCATCGCGACGGACCGCTACATCCGCGATACCGGCGACGCCCAGATTGTCGAGGAGCCCGTGCTCGCCGACACGCTCTACCTCTCGTCGGACGATCTCGCCGCCCGGCGCGACAAGACGCATCCCCTGTACCATACGGAAGTCACCCTCTCGGGCACTCCGGTAGCGCACCCGTTCACCCTGCACGGCAACGCGGTCGTCGCGCACGCCCTCGAATGCCTGAAGCGCACCATTGACGAGGAAGAGGCAAAGGACCTTCCCGATCCTGAAGCGGTGCGGGCGGCGATTCGCCGTCACTTCACGTCGGATGAGGGAGGAAAGTCCGTGTTCGTGGCAGCTACCGACCTCGCCGGCGGAGTGACCCGCGAAGACGACCCCGTGGCGTCGGCACTCTGGCTCCCGCTGTTCGAGGCGGTTGAGCGCACGGATTCCGTCTACCGTCGCACGGCGAAGCGTTCGTCCGGCGAACCTCGGTACCTCGCCCAGCAAATTGGGCGGCTCCTTGGCCCCGACGCCTCGAAGGTTATCGAGTGGCTGCGTCGTGCGCCTCTCGATCATGGCCTTGCGGCGGAAATCGTGGATGAGGAGGGCATGGCGATCGCGAACGGGGGCGATGCGGCGCTCTCCGGACTTCTGGCCTATGCCGTTTGGTTTACCGTTCACGCATACGGTGTTCGGCCCTGAGCCTTCGGTACGAGGCGCACTCAATTCGTCGCGGCGCGTCGCTGCGTTACGCAATCGTTCGGTGATGGTCGGCGCCCTCAGCTGTGCACCGTGGGCCGATGCGCCCGCATTGCCTTCCTCGGCCGAGAGAGATTACCGTATGCACATGGCCACTCGCACGCGCAAACCGTTCCGCTGGACGCGAGGCGATCTCGCCCGGCTGCCCGACGATGGCAATCGTTACGAGGTGCTCGACGGCGAGTTGCTGGTGACGCCGCAAGCGTCGTATCGGCACCAGGACATCGCGACGCGCCTGCTGGTCGCGCTGCGAGAGTATTGCACGCGCCACTCCATCGCGACGGTCGTGGGCCCCGGTGCGATTCCGTTTGGCAGGAGCGAACTCCAGCCCGACGTGCAGGTGATCCCCGGGCTACATCCGCCGCGGAAGGGGGTGAAGTGGGGTGATCTCCCGCGCCCTGTCCTCGTGATCGAAGTGCTCTCGGATTCCACCGCGCACCGCGACCTCGGCAAGAAGCGTGATGCGTATCTGCGTATCGGCGTGGCCGAGTATTGGGCAATCGACCCGGACGCGCGCGAGGTCCATGTGTGGAGGCTCGGCGCGGAGGAACCCGCGATTGCGCGCGAGGTGCTTCGATGGCAGCCGGTTGAGCCTCTTTCCCCACTCGAAATCGCCATCGATGCGATCGTGCCCGACGGGAGCGCGACTGATTAGGAGAGCATCCATCACGCACAAATCGCCGTGCTTGTCCCTCAGAAGTCCTGTTCCTATCTTGCGATCTACGCGGGAATAGCTCAGTTGGTAGAGCACAACCTTGCCAAGGTTGGGGTCGCGGGTTCGAGTCCCGTTTCCCGCTCTCTGGATGAACGCTGGCACGAACGGCCGCCCAAACTTCGGGCGGCCGTTCGTGCGTGGACCACGTGCGTTCAACTGTCGTTCAATTGTCAGCCGCGTATCGGCCGTGCGTCCCGGTCAGGCGGCTCGTGTGACGGTAACCTCCTGTGTGTTCGGCACGACGGGGCGAGCCGTTGATGACGCAGGCACCGGTGCTGGCGGAGCTGGCGTGACGGGAGGCGCTGCGGAGGCCGGTGATGTCGCGGGCCTCATCACGCGCTTGGCCGAGCGCCACTCGCGCTCCAACCGGTCGTCGCCGAGAATGATGTGCGACACGAGTGAGTCGAGCGTCGCCACCGCGTTGCGCCCCTGACTGAGGGCGCTCGCGACCTGCCTGGTCGCGCCGTTGCGCCTGACGCGCGTCGTGGCGCTCGCGTCGACCGACGCCTTGACCGCGTCGGCCGCAGCCGTGAGTTGCTGGACGAAGTCCGCCGGGAACTTCGCCCTCGCCAGTATGTCCGCGAGCGGAGTCGCGGCCAGCGCCATGGAGCGAGCCGACTGCACCAGGCGTTCGGTGCGAAGGTCGTTGCCCGATGGCGTGAGTGCCGCAAACCCCGGGGCCCCCTCGAGCTGGGCACGCGCGAACTTGGCGAGCGGCGTCATGTACTTGCGGATCAGCACGCGTTCGAGCTGCTGCCGCCGCTGCACCTCACCGCGCGATTGGCGCGTGTGGGTGCCTTGTTCGTCGACCGTGGCGGCGAGCCGCGTGACGAGCGTGTTGAGCCGTTGTCGCGCGTCGGTCGTGTTGACCGAGCCCACGACGTCCGCGTGGGTGTCGAGGAACTGCTGCACCCTGCGCAGCGACTGACTGAGGTGAATCTGTGCGACCTTCATCCTACCCTCCTGTGGGACAAGTGATGGACGCGATGAGAAGGCCGCCGGCGCGCGCGTCCTCGCGCCGGCGGAGAATCGAACGAGTTTTCTTGCAGCGCGTTGCGCGGGGCCAAGGGAGCGGATCACCCCGGCGGCTGTGCGGCACAGCGCCGACGATCAGGGGAGCGGTGCCCGCACCTCACGTGCGCGACGCCGACGATCAGGAGCGCACCGCCGACGATTCGGGGAGTGCTCGTCCGGATCGGGTACGCAGGTCGGGCGCCTGCGCGGCATGACGCCGACGGTTCGGGGATCAGTGCCGCGCGCGAGGAGAGCAACGCCGACGATCAGGGGAGCAGCCCGGGCGCCTTCGCGTAATGGCGCAGACGGTCTGGTGTGCAGCGCGGGCGCCATCGCGTAACGGCGCAGACGATCTGGGGAGCGGTTCACCCGGCAAGGTGCACGCTCCTACCTGTTAAGTTAAGGCGCTATTCCGGAGATTCGGTGGCTCGGGCGAGCCACCGAGCGCGTAACATCATCTGGCGCAAGTGGTTAAGCGCTCCCAAAGTGGGTCGCGCCGGATCGGCTCTCGCGCCTCATTCTGGGAGGGGCGATCTTTGGGCGGTCAGACACTTCCCACACACCCTATTCCGCCATGCGTGTTCTCTCTGTCCAGCAGCCATTCGCGACGCTGATCGTGCGCGGAGTCAAGCGTGTGGAGGTCCGGTCGTGGGAGACCGATTACCGCGGTCGAATAGCTATCCATGCCTCCGCTGCGGTGCCTCCACACGAGATCCAGCGTCAATGGTACGATGATCGCGCGATGGGGCGCTCCTTCGCTGATCAGGGGTGGCTCGACCGGGAGGATCTCAAAGCGCTCCCGCGCTCGGCGATCGTCGGGACCGTGGAGTTGGCCGGTGTGGACACCGGCGGGTGGGACCCTGCGCGCAGTGCGAAGGACAGGCTCTTCTCGTTCAATCCGATCACGGACATTCATGAACTGATCGAGCGCGACCCGCACACTGGCGAGAGTCGGCGGGTGCGGTCGCCGCTGCAGCCGCTCGCCGCGACGTTCAAACCATCGGACTTCCTTTGGGCCCTCCGGCAGGCCGTGGAGATCGAGCCTATTATGGAGGTAAGCGGCAGGCTCAACCTGTGGAATCTCAATGAAGAGCTCTCTCGGCGCGTTGCCGAGCGCGAAGAGAAAGCGCAAGCCGGCGTCTGGCGGCCGCCGCAGGCAGACCGGAAGCGACGCGCTGAGAGCCTCAAGCAGTGGCGCGAACGCTGGTTGTCGGCACTCGAGCTCGACGTGCGCGCGATCGAAGAGTCAGTCCGTCAGAAGCGCGAGGCGCGGTCACTCGAGTTCACCGGCGATGTCGAGCGACGTTTCCAGGAGACGCTCGCGCGCTACCTCGCCGAGAACGGCGTCGAACAGGGAGTCGGCGCCGGGCACGTGCGGCTCGACCGTCGGCTGCGCCGGGTGTTCGATGGACGCAAGACGGTGCCGCGTGCGGAGCTGGAGCTGGAGTTGCGGCGCTACGTGAAGCGTGAGGTCGAGCGTGAGCGCGTGCTCGCGCGCGAGCGGCAGCGCCGGCGAAGGTTGATGAAGCTGTTGCTCGAGTTGCGCAAACGGAGGAAATACAGCGACCCGCCGCAGACCGACAGGCAGATCAAGGCGAAGGTCGAGGAGGTGTTGGAGCAGGTGCTGGACAGGGTGGATCGCGGCGAGGAGGATGACGAGGACATCTGGACGACGGTGACGAGCGCCTCGCTGTAGCCCGCGACCAACGAGCCTGGCGAAAAGCTGGCTGATGATTGCCGGGGGAGTTGTCGAAGCGAATATCTTGTGCTCTGCGACATGGGCGCCGGGGTGGCGAAACTGGCTAGACGCGAGGGACTTAAAATCCCTTGAGGACAACCTCATCCGGGTTCGAGTCCCGGCCCCGGCATAGTTGTGGCTCAGCGATTCCCCCGTGCTTGAGGTCGATGTTGGAACTTCGGTACGTCGACGACGGCTGGTCGTCGCGATATCCGGCTGCCGCCGATTGCTCGTGCCGAGCGACGGTTTAATGACGAGAACGAACTCTGGGAGCCGCTGCAGGAGAAGCTCATTCCGCTTGCAGTCTGACCGTTCTGGAGCGCACGATGGCAAACGGTACCGACAAGTGGTGCCTTCGATGTCGGGTTTCCGTTCACATTCTCGTTCTACCATTTGGCATGCTGATCGCACCCCCCGCAAGATTTCGCGGTCCCAATGAATGCATGCATCGGCATGCTCCGCCTGGTTCTGCTCGCGACCGTGCCTCGGCCTGTTTATCAAATGCAAGGAGCACGAACATGATCCGATCAAGGCCCCTCGCCATCTGCACCTTACTGCTTGGAACCATACTGCTCACCGGAGCGATGGCAGGTCGAGCGCCGCGGGCGGTCGCTCAACCTGCGCTGTCGTGGACGACGCACATCGGCACCTTTACCCAGACTCCCCAACCGTTCGAGCACAGCCTCTATGCCAACGTGTGGGCGATCAGTCTGAGCGGTGACAGCAGCGTGGGAACCACGTGCAGGCCACCCTGCGACGGCTCCATGGCGTTCGGCTTCATGCCCGAGGACCTGGCGCGCGTGATCGAGGTACCGGGAATCGGGGGCTCCGCTCGCGGCATCAATGACGCCGGCGACGTGGCAGGGTTCTATGGTCCGCCGGGCGCGTTCCGTGGATTTCTGCTGCAGGGAGGCACGTATTCCGCACTTGATTTTCCCCACGCGAAACAGACCAGGCTATTCGGCATCAACAATACGGGCACGATTGTGGGTGACTACTTCACGCCCGAGAGGCGTGCATTCGTGTATACCGGCGGTACGTTCACGTCGTTGGAGCTGCCCGACGTGTTTGACGCGTGCAGCATCGGCGCCGCCGCCATCAATTCCGATGGTTCGATCGTCGGCGACTATCAGATCGCCAGGCCGCGTTTGTCCTGCGGCGGCCCGATCCACTCGTACATACGGCACTCCGACGGCACGTTCACCGCATTCGAGGCAACCGCCGACGCGTCCGCCACCGTGGCGCACGGGATCAATGACCGAGGCGACATCGTGGGACATTTCACCCGGTCGGACGGCAGGTTGCATGGGTTTCTTCTTCCCGGGAAC
>DASZZO010000013.1:0-2247 GCA_035544915.1 Gemmatimonadaceae bacterium | reverse complement strand
ACCGTGGAATGTTGAATCGCAGATACACGCGGCGCCCCGGCATTCCGCCCACGCTCATCGTGTTCGGGGTCTTCGGCACCGAGTATTTCGCGACGAGCGTGTAGTCCAGCAGGTCGCTTCGAATCTCCGGAAAATCGCTTCCCAGCGGGGTCAGGGAGACGGGACTCACCACGATCGCCCTCACCGCCGTGTCCGTCGACGGGCGGTACGACACCAGGGCCGAGTTGGCCGTCTCCACCGTCTGCACGCGCAGTGACACCGGGCCAGTGCCATCCAGCCGCAGCCCGAGCCGGAGGTGGGCCTTGTTCTTGATCTTGTTCAGCACCGCGGAATCCGAGAGCGGCACGAACAGCGTGTCCGTGAGGGAGTCCCTGAAGAATGTGCGCTGGCCGATCAGCCGGTCGGCGCGAAACAGCGTGAGTACCGCGGAGGCGGACGTATCGGCGGCCGTGGAATCGTCCACGTCGTAGACCTCGAACCGCACCTGCGTCGGAAGCTTCGCGCGCCTGCGGTCGAGCACCAGTCGCACACGCGATGAGTCGAGACGGGTAATCGCTCGCGCCGTGTCCCCCTTAGGGGTGAAGATCGTGACAAGCTGGTCGAAACGCACGACGCCGCGTGTCTCGAGCGTGTCGCCCCGCGTGGCGAGCAGCATGGCCTGTTCCTGCCCTCGCTCTGGAAACCCGACGATCGTGGTATCGAAGAGGAGAACGGGACTGATCAGCGTATCGCGCACGACGAGACGCTGCGATGGACAGAGCGCCGGGCATGCGCCACCGCTGTTCAGGTTCTCCCCGCAGGCGCCGGCCCCCGCGGCAATACACACCGCGAGGAGCGTGGCGAGACGAGGCTTCATGGATGATGCAGAGATTGGGGCGTGAAGGGATGCGGTAGCAGGTCGGCGAGCGCCCAGCGCGCCTCAGCGCCCGAAATGGTCATACTCGTGATGTCCAGGAGCGGTGCAAACTCCTGCAGCGCCTGCCGGCACATGCCGCAAGGGGGCGTAGGTTCTTCCGCCTCGGAGACAATGACGAGATGGGTAAACTGACGGTGCCCGGACACGACCGCGGCGAACAGAGCGCTCCGCTCGGCGCAGCTTCCCACGGGAAATGAGGAGTTCTCAACATTGCAGCCCGCCACGATCTCCCCATCGTCGCAGAGCAGCGCCGCGCCGACCCGGAAGTCCGAGTACGGGGCGTAGGCACGCTGCATGGCCACCTCAGCCGCCGCGCGGAGAGCCGACTCGCCCGCGGCTGCCCTCACCAGCCGATCACCAGCGGGAGAAACGACCGGCCGGCGCCGCGAAAGCGGATGCCCATCCAATCGGCGACCGTTGCGCCGAGATCCGAGAAGGTCGGGCGGCGCCCAATGGCGCCAGGGCGGACGCGAGGCCCGAGCGCCACAACCGGCACGTTCTCGCGCGCGTGATCGGTGGAGGGTGTGGTCGGATCGTTGCCGTGGTCAGCGGTGATGAAGAACAGGTCGTCCTCTCTCAGGGCGGCGGTGATGGCCGGCAGGGCGTCGTCAAATTCGCGCAACGCTCTATAGAACCCCGGAACATCGTTCCGGTGCCCGTACAACTGGTCGAAATCTATCAGGTTGGCGAACAGGAACCCACTTCCAGAGCGCAACCAGTCGAGGACGCGCTCTATGCCCTCGGCGTTTCCCGACGTGTGCTCGCCGTCGATACCCCGCCGCGCAAAGAGATCGTCCACCTTCCCAATGCTCGTGCGCGCAATTCCCGCCTTGGCCAGCGCATCGAGCAGCGTCTCCCCTGGCGGCTCGAGCGACCAGTCGATGCGATTGCTCGTCCGGGTCCAAGCGCCGTCGGTGCCCACGAATGGGCGTGCGATCACGCGTGACACGTCGTACGGTGGGGCGAGCAGTGTACGGGCCGTCTGGCACGCCCGATACAGCTCCCCGAGCAACACCACGTCCTCGTGCGCCGCGAGCTGGAAGACAGAGTCGGCGGATGTATAGACAATCCACGACCCAGTGCGCACATGCTCTGCGCCAAAGCGGTCGAGGATTTCCGTACCACTGCCGACGACGTTACCGATAACCGCGCGACGGGTGCGCCTCGCGAAGGCCTCGATGAGCGTTTGCGGAAATCCGTTCGGAAACGTGGGGAAGGGCCGATCGAGGTGCAGGCCGGCGATCTCCCAATGGCCGGCCGTACTGTCCTTTCCGGCAGACTTGGGTTCCAGGAGGCCGAAGGCGCCTGTCGGAAGGACCGCAGGGGCCATC
>DASZZO010000012.1:0-17739 GCA_035544915.1 Gemmatimonadaceae bacterium | reverse complement strand
CCTCACGGGGCGCGTAGCTCAGCTGGTTAGAGCGCTGCTTTCACACAGCAGAGGTCCGGGGTTCGAGTCCCTGCGCGCCCACTTCACTGCAGCGCTCCCTCCTGCTCCAGGCGTCCGCGCAGCGCCGCGTCGATGCGCGCCGTGATCACGACCTGCCCGCTTTCTTCATCGGCCCGCGTCGCGATCACTTCACCACCCCGGTGAATCTCGGCCATCAGCTTCCCGTTGCCGGGGTCAACCCGGATCTCCACCACGGGCCGCTGCTCTCGCACCGCTGCGGCCAGCGCCTGCGTGAGGGGCGCGATGCCCCCCTCCGCCACGGCGCTCACGAACACCGAGTTCGGCAGCAGGTTCGCCATGCGCTCCCTCAAGGCCGTGACGTTTTCAGAGGAGAGCTGGTCACTCTTGTTGAATACATGGAGCACGGGCGCCTCGTGCACACCGAGCTCTGCCAGGACGGCATCCACAACCAGACGCTGCTCTTCCCAGCCGGGATGGCTGGCGTCGATCACGTGTAACAGCAGGTCCGCCTCGCCAACCTCTTCGAGCGTGGCGCGGAAACTCGCCACCAGGTGATGGGGAAGCTTGCGAATGAAGCCGACCGTATCGGTGAGCAGCACCTTCACATTCTCCCCCAGCTGGACCTCGCGGGTGAGCGGATCGAGCGTCGCAAAGAGCCGGTCCTCCACAAAGATGTCCGTGGCCCCCGTCATGGCCCTGAGAATCGAGCTCTTCCCCGCATTTGTGTAACCCACGAGCGACGCGCGGAACTCGCCCTTCCGTGACTGCCGCTGGACCACGCGCGAACGCTGCACGTCCTGCAGGCGCGCCTTGAGCAGCTTGATGCGATGCCCCACCAGGCGGCGGTCGGTCTCGAGCTGCGTTTCGCCCGGGCCGCGCACGCCGATACCGCCCCGGAACTTCTCGAGGTGCGTCCACAAGCGCGTCAGCCGGGGCAGTGAGTATTCGAGCTGCGCCAGCTCCACCTGCATGCGCGCCTCGGCGCTCCTGGCCCGCAGCGCGAAGATGTCGAGAATCAGTTCTGCGCGGTCGATGACCCGCTTCCCAAGTTCCTCCTCGAGGTTCTTGCCCTGCGCGGGACTCAGCTCGTCGTCGAAGATGAGCACGGTGGCATCCTTTTCCGCGACCATCGCGCGCAGTTCGTCAATCTTGCCCTTGCCGACGTACGTCGCGGGATTGGGCCGGTCGAGTGCCTGTGTGACCTCGCCAACCACCACCGCGCCCGCGGTGTCTGCAAGACGCGCCAGCTCACCGAGATACTCGTTCACGTGGTGGCGCGCTGCAGTGCGCTTGAGCGGAGCGCCGACCAGAATCGCGCGCTCCTCGGCGGAGTTCAGGGAAATCAGTTCTTTTGCGATGGCTCGCTCGGCGCTGGAGAAGAGGAGTTCCCTTGCAATCTAGGCAGCGGGGCGGCGTCCAGACGTCCGAGACCCAGTGGAGAGTTCGGCGCGACAAGTGGCCGAGCGGGTCCGTGGCCGTCCAGGAACCACCAGCGGGGCGACGTGTCCCTGCGCTGACGGCTCTCTGGTCCGTCATGGCGGCCGCCGTCCTGATTGCGATTGGTGCTGCGCGGATCGTCACCACATACGGTGTTTTCTGGCAGACGGTGGACGAGCCTGTCACGCTCGCCGCAGGAATGGAGTGGCTCGACCGCGGCACCTACACGCTGGATCAGACGCAACCGCCACTCGCTCGAGTGGCCGTGTCGGTCGGACCCTATGCGGACGGACGCCAGAGCACAGAGCAGTTCCGCGCGGGCGCATTGAACGAAGGGAACGCCATTCTCGAGCAGGGCGGCCACTACGACCGTACGCTGCTCCTCGCGAGGGCCGGCGTCCTGCCCTTCTTCATCCTCTCTGCGTTCGTCGTCTGGCTGTGGGCCCGTTCCATCGTGGGCGAGGGTGTGGCAGTAGTCGCGGTCTTGATCTACACATCGTTGCCGATAGTCCTGGCCCACGCTGGCCTCGCCACCAGTGACATGACCATCACTGCGATGCTCACCGCGTATCTTTTCGCGCTCGTGCGCACGATGGAGGCGCCGTCAATCGCGCGGGGGGTGCTCACGGGCGTGTGTGCGGGTGCCGCGCTGCTCTCGAACTTCTCCGCGGTCCTCTTCCTGCCGGCCGGCACGATAGTCGTCGTCGCATACTACGCCTGGACACACCGGAGCAAGGTCACCGGAGCGAATACGTGGGCGCCGCGGCTCCTCGGGCCCGCAGTGATAGGCGCGTTCGTCGCGCTACTCACCATCTGGACCGGCTACCGATTCTCGCCCGATGCCGCGCCGGCATTCCTGGCCGGGATCCGCAGCGCTCTCACGAACGGCGCTGGAGCTCTTCCGAACTATTTCCTGGGAGATGTCTCGACCCGGGGCCACATGGCGTTCTTTCCCGTCGCGATCCTCCTCAAGACTCCCCTTGCGGCGCTGGCCCTGGCGATGGCCGGGCTCATTGCCGCCTTCGCCGCAATCTTCTCCGGCGCGCGGAAATGGGAAGCGCGCCTTCCTGCCCTCCTCTCGGCCACACTCCTGCTCTGCATGCTGACGTCGAACAACGACGCCGGCCTGCGCCAGTTGCTGCCGATGTTTCCCCTCCTGGCGATCGCGGCGGCCGATGGTGCGCGCTCGATCATGGCGCAGCGGCAGCGGCTTGCAGGCAGAATCGTCGTGGGCGCGCTGCTGGCCTGGCTGGTCGTCAGTTCGGTCATGGCGCACCCGGACTACCTCGCGTATTTCAACGAGGCCGCGGGCCAGCACCCTGAACGCATCTTCCTCCGCGACGATCTCGACAGCGGACAGGACCTGAAGCGGCTCGTCTCGCTCGTGAAACAGGCCCGCATCGGCTCTGTATCGCTCGCGTACTTCGGCAGCGCGGATCCGGCGCGCCGCGGTATCATCGCGTCGCCGCTCGCGGAGAGTCACCCCGTGACGGGTTTCATCGCGATCAGTCTCTGGAAGCGATACGCGGAGGAGTATTCATGGCTCGATCGCTATGCGCCGGTCATGACGGCCGGCAAGTCCATCTGGATCTACCACATCACGTATTAGCGTGACGCCAACGTGTACGGCGCGCTGAAGCGTTTGCGGGCCCACTGGCCGCTGGCCGCCGTGGTCCTCCTCGTCGCCATCGGGGTCGCGCGGATAGCCAGCACCTACGGCGTGTTCTGGCAGACCTACGACGAATCCGCCCATCTCGCCGGCGGGATGGAGTGGCTCGACACCCCCAATCACACACTGGATGACAGGCCGCCACCGCTGGCCGAGATCGCGGTAGCGGTCGGGCCCTATCTCGACGGGCGCCGGTCGACACCTTTTCAGGGCCTGGGCGTGTGGCGCGAGGGGAACGAGATTCTTGCGCAAGGAGGCCACTACGAGCGCACCGTGGCGCTTGCGAGGGCGGGCGTTCTGCCCTTCTTCATTCTGTCCGCGTTCCTGCTGTGGCTATGGACACGATCGTTCTCGAGCGAGTTCGTGGCCGTGCTGGCCGTGGCGATCTACACCTCGCTTCCAATCGTCCTCGCGCACGCCGGCCTCGCGACGACCGACATGGCCCTCGCCGCCATGATAACTGCCTATCTGGTTGCGCTCGTGGGCACCGCGGACGCGCCCTCGACCTGGAGAGCGGTTGTACTGGGTGCGTGCGCGGGCCTGGCACTTCTCGCAAAGCTCTCCGCGCTGGTCTTTCTGCCTGCGTGCACTGTCCTGGTTCTGGCGTACTTTGTGCTGACGCATCGGCAAAGTGCGTGGACAGCGTCCTGGCTGCTCCGGGGTGTACAGCTGGCATGCGTTGCGTTGGGTATCGCCGTGCTGGTTGTATGGGCGGGTTACCGGTTCTCGACAACCCCACTCGCAGCATTCTCGCCCCGCGCGATGGGCGTGCTGCAGCAGCTATTCGGTGCGGATCTTGCCAATGCGGCCTTTGCCAGGATGCGTGTTCCCGCGCCGGCATTCATCGCGGGCCTGCGCGAGCTGATCGCGGACAACGCAGCCGGGAGGAACAACTATTTCTTTGGCGCGGTCTCGCACCACGGGCGACTGTCATACTTTCCCGTGGCGATTCTGGTCAAGACACCGATTGCGGTATTGCTGCTGACGGCAGCCGGCCTTGCGGCCGCCGTTGGCGGAAAAGTGCGGAACTGGCAGGCGCGGCTCCCCGCACTCCTCTCAGTCGCGCTCCTGGTCTGCGTCCTCCCGTCGAACATCAACATCGGCCTGCGCCATCTCCTGCCGATGTTCCCCCTGGTGGCGATCGTTGCCGCCGCCGGCGCCCAATGGTTGATGGAGCGGCGCGGCGGCACGCGAAGCATGGTCGCCGTCGGAGCGCTGGTCGCATGGTTCGCGGCCAGCTCGGCGCGCGCCCATCCCGACTACCTTGCGTACTTCAACGAGATCGCCGGGTCACACCCTGAGCGCATCATCGTGAAGGGAGATCTCGACTGGGGACAGGACCTGAAGCGGCTGACCGAGCTCCTGCGACGCGCCCGTATCGACTCCGTGGCTCTCGCCTACTATGGCACCGCGGACGTCGCCAGCCTCGGTCCACCGTCATACGTGCTCGGGGAGAAGCGCCCTGTAACGGGCTGGGTTGCGATAAGCCTGGGCGCGAGATTCCCGAGTGACTATTCGTGGCTCGACCGGTATACGCCGGTCACAACCGTGGGAAAGTCCATCTGGCTCTATCACGTTCCGGAGCCACCCCGGGTAGTGGCGGCTGGTCTGTTGCGTTGAAGGCACGCCGGACACCGCCTTGGCGATGCGGGCGAGCCGATCCACGCTGACGACTACCCCAAGGCCCGATTCGACGCATCGCGCGATTGGACTACACTCCTTGGTGGATGGCAAAGCCAAAGCGGCGGCCTTTGAATGCGCAGGATGAGAAGCAGGATCCTGCGCGCAGCGTCCCACCTGACTCCATCGCGCAGCTCTTCCGTGGCTGACGATGCTAGCCGTCTCCTCCGGTTCCGAGCGCTAGCCCACAAGGGAGTACTACCATCATGTCAGAGTCAGAGGGCCCGATGCTTATCCTGAGCAGCGGTGATCAGCTGCTGCAGGTGACGACGCGCCGGCGGTTTCTCGGCGTCCTGGGGCTGGGAGGGGCGATCGTGTTATTGCCGGGCGTTTTCACAGCCTGCAAGAGCGACAAGGATACGACCGGGCCTGGTCCGACAGGACAATACACGCTCGACCTGAGCACGGATACCGGAATTCTCAACTACGCGTACGCGCTCGAGCAACTCGAAGCGGCCTACTACACCGCCGCATTGACGTCCGCCGGGTACGCCGCGCTATCCGCCAACGAGCAGGAGGTCCTGAGCGATCTCCAGAAACACGAAGTCATTCATCGCGAGTTCCTCAAACAGGTACTGGGCTCCGCCGCCATTCCGACCATCGCATTCAGCGCGACGACGGTCGGCACGACTACCGCAGGTCGCGATGTGCTGCTGAAGACGTCGCAACTGCTCGAGGACACGGGCGTCTCGGCCTACAACGGTGCGGGGAAGTATCTCACGAACGCCGCGAACCTGCTCGTCGCCGGCAAGATCGTGTCGGTCGAGGCGCGGCATGCCGCCGCCATCCGCGACATTCGGGATGGCTCGAATGGCCGCCTCTTTGCCGGCGACGATGTCGTCAACGCGCAGGGCCTCGACGTCAAGGCCGAGCCGGATACCGTGCTCACCAGCGTCGTCAGCCTGAACGTCGTGACGAGCCCACTGTCCATTGGCACGCTGCCGGCTCAGGGCAAGCGGACTGCCGATCAACCCGCCCCCGCGCCGGTCTAACCGTCGATTCGTCGACTTGGAGAGAATGCAACCATGAACAACATGCCAGTCCTCGACGCGATCGATCCGGAGATCATCGACCGGCTCACGGAGCGTCACACCGAAATCGCGCAGGGATCGCCCGCGCCGTCCGGCATCACCGCGGCGCTCGCGATGGGGTCGATCCCCATCGCACTCGCCGCGCTCAGTCACAACGTGTATGCGCAGGGTGGATTGCCGGCGGCCATCAAGAATGTGCTCGACTTTGCCCTCGCGCTCGAAATCTTCGAGAACGAGTTCTACAAGGCCGTGCTCGGCACCAGTGCGTCGACCGCGCAGAATGCGGCGTTCGCCCCGGTGCGCGCGCTGGCCGCCGCCGTGCCGGGCGCCGTCCCCACGCTCCAGCAGATCCAGAAACACGAGACCGCGCATGTGGCCACGCTGACGGCGACGGGCGCGACGAACGTCTTCAACCTGGATGCGACCAGCTTTGACTTTACCGGTGCGCGGGGCGCGGGCGGGGGGCCATTCTCAAAGGCCACCACCGACCTCGCGTTCCTGCTCGAAGTCGCGCAGGGCGCGGAAGACACCGGCGTGCGCGCGTACAAGGGGCAAGCGGGCAACCTGATCTCGAACTCCGCCATCCTCGAGGCGGCGCTCCGCATTCATTCGGTGGAGGCGCGGCATGCGTCACGCATCCGGCGCATGCGGCGCGCAGCGGCTGGCGCACCGGCCGTCGTACGCTACAGCGGCACGGTCCGCGGCGGCGAGCGCGCGGCCGCGGGTGGCACCGACCTCGGCACGGTCAATCCGACCGCCGTCGGCGCCGCATTCGACAAGATCTACGGCGCGGGCGCCAACAGCACCACAGCCCCGTCAGAGTCGAACACCACGCAGGCCGGTGTGAACGTGGCCAATCTCGCCGGGGCGCAGTTTGGCATCGAGGCGGCGCAGGAAGCGTTCGACGAGCCGCTGGACCGCGCGGATGTGATTGCAATCGTGCAGCCGTTCTTCATTCCGACCGTCAGCTAGCACGGTTCATTGGATGCAAGCTCGTGCGGGCGGCGGTAAGCCGCCCGCACGACGCCGGTGATGACGTGGGCCTATTGCCTGTTGCGACGCGCGGCCGGCTAGCGTAGCGCCTTGACCATCGCGACGAGCGCCACATGGATGGCGAGGAACTGCCCGGGCGGTTTCCGCAGGAACGTTGCGGGCGCCCCCGTGACGAGCCTGTCGAAATGAGTCGCCGCAGCCACCACCACGGTGGACGCCGAGGCCGCCGAGATAGTAGCAAGCTCGCCGAGTGCCTGCGTAAGAGACGCCACCGCGGACGGGGGCGCCCCGGCACTCTGGAGCACGCGGCTCACGCGCGCCTGCACTCCGGGTGATCCGGTGCTCAGCAGCTCACCCACGGCCTGCACGTCCTCAATCGGGATTGGCTGCACCGTGCCGGGTGAGCGCTGTGGCGCGCCGTTGGCGAAGTCCGTCTCAATGCGCTTTATCCGCGCCAATAACGCCCGGGCGGCGACGGCTTTCCTTGGCAACGGCGCGAATGCGCCGCCGGCGAGCGCCCAGGCCGGCGGCTCCGCGGCAGCGGAGCCACTCGCCGCTTGCGCATGCACGGTCGAAGGTGACCACATCAGGGCGAATGCCGTCACGCGGAAAAGCCGGCTGGCCGTCACGGTGAGTTCCACGTTAGAAGTGCATCCCTATGCCGACGCCGAGTATGAACCGCGCTGACCTGCTTGCGGTTTGCGTGACATCCGCAATGGTGGGTGTGAAAACAACCGGGAACGAGGGGAGCGGCACAATGGACAAACCGACATTCAGATCCTGCCCGGTGTAGTCCGCGACCACGGACAGCTGTCGCACCACCAGCAGTGCGGCCGAGCCGAAAGCATTCAGGGCGGCGTTTTCAATGCTGATATCGAGCGGTCGGCGGAAGCGGCCGGTGCCGACACCTGCGGAGACCGTGAGTGCCCTGCCGCTGGTCGAGTCGCCACCGCCACCGATGACGAAGACCTTCGAGGCGACGCCGAACCATGAGGTAGTGCCTTCGGCTTTCTGCCCGCCCGCGATGAAGGCATTCTCGACGCCCAGTGCCAGGGCCGCGGTGCTGCTGATCATCCGGTGGGCCTTGAATGAAAAAGCAGTGCGGGTGAACCAGCCGGAGCGCACCGTGGACAGTGAGGTGATGGCGACCTCGAGGGCGACGAGGTGGCGGGCATTGCCGAGTCCGAATCCAAAGGCGGCGCTGCCATCGCTCTGGTTGTTCGGCGAGGCGGTTCCGGTGTAGGGATTGTAGACGCCGCGGGTTTCGTTCTGATATCCGGCGCCTATGAAAGCGTCGCGCCAGCCCGGGCCAAAGGCGAACGGCGTGCCGGAGTTCGTGCCGGGTGCACCGCGGAAGAATCCACCGGGTGAGACGATATCCTCGGGGTCCGGCAAGTGGATGAGGTACTTCTTCCAGAGATCGGTAGCCTCCTGAGCGCGCACTTGCCCCGCGCCCGCTCCAAGCGCCGCAACGCCAACAGCCAAGGTCCAGAAGCGCGACGCGGAGCGGATCAAGGCGCAGTCTCGGCCGGGGTTGTCGGCAATCTTGAAGTGAGGGCGGGAGTCACCGGAACGGCAACGCCCAATACGCCCAGAAACTAATACTGCCGGCCCGCCGTGGAGATCACTCCGCTGGCGTAGTCTCGGTGCGCGAGGGAAACCGCCCCGCCTTGGCGGCTGCAACGTCAAGCGGCGAACTGCGAGTCGCTTCAGTAGCGAGTATAGCGCCGAGGTTACAGCTCTGAATGGCAAGGTGGGTGGAAGAAGTTCTCAGGCAGGAATGCGAACTCGCAACAGCTCGGTGATTCCCAGGTTCTGTGGCTGGGGACATTGTTGTAACACTATGATGGCTGGCTTCGAAGGAAGGCGAAATCCCTATTGAGCCGCGTGAAGTCTCCTTCGAGGCGGACGAAACGGGCACGCAGGCAGGCGAAGTGGGCTCCATGCCCCGCGAAATGCACGATATGCCGGAGAAAACGGACGCCACGGCATCCGCAGTCAGCAGCGAGGCACGAGAAGTGAGCACAGAGGCGCGCGCAGTGCGTTGGTTGGCACGAGAAACGGACGGCGAGCCACACTGAGTAGGCTCCAAGGCACGATGAGCGAGCGTCATGGCCCGATGAGTGGACGCGGAGGCACAGTGAGCGGGCGCCGAGGCACAGCGAGCGGGCGCCGAGGCACAGTGAGCAGGCGCCGAGGCACAGTGAGCAGGCACCGAGCCACCAGAACCGGCCTCCGAGCGTGCCGCGCAGACTAGCGCAGCGCGTTCACCATTGCGACGAGCGCCACATGAATGGCGAGGAACTGCCCGGGCGCGTCCCGCAGGAACTCGGCGGGCACGCCACTGACGAGCGCGTCAAACTGAGAGGCTGCGGCAAGCACGGCACCAGGCGCGGAGCGCGGCGAGACTGTGGCCAACTCTCCCAATGCCTGGGTGAGCGCCGCCACCGTGGCGGGCGCGGCTCCAGCGCTCTGAAGCGTGCGGCCTACGCGCGCCTGTGCGGCCGGCGAGCCGGTTGTAAGCAGTTCGCCCACCGCCTGCACGTCCTCCACCGGAATGAGCTGCACGGTGCCGGGGGAGCGCTGGGGCACGCCGTTCACAAAGTCGGTGGCCACGCGTTTCATGCGGAGCTCAAGCGCCGCCGACGACCCGGACTTGCCAACGCCCCTGGTTGGCAATGGCGCGAAAGCCCCGCCGGCCAGCGACCAAGCGGGAGGGCCAGTGACATCGGAGCCATTTCCAGACTGCGCATATGCGGCCGACGATGCACCTGCCATGACGGCGAATGCGGAAAGTCTGAGCAAGGTGTTGGGGTTCACGGTGCAATCCAGAGCTAGAAGTGCATTCCGATACCGACGCCGAGAATGAAGCGCGGTGACCTGCTTGCCGTCTGCGTCACGTCCGCAATGGCGGGCGTGAAAACAACGGGGAATGCCGAGAGGGGCACGATGGACAGTCCGACGTTGAGATCCTGCCCGGTGTAGTCGGCGAGCACGGAAAGCTGCCGGATGACGAGCAGCGCGACCGATCCGAAGGCATTCACCGTAGTGTTGTTCCTGCTGATATCGGCGGGCCTCCGGAACCGGCCGTTGCCGATGCCTGCGGAGATTGTGAGAGCCCTGCCGCCGGTCGAGTCATCGCCGCTGCTGAACAGGAAGACCTTCGAGGCAACGCCGAACCAGGAGTCGATGCCGTCGGATTTCTGGCCGCCGGCAATGAAGGCATTCTCGACGCCGACGGCGAGCGCGGCGGTGTTGCCGATCATGCGGTGCGCCTTGAAGGAAAAGGCGGTGCGGTTGAACCAGCCGGAACGGACGGTGGAGAGCGAGCTGATGGTGACCTCGAGACCGAGGAGGTCGCGAGCATCGCCCACGCCGAATCCAACGGCCGCCGTGCCATCGTTCTTGTTGTTGGGCGATACGGTCCTGGTGACGGGATCGTAGAAGCCACGAGACTCGTTCTGATATCCCGCACCGATGTAGGCGTCGCGCCAGGCGGGGCCAAAGGCGAACGGAGTGCCCGAGTTGGTGCCGGGGGCGCCGCGGAAGAACCCGCCCGGGGAGACAATCTGGCCCAGGTCGGGCAGACGGATGAAGTACTTCTCCCGGAGGTCCCCCGTATCCTGCGCGCGGGCGCGCGCGGCGGCACCTGCAAGCACCGCAACGCCGGCGGCAATAGTCCAGAGGCGCGACGGGGAGCGGATCAAGGTGCGGTCTCCTGCGGGGTTCAGCGCAATCTTGGAGTGGCGGAGCGGGAAGTCAACAGTGTGCCGGCATCGGCCGCAGCTCGAGTATCCTGGGTGCGCCCCTCCGGTTGGCCGTGACGATGCAGGCATTCGTTGTTGCGGGGTGGGTGCGTGCGGCCATAGCTTTTGTTCCATGACCGCGTTCGCTGGCGCTGGTCGCTGCATTGCCGCGGCGAGCATTCTCCTCTGCGCGTACAGCTGTGGGGGAGGTACCAAGGATGCGGGCCCGACGACTCCAACACCCGTGTTGACCACGGTGGTCGTCACACTCTCGACGACCACCCTCCAAGCCGGGCTGACGGCCACAGCCGCAGCGACGGGGCTCGACCAGTTTGGCGCGCCGATTGCCGTGGGGGCCGTATCGTGGTCCTCAACCTCCGCGGGAGTTGCGACCGTGAATGCGAGCGGCACCGTCACCGGGGTCGCGCCGGGCCAGACGCAAATCATCGCATCCGCAGGTTCAAAACAGGGACAAGCGACGCTGACCGTCGGGCCCGCCCCGATGTATGCGCTGACACTCACAACAACGGGAACTGGCGGTGGGACCGTCTCGGCGAGCCCAACCGGCCCGACGTATGTCGCGGGGACGCAGGTGACGGTGACGGCGACAGCGAACACTGGCTCGACGTTTACCGGATGGTCCGGCGCGTGCTCGGGAACCGGAGCGTGCACTGTCACGATGGATGCCAATAAGTCGGTGACCGCCGGCTTCGCGCTCGTCCAGACGTTCACATTGACGCTTGGAACAACGGGGTCCGGCAGCGGAACTGTTTCAGCAAGTCCGCCGGGCCCAACATATCCCGCGGGAACGATCGTCACCCTCACGGCGGCTGCGAGAGCGGGTTCGACCTTCGCCGGCTGGTCGGGCGCATGCACGGGGGCGTCCTGCGTGGTCACGATGGACGCCAACAAATCGGTGACCGCGACGTTCGCGGTAGCGGCGGGCAGCAATCTGTATAGTGGGTCGGGCAGCGTGACGTACGCGACAGCCCGGTCGACGGACGGGTGCGCATGGAACACGACGGATCCCGTCCGCGTCGATCTCGTCCTGACGATTCAGGCAGACGGAAGCGTCAGTGGCACAGCTCATATCACCGGCGCGGAAACCAATCAGGTGACGGCGGGCGCCTGTGCGGCCGAACCCCCCGCTCCGTTTGACGTGACAGTCAATGTAACGGGAACGACGTCAGGCATGAGCTGGACGGCATCGCTCTTTCCTGCCTCCGACTATGACACTGTGGGATCGTGGTCAGCCTCGCTCGCGAATGGCGTGATCACAGTCATGGAACGCATGTCGTACACCGGGCCGGGAGCCAGCGGATTGGGGAGCGTAACGTTCACGTTGCGTTGATGAGGGCGCTGGGCCAGCGGCCATCTCGCTCGCACTGACTCCACAACAGAGCGGCCCGGATTCGAAAATCCGGGCCGCTCATCGTACTGTCAGTTCCGCTTAGCGAGCGATCGACTGGATCATCGGCGTGAGTGCGGCGTGAATCGCGAGGAACACCGCCGGCGGCTGTCCGCCATTCGACGTGAAGAAGCCGGTCGGAGCATTCGCGACGAGTCCGTTGTAGGCCCGCGCCGCCGTAAGGATTGCGGACGGAGCCGAGGCCTCGTTCACCGCCGCGAGTTTCGCCATCGCGTGTACGAGCGCCTGGGCCTCACGGGCGGGCGCGCCCCGAGCAGTGAGCGCCGCGCCAACCGCCGCCTCTGACTGCGGCGAGCCGCTCGCGATGAGGGTGCCCACGTCCAGCACAGCCGCGGGCGCGATGGCGCCGCCCATCGTGGGCGAGACCTGCGCGAAACCGCTAGTAAAAGCCTGCGCCGTAGCCGTGACCGTGGGAGCAGCAGTGGGCGAACTCAGTGCACTGCCAACCGGCGCAAACGCGTCAATCGCGTGGTGCGGACCCGTCACGTCGGAGTGGTTGGGGTTGGGGTGGTGGGGGGGGTGGGGGGAGGGAGCCGGGGTAGGCGGGGGAGGCGGCGGAGGCGTCCGCGGGGGGTGGTGCTGCGCGTACGCGGTCGAGGCGAACGCGGTAATCGCGCCGATCGCTACCAACTTGAGAATGGACTTCATCGATGAATCTCCGAGAAGGTTTTATGGGTAATGGAATCGGGCGCGCCTAGTTGAACTTCATCCCGATGCCGACGCTGAGCGTGAAGCGCGGGCTTTTGCTCGCGGTGCGCGTAAGGTCCGAAAAGATCGGCGTGAAGACCACGGGGAACGGAGTGAAAGGCACGATACTCACACCGACGTTCACGTCCTGCCCCGAGTAGTCGCCAATAACTGACAACTGATCGTGGATCAGCACGCTTGCCGACCCGAAGATGTTGACGGTGCGTTTGTTGTTATCGAGGTCGTCCAGCAAGAGGAACCGGCCATTGCCGAGCCCGCCCGAAAGGGTGACCGCCCGGAAGAGGCGTCTATCCGCCGAGTTGGGAAGCTGGAAAACCTTGGACACCACAGCGTACCAGCTGTCGGTGCCGTCCGTCTTGCCGCCGCCAGCGATAAAGGCGTTCTCGACGCCGACAGCGATGGCGCTCGTGTTGTTGAGGAGGCGCGAAACCTTGAACGAGAAGGCTGTGCGATTGAACCACCCCGACCGGAAGGTGCTCAGCGTCGTGATCACGGTCTCGAGGCTGACCGCCTTGGCCGAGTTGCCGATACCGAACCCACCGGAGACCGCGCCGTCGTTCCCTCCATTGGTCGTGAATGTGCCGTCGGCCCCTTTGGTGCCGCGGGTCTCAGCCTGGTAGTCGCCATCAAAGAAGACGTCGCCCCACCCCGGCGCGAAGGCGAGAGGCGTGAAGAGGTTCGTGCCGGGCGAGCCTCGGAAGAAAGTCCCGGGTCCAGCCATCTTGGACACGTCCGGGATCGGGAGCAAGAACTGTTTGCGAATATCTTCCCCGCTCTGCGCCGCCGCGCGGCCCGCAACCAGCGCGAAGCCGACCAATGCCAGAGTGATGAGCCGTGACTTCAAGCGGATCATACGGGGAACTCCATACCATAGAGCGCATGGGGCGCGTTGCATGTACCCTATGCCGTCCGGAAGCATCTGTCAACTGCAAGACGCTTTGTTGGCAAGGCCTTACGAAGTCGGCGCGCCGAGCTACCAGACTGCCTGCGGGCCACTAGTGCGAAACGCCATTGCGCGCGACGACCTTCAGAAGGGTTCGAAAGACGATGCGCAAGTCGAACCAGAACGATTGGCGCCGCAAGTACTCGGCATCGAGCGCCACCTTGTCAGGGATCGCCAGCTCGTCGCGGCCATTGATCTGTGCCCAACCCGTAAGGCCCGGAACAAGGCCATCCACGCCGCGCTCCGTACGCAGTGCGATGAGGTCGTCCTGATTAAACAGTGCCGGGCGCGGGCCGACGAAACTCATGTCCCCGCGCACAATGGACCAGAGCTGCGGCAGTTCGTCGAGGCTCATCCGGCGCAGGACCCCGCCGACGGGCGTGAGCAACGGGCCCGGATTCGCCAGCAAGTGTGTGGCGAGCGCCGGGGCGTCTATGCGCATTGTGCGAAATTTGGGCATGCGAAAGATCCGGTTGCTACGTCCCACACGACGCGACCAGTAGAGCGCGGGACCCGGAGACGTCGCCTTTACGAGTGCCGCGATTACAAGCATCGGGACCGCGAGGAGAGCGAGCGCTACGAGCGCCCCCACGACGTCGAACAGGCGCTTCATCTCGCGCGCCTTCCCGAAGCGTGCATTCCGGCCGCGACCTCCTCCATCCATGTCTCGAAGCGCGAGAGGAGCTGGCCGCGATCGAACTCGCGTGCCGAGTACGCCCGGCCGCGCGCGCCCATTGCGGTACGCTCCTGGCCGGTCAGCCCCGCGATTTCCTTGACACGCTCCGCGAGCGCCGCGCCGTCGCCAGCCGGGCAGGTCAACCCGGCACCGGAGGATTCGATGACGCGAGCGCCCTCGCCATCGAGCATGCCTACCAGAGGCAAACCGGTCGGCAGGTAGCTCTGCACCTTTCCCGGGATCGTCAAGGCGAATACCGGGTCGCGCTTCAACGACACCAGCAGTACGCTTGCCCCGCGAAAGAACGACGGCATTCGCTCAAGCGGGTGGCGGCCGAACATGACGACACTTTTTTCAAGTCCGCGGCGCCGGATCTCGGTGCGCACCGATTCGCCGGCGCGCCCGTCGCCCACGATAAGCCACCGGATGTCCGGCCGGTCACGCGTTGCCTCGGCCGCATCGAGGACCGCTGGAAAGTCCTGCGCCTCGCCGATGTTGCCGGCGAAGAGAATGTTGAAGGTGCCGAGATAGGGACGCATCTCGGGCGCCAGCTCCACCGCCTCGAGGGTCCCGGTGAAGAGGGGTTCCGCCCAGTTGGGAAAGTAGCGGAAGCGTTGTCCGTCGCCCGAGAGCGTGCGCACATTTTCCGCGAACGCCTCCGACTGGGCCAGTATCAGGTCGCACCGCCGGTAGATGAAGGCGACCAGCTTCTTCACGAGGTTCAGTACGCGAGGCGAACGCACCGCCCCGACCGCGGACAGCGTGTCCGGCCACAAGTCGAGAATCCATATGAAAACCGGCGTGCGCTTGAGCGCGCCGATCACGATGGCCGGCAGGGCGGCCGTTATGGGAGAAACTTCGAAGTTGAAGATCACGTCGGCTGTCCGGCCGCGGAGCTTCCACGCACCTAGCGTTGAGCCGGCGAGGGCGAAGCTCGCATAGTTGAGCGCCAAGCGGATTTTGCCCCGTCCGCGCGGTACAAGCGGGATGCGCAGGACCTCTGCGCCGGCGTAACGGGCGTACCTGGATGGTTTGGCGGCGAACTCGGGGAGAATAACTCCCTCCGGATAGTTCGGCTGCCCTGTGAGCACAGTGACCGTGTGGCCGCGCCCGACAAGATCGGCCACCAGGTCGTTAATTCGAAAGTTCTCGGGCCAGAAATATTGACTGACGACAAGAACGCGCATGTTCGGCGGTCAGTCGAACTCGCGCCACACCACGCGCTTCACGTAATCCGTGTAACTATGAATGATCCGCACAACTTTGTCTGACACGTTGGGAACGCCATAGTCACCGACCAGGCGCATTCCACGCTCGGCGCCGCGCGGCTGGTGCTCGAGAATGGCGAGCCCCTGCCGCACGCGGTCCACCTCGAGGCCCGTCATCATGACTGCTGCCTCCTCCATGCCCTCCGGACGCTCGTGCGCCTCGCGGAGATTGAGGGCCGGGAAGTTCAGAATGGATGACTCCTCGTTAATCGTGCCGCTATCCGAAAGCACGGCCCGGGCGGAAAGCTGGAGCTTCACATAGTCGAGGAAGCCGAGGGGCTTGAGCAGGCGAACGTTCGCATGAAAGCGAGTCGCGGTAGCCTCGATGCGCTTCATCGTGCGCGGGTGCGTCGAGACAACCAATGGGAGCCCATTCTCCTCGGCAACGGCGTTAAGCACCTGCACGAGCTTCCCGAACGCGCGAGCGCCATCCACGTTCTCCTCGCGGTGTGCGCTCACGACGAAGTAGCGCTCTGCCTCGAGACCGAGGCGCGCGAGGACCACCGATTGGTCGATGGAGGGGCGGTAGTGTGTCAACACCTCGAACATCGGGCTCCCCGTCTTGATGACGAGGTCGGGCGGAAGCCCCTCGCGCAGGAGATAGTCGCGGGCGATCGCGCTGTACGTCAGGTTGACGTCGGCGGTGTGGTCCACAATCCGCCGGTTGATTTCCTCGGGTACGCGCTGGTCGAAGCAGCGGTTCCCCGCCTCCATATGGAAAATGGGGATCTTTCGGCGCTTGGCGGGAATGACGGCGAGGCAGCTGTTGGTGTCGCCGAGCACGAGTAGCGCGTCGGGCTGAACCTTCCCCAGCAGCCTGTCTACCGCAATGATCACCTGCCCAATCGTCTCGGCGGCGGTGCTGGCCGCGGCCGCCAGGAAGTGATCGGGTTTGCGCAGCTGAAGGTCCTCGAAGAAGACCTGATTGAGCTCATAGTCGTAGTTCTGACCCGTGTGCACGAGCACATGCTCGCAGAACTCGTCGAGGCGCGCCATGACGCGTGAGAGCCGGATGATCTCCGGGCGCGTACCCACGACGGTGGCTACACGAAGTTTTTTCACGTTGTCGATGCAACGGCGTCAGGCCGCTGTGGGTCGAACGCCTCGTTCGCCCACAGGAGGACTACCATCTCGTTGTCACCGGTGTTCGTAATATTATGGGCCCAGCCCGGCACCGCCTCCACTACACGGGGGATGGTCCCTTCGACGTCAATTACGTGACGCTCCCCGGTGAGGATGTGCCGAAAGCCAAAGCGCGCGCGGCCATGCACGACGAGAAACTTCTCGGTCTTGGTGTGATGGTAGTGCCCGCCCCGAGTGACGCCAGGGTGTGCAGAAAAATACGAGAACTGTCCGGAGTCGCTCGTGCGCAGCATCTCGGAAAAGGCTCCGCGCGAGTCCTCGTGGCCCACCAGTTCGTACGCGAACGCATCGGGCGGAAGATAGCTCACGTACGTCGAGTAGAGCGCACGCGCAAAGCCCGCACCCACGCGCGGAATCGCAAGCGTCCTCCTGCTGTCGGCAAACTCGTGCAGCATTGCCGCCACCTCACCCACCGTCGTTTCATAAACGGGCGCCACGTCAACCGAACCAGTGACTAAGGAGGGTGGCAGGAGCGCGAGCATCGCCTCGACGACAGTATCCACGTGCACGAGCCGGAGTGGCGCGGCGGCGTCGTGTATAGTGATCGGGAGCCCGCGCGCGATGTTATGGCAGAACGTGGACACCGCGGAGTTGTAATGCGGCCGTGCCCACTTGCCGAATACATTCGGGAGCCGCAGCACGCAGGCGCGCGCACCAGTGGTCTTCGCGTAGTGGCGAACATGGGCCTCGGCTTCACATTTGCTGCGCCCGTACGCGTTGTTCAGATCCACCTGCGTAGACGACGTGAGCACGAGCGCGGCACGCCGTCCCGCCACGGCGAGTTCGCCGCACAGCTGCGCGGTCAGATCGGCGTTGCCCGTGCTGAACTCCGCCGGGTCCTTCGGGCGGTTCACTCCGGCGAGGTGGAACACGACGTCCGCCGCGGCTAGCGCCGCGCCCCAGGCCTCAGGGCTCGTCGCGCGCGTCAGGTTGGCGACCTCGTCGTGCCCCAGCTCCCCCAGACGGAGCCGCAACGTGCGACCAATGAAGCCGTC
>DASZZO010000011.1:0-1786 GCA_035544915.1 Gemmatimonadaceae bacterium | reverse complement strand
GCCGCGGAAGTCCAAATCGAGCCCCGCGCAGATCACCCTGCGGCCATCGAGCACGAGGGCGCGGACGACCTCGACGATGCCGGCATCGAAGAACTGGACCTCGTCCACCCCGACCACGCTCGTCTCCGGCTCCAACAGGGGCAGGATCTCGGCGCTCGAGCGCACGGGCCGCGCGTCGAACGAGTCACCGTCGTGCGAGCGCACGTGCTCGCTGCTGAAGCGATCGTCGATGGCGGGCTTGAAGACCTGCACGGTGCGGCGCGCGATGACCGCGCGCTTCACGCGGCGGATGAGCTCCTCGCTCTTCCCGCTGAACATGCTCCCCACGACGACCTCGAGCCCACCCTGGTGGTGGCCCGACGACGGGCGGGCGCTAACGCGTGGGAGCGGCCTCGGAAGCGGCCGGCTGCTCCGCCTTCTGCTGGCCGTAGCGCTTGTTGAAGCGCTCGACACGGCCCTGCACGTCGATGAGGTGCTGCTTGCCGGTGAAGAACGGGTGGCACTTGGCGCAGACCTCTACGTGGAGCTCCGGCTTCGTGCTCACCGTCTTGAACTGATTGCCGCAGGCGCACGACACCGTGGCCTCGACGTACTGGGGGTGGATCTTCGCTTTCATCGCTGGGTCTCCTTAGTTCGCGTTGGGTGTGACGTTCACCTTGCGGCGATCGTCCCGTGCCGGGCTGTACTTCACCGTCCCCGCGACGAGCGCGAACAGAGTGTGGTCCTTGCCGATGCCGACGTTCTCGCCGGCGATCAGCTTGGTGCCGCGCTGGCGCACGAGGATCGCGCCGGCGTCGACGATGCTGCCCGCGTATTCCTTCACGCCGAGCCGCTGTCCGGCGGAGTCGCGGCCGTTGCGGGTCGAACCCGCTCCTTTTTTGTGTGCCATCTCTTATGCCTCGATCTTCGTGATGCGGACGGTCGTCGTCTTGGAGCGATGGCCGGTGCGCTTGCGAGAGCGGGTCTTGTTCTTGTAACGGAAGACGATGATCTTTTCGCCCTTCCCGTGACCCACGATCTCGCCGGTGACCTTGGCCTTCGCCGCGTCCTTCACGCTGTCGCCGTCCGCCAAGAGCAGAACGTCGCCGAAGGTCACTTCCTTCCCAGGCTCCCCTTCAAGGGTGGCCACGGTCAGGATCGCGCCTTCTTCGACCCGGTATTGCTTTCCGCCAGTGCGGACGACTGCGTACACGGTGGGGACCATCCGTTGGAGAAAAAATCGCCATGTCCGCCTGACACGACGTAGAGAAAGTATACCGGACGGCCGACCTCGGTCGGCCGTCCGGACCACATTCGCTAGGCGGGCGCTGCCGCCGTCGAGACATCGCGCCGGGCGGCACCAAGCCGTCGCTGCAGCGTGGCGATGCCGAGGAGTGCCGAAAGACCCATGATCGGCGCCGTGAAGGCGACCGGGTGAGTGAAGGGCGCAGCGCCCTCACCCGATCCAACGAAGAGAAGCACCGCGATGAACGATCCAGCGCCAAGGTTGAGACCCCAAAACACGACGTCATCCGCCCACGGCCACACGCGAGGAGCGTCGGCAGTGAGGTACAGGATCGAACCGAATAGCGCATTCGTCATGAGGGCGACGAACATCGCATGGTCCAACGCGTGGTTCAGGCCGGGAGAGCCTGGTGGACCACTGGCGCCGGGCGGCGCGGCTGCGGCTTCCTTGACCAACAGGATCTCGAGGATCAGTCCGACCACGAGAAACAGCAGTGCTGCGGCGACGTGACGCATGCCGGTCTGCGCGGTCCACGTCGCGCCAACGGCGCGACGGCCGAAC
>DASZZO010000010.1:0-5389 GCA_035544915.1 Gemmatimonadaceae bacterium | reverse complement strand
GGGGTGACGCCGCGGCGCACCAGCTCAGGCAGCACGTCGGCGGCATTGCCCACGAGGCCCACGGAAAGGGCGAGCCGCTCGCGGCACGCGTAATCGATCCACATAAGCGCCTCGTCGAGTGATCCCGTCATCCTGTCGCAGTACCCAGTGGCCAGGCGCTTCTCGATGCGTGCAGCGTCCACTTCGACGCCGAGGATCACGGCGCCCTGCATGGTTGCGGCGAGTGGCTGCGCGCCCCCCATCCCGCCCAGCCCGGAGGTCAGGATGAAGCGGCCGGCCAGAGAGCCGCCGAAATGCGTGCGGGCAACGCTGCCGAACGTCTCGTACGTCCCCTGGACAATGCCCTGTGAGCCGATGTAGATCCACGACCCCGCCGTCATCTGGCCGAACATGATGAGACCGGCGCGCTCGAGCTCTCGGAAGTGCTCCCACGTCGCCCAGCGACCCACGAGGTTCCCATTCGCGATGAGCACGCGCGGTGCATGGGCATGCGTGCGGAAGACGGCAACGGGTTTACCACTCTGCACCAGAAGGGTCTCGTCGCCCTCCAGGCGCGTCAAGCAAGCCACGATGGCGTCGAAACATTCCCAATTGCGAGCGGCCCTCCCGGTACCGCCGTAGACAACGAGCTCGCCGGGTCGTTCGGCGACGTCGGGGTCGAGGTTGTTCATGAGCATCCGGAGCGCGGCTTCCTGTTGCCAGCCCTTGCAGCTCAGCACGCGGCCGCGCGGGGCGCGGATCACGCGGGCCTCGGTTCCGGCTGTGACGGTCACGACATGCCTCTCTCGGAATCCGCCACTATTCGACAAACTCGCCGCGCGCGACGGCGTCGGCGAGTGCGACGATGTCACCTGCGAGCACTCGGTCATCGCCGAGCGGAGCTACGTGCGAGCGCACGGTCGAGTATGCGGTTTCCACTCCCCGGCCGGCCCTGAGCGGACGCCGATATTCGATGCCTTGCATGGCACACATCAACTCGATGCCAAGCACATACTGGACGTTGCGGACGATACGCCGGAGCTTGCACGCCGCGCCCATCGCCATCGGTACGACGTCTTCCTTGCTGCCATCGGTGGGAATCGTATCCACGCTCGCCGGGTGCGCGAGCCCCTTGCATTCACTGGCCAGTGCGGCAGCCGTCACCTGCGCCATCATGAGGCCCGAGTGGAGTCCGGCATCGCGCGCGAGAAAGGGTGGGAGCCCCTCGTTGAGGTCGGGATGCACCAGGCGATCGATTCGCCGCTCGGCGATCGTCGCAAGATTCGTCACCGCGATCGCCAGGAAGTCGAGCACCATGGCCACCGACTGGCCGTGGAAGTTGCCGCCCGAGAGCAACGTGCCGTCCTCGAACACGAGTGGATTGTCCGTGGCTGCGTTCAGCTCGCGACTGATCACGGCCTCTGCGAATGCAATGGCGTCGAGCACGGGTCCGTGCACCTGAGGCATGCAGCGCAACGCGTAGGCATCCTGCACACGCGGGTCGTCCTGACGGTGCGACTCGCGAATCTGACTGTCGACGAGCAGCGAACGCAGCAGCGCCGCAGATTCGCGCTGTCCGACCTGCCCTCGCGCGTCCTGAATGCGGGCGTCGAAAGGGGTTGGTGTGCCCCGAAGAGCCTCGAGCGTTGCCGCGCCGGCAACGTGCGCCGTGTGCCACAGCGCCCGCGCGTCGGCCACGGCGAGGGCGGCCACGGCGGTGTGGGCCTGCGTGCCGTTGATCAACGTGATGCCCTCCTTCGGGCCCAATACGAGAGGGGCCAGATCGGCCGCGCGCAGGGCGGACGCGGCAGCCTCGCGCTTTTCTCCGCGAAAGAGATCCCCTTCGCCGACGAGCGAGAGTGCCAAATGCGCGAGCGGGGCGAGATCACCGCTCGCGCCAACCGATCCCTGCTCGGGGACGGGGGGCCAGAGATCGGCATTCAGCATCGCGCAGAGCAACTCGGGCACGGCCGCACGGGCGCCGGAAAAGCCCATCGCGATGACATTGGCGCGCAGCAGCATCATCGCGCGCACCTCGCGCTTCGGAAGCACAAGACCCACCCCGGATGCGTGGCTGCGGACCAGGTTGACCTGAAGCTCGGCGAGCTTGTCCCGCGGAATCGCGACGTCGGCGAGCTTGCCGAAGCCCGTCGTGACGCCGTATGCGACCGCGCCGCGGGTGACGATGTCTTCCACCACGGCGCGCGTCCTCGCCATGCGGGCGGTGGCCTCCTTCGAGAGTGCCACACGCGCGCCGCGCTCGGCCACATCGCGCACCTGTGCGAGGGTGAGCGAGCGTCCATCGACGGAGACGACCTGTGCGGACATCGGCCTAGGGTGGGAGTGAGACGCCCTGGGGCACACGGTAGCTGGAGCGGTTGTAATCAAACTTGATGTCCGGCTCGGCCTTCAGGGAGACGAAGAAGGTGAAGGCGAAGTTGCCGTTGGGGGCCTGGGTGAAGCCGAACACGGCATGCCAGTCGTGAAGGTCGCGCTGCAGCGAGACCGTTTGCGATCCAAATTGCCTGCGTTCGAGGTCGTAGTTGGTTGCCCACGAAGCGGACCACTTCTCCGTCAGGTTGAAGCTGCTGCGCGCCTGGATGTTGGTTTGCGGGGGATACCGGATGAACGAGCCCCCGGCGGTGGTGGCCGTGTTCGAGATGTCCTGAGGCGGCGCGGTCTGCGCGTTGCGCACGCAGAAGTCGTACTGAATGGGATTGAGTGTCTTGAGCGGCGCGCATTGCAGGGTCGGATCGAACTGGATGACATTTCCGCCCACCGGTGGCCGCTGCTGGGTCTTGCTGAAGGTGATTTGTGCCTCAAAGCCCCGCGTCGCAGGAATGGCGATGGCAGAACGCATTTCCTGGCTTGCGACGTTCGGTACCGCGCTAACCCGCGAGCTCGCCTGGTCAAGCCCGGCGCGCGACGAGCTGTCGCGCGCGTTCACGTCCTGTTGCGCTACGCCAAGCAGCCCGGCGAGGAAGCGCACGATCGGCGAGGTCGCGTTCAGGCTGAAGCTCGAGTGAATATTCGTGAGGAAGGGGCTGAACTTCGCGCTATCGCTCAGGACGTTGCCCTGAAAGAGTGAATAGTCGGCGCCAAAGTCGAAGCCCGGCAGCAGTTCCGACTGCAGCGTGTATCCGAAATTGTCGGTGGCGAACCCGGACTTCTTCGTCTTGCGGGCACGTTCGAAGTCCCAAGTGAGCGGCGTCATGGTAAGGGAGAGCACCCGGATCTTCTTCGCTGAGGGCGGACTGCCGGACACCGTATCCACCGGCTGGCGGAGCTTCGCCTCGATGTACTGCGTGATCCCGAGCGTCACGCGGTTCTGCGCAAACGATCCAAGGTAGCCGGTCTGCGTTTCACCGAGCGCGGCGAGGTAGTCATTGCTGACCGCGGCGGCAGGGGAGTAGGAATAACTCAGCGTCGGTGTGATGGCGTGCCGGAACATCTCGACGATCCCAAGCCCGCGGAAGAAGCCGAAGAACGTGGGCGATATGCCCAGGCCATAAGACGGCCGCTTGCTCTGCGCGACCCAGCGCGAACCGGTCCGCTCGCTGCGCACGAAATAGGGATTCGGATCGACGTTCGAAAGGGTGAAGCTGGGCACGACATGGAACGGACCCGGGATCAGCTGCGGGATACTGAAGTTGAGATCAAAGTCGGCCGTGGTCAGGTAAGTGCGCGCGTACACGCGTGTGCTTCGCTTGGCCGTGTCGACCGGGTCGACGATGATGCGCTTCTCGGGAAAATCGTTCTCGCGGTCCTGCGCCCGGAAGGCCAGCGTGATTTCGGAATCGAACAGCTTGAACGGGGTATTGAACGACATTTCCGACGTGCGGGTGCTACGGTCCACCTTCACGCTATCAAGTATGCCGTCGGAGCGAGTGATGTAGCGGCTGGAGAAGTCGCCCTGCGAGTCCATGTGCAGGCTCTGGTGCGTCGCCGCGCTAAAGCTCGGTGACCAGGTGAGCCATCTGGCGAGGGTCAGCGGCTTGGTCGAGATGTTCAAGCTCGGGAAATCGCGGTCCAGTTGCGGGCGTCCGGGATATTGGCGTTGCGTCCCCCCGAGACTGAGAGAGACATTGCCCATTTCGCGCTGGTAGTTGACCTGCGATCCTATCGTCGCCACAGCTGCCAGCGGGTTGAACACCGTTTGCCGCTGCACAGTGGTATTCGACGAGTAATTAAAATTCAGGCTCAGGTGCGACCGAAGGGAAAAATATTGGTCGTGCGTCCAGGAGACGAGGGTATTGGTGCTTCCCGTGCTCAAGGAGTTCTTCGAGAGCAGCAGCGTACCCGAAAGAAACCGGTCGAGCCAGCGATACCGCAGCCCGCCATTGAACCGCACCCATCCGGGATCCAGGTCTGTCGCCTTCGCGCTGCTGCGCCAATCGACCGAGAACTGGGCGTCGTAATAGTCACTCAACGCAAAATAGTAGCCGAGGTTCTCGACGTTCCGGCGGTAGGTGGGGCTGTTGCGGAACAGCTCCGTGACGCCAAACCGGGGTGTGAGCATGCCCGTACGGCGCCCTTCCCGACCGTCCTGAAAAATGAACGGGAACCAGAACACCGGCACATCCATGATGTGCAGGACCACTGATCGCGCGACCATGATACTGCCCGAGACGCGCTTGATCTCGCGGGCCGAGAAATGGTAATGGGGAATGGAGTCATCGCAACTCGTGATGGTGCCGTCCCGGCCGTAGAAGGCGGTGACCGGGTGCGCACCTGTGCTGTCAGCGAAACCGGTGCCGTGTGCCGTGATGTACCACTCCTGTCCGTTGCTCTTGTCCGCAGCGCTCACGTCCAGTGCGATCCCTTCTTTCTTCTTCATGTTATACGACATTGTGCGCC
This sequence comes from Gemmatimonadaceae bacterium, assembly GCA_035544915.1. Lineage (GTDB taxonomy): Bacteria > Gemmatimonadota > Gemmatimonadetes > Gemmatimonadales > Gemmatimonadaceae > Fen-1231. The sequence goes on along the minus strand of DASZZO010000010.1, from coordinate 553 downwards.
TCGCATGGATGTCCTCGCCGCGGGACGGGTCGCGCATGGTGATGGAGTCTCCGCGGGCAGCCACCATGCTTGCGGTGTCGCTGTAGATGATCGTGTCAGCCACGAGTAGCGTCGGCTCACGCTGCACCGCCGCCCGCTGGGCCTTGTTGCCGGTCAGCCGGATGACGCGGTCCTTCGCGCCGAACTGAACGACATCCGCACGATAGCGCACGACCTGATACCCCTTGCGCTGCATGAGCTGAAGGCCGATCGAGTCGGCCGGCTCCCACTTCACCAGAGGAAGCGCCTTGAGAGAGTCCCTGCGCGCGCGGGCCGAGTCCTCCGCGGTCCGCAGAACCGCGCGCGGCGGCGGCTGCCCATCGATCTGCTTGGTCGGGCGACCACCGCTGGTGACCTGGGCGCGGATTGCGGATGGCGCGCACACGAGGACAAAACACGCGGCAACTCCTCCCGCGATGACACACGTGTTGCCTGCCCCCCGCATCACGACGCCTGAGCCGCGATCGTCTCCGACCGATTCTGGCGCTTCATTCGCGCCCGATACACAAACCAC
>DASZZO010000009.1:0-11482 GCA_035544915.1 Gemmatimonadaceae bacterium | reverse complement strand
TGTTCATGGTTGCATTCTCTCCAAGTCGACGAATCGACGGTTAGACCGGCGCGGGGGCGGGTTGATCGGCAGTCCGCTTGCTCTGATCCGGCAGCGTGCCAATGGACAGTGGGCTCGTCACGACATTCAGGCTGACCACGCCGGCGACAACGGTGTCCGGCTCGGCCTTCACATCGAGGCCCGCTTCATTGACCACATCATCGCCTGCGAACAAGACGCCGTTGGTTCCATCGCGTATGTCGCGGATGGCCGCCGCGTGCCGCGCCTCGACCGACACGATCTTGCCAGCCACAAGCAGATTCTCGGGGTGCGTCAGATACTTGCCGGCACCATTGTACGCCGACACGCCCGTGTCTTCGAGCAGTTGCGAGGTCCTGAGCAGCACGTCACTGTCTGCCGTGAGCGAGGCGACCGTGCCATCGTCGAAACTGATGTCGGGAATGGCGGCCAAACCCAGCACCTCCTTGAAGAACTCACGATGAATGACTTCGTGTTTCTGCAGATCCATGAAGACTTCGCGTTCAACATGATAGAGCTGACGGTAACCTGCAGAGGTCAGGGCCGCCGTGTAGAACGCTGCTTCGAGCTGCTCGAGCGCATAGGCGTAGTTCAGAATCCCGATGTCCGTCGACAGGTCGAGGGTAAACCCCCCGTCCCCCGCGTGGTGGTCACGTAATGCAGCACGGTTGGCCCTTGGATCTGTAATTGTCGTGTCACGCGCACACGCCGAGAAAACGCTTGGCAGGAGCACGATCGCGCCCCCCATCCCCAACGCGCCGAGGAACCGTCGCCGCGTTGTCGGTTGCAGAAGCTGATCTCCGCGATTGAGAAAAAGCTTCGGACCCTCTGATCTCATCTTGGTGGTCCTCAGGTGGGGCCAGCTCATAATCCCGGCGGACGGCGCTGGCATTCCATCGGCCTTTGCGCCGGAGGAGTAAATCGGGATTCGTGGCGAAACAATCGGACAAACGAGTGTCGTCCGTTTGTGCTATGGCCGACTCGTATGACCAAGCCCTAGTTCTCTTGATGGAGCATCAGTTCCATTGCGGACACCCGCATCGCCGTCTCCCGGCCGCCCTCATCCACGGAGCAGAGCACATGCACCCGAAGAGAATGTCGCGCGTGACTTGCGCAAGCCTGATTGTTACGATCGCCATCGCCAGCACCGCGTCCGCCCAGATGAAGAGCATGGGACACGACAAGAACAGCACCGAGATGAGCAAGATGGAGCATACGATGGCTGACTGGCCGATGGCGTCCCGCGAGGCCGTCGCCTTCATGACGAAGAAGTACGGCGCGCCGGTCGCGATGACGGCCGACATGGCCGTGTGGGGGAAGACCGGACCGTGGAAGCGGACCGTGGTGTACCGCGCCGAGTATGCGCACGAGTTTCCCATGCATCACACTGACGTGATGCAACAGTGGATCGATTACAAGGCGCCCGCGGCCGACAAGTTCGGCGAGCTCGCCATGTACGACGGCAGCGTGGTCGTCGAGCGCACGGCGGGCGAGATGTCGGCGCGGTGTGACAAGGAAGGCGCCAACTTCCTGGCGCTCAACCTCGCAGATGAGATCATCGCCGGAAAGCGCAGTGTGGCGGATGCGCGGAAGATGTACGGCGAACAAATCATGGCCATGAAGGCGATGCAACCCGCTCCCTATACAATGAAACTGCTCTTCAACGTCCCCATGGGCGGCACGGGAGATCCGGACCATGCGGTGGCGGCTGATCATGCGAGCAATCGGCCCACGAACCGGCCATAGTCAGGAAGCGGAGACACCGGCCAACGCCCGCGAGTGTTGGCCGGCGAACGCTGGGAAGGCGGTGCAGCAGCTATCAGGCGTCCCGTAGCTCCGGATACCGGCGGAACGCCCAGATCGCAAACAGCACCATCACCCCCGCCATTCCCCCAATCGACCATGCCGCGCTCGACTGGCGCGCGATGCACCCGGCAAGGAACGACCCGACGGGATTCATTCCGACATACACGGTCACGTAAAGGGCCATCACCCGCCCGCGCAGCCGGTCCGGGACGCGCTGCTGCAGCAGCCCATTAATAATTGCGTTGTTGCTGATCATCGCGATGCCCGTGACGAACAGCATGGTTCCCGCGAATACCGGAGAACGCGAGAGAGTGAAGGCTACGATCGCCACACCCAGCCCGATCGACGTCACGCGGAGCAGAGCGCCGCGCGGCAGTTGCGCGCCCTGCGACGCGATCACGAGCGCGCCGAACAGCGCGCCAACGCCGTAGCACATCATCAGGGCGCCGTACCCGGACACGTCGAGATGCAGGTGATCACGCGCCATCACCGGCAGCAGGGTGAGCACCGGAATGCCGAGCACCGAGAAGACCGCGACGATCCGCATGATGATCCACATCAATCGGTCGTTGCGAACGTAGCGCAGTGCCTCCATGAGGCCATCGAACGGGGACGGATGATGCTGCGCCCGCAATGCACGTCGCACCGGCAGACGAATCATCGCGAGCCCGATGATCACCGCGAGATAACTCAACGCGTTGAACCCGAAGCACCACGCCAAGCCGAACTGCGCAATGACGAGCGCGGCCACCGTGGGCCCCAGTATGCGCGCGAGGTTGAACCCGCCCGAGTTCAGCGCAATGGCGTCCTGCAGGTCTTCCTTGACGACCAGGTCGACAATGAGCGATTGCCGCGCCGGAATCTCGAACGCCGACAGGGTCCCGCCAAAGAGCGCAAGCCCGAGGAGCCACTCGATCGTCATCTTTCCCGACCAGGCGAACCACCAGAGCAGTGACGCCTCGATGAGCATGAACAGCTGCGCGATCTTCACCATGCGCAGCTTCTCGGTGCGGTCAGCGAGCACGCCGGCGGGCAGCGAGAGGATCAGGATCGGGAAGGTGCCCGCCGCGCTCACGAGTCCCACCAGGAACGGGTCGTTGGACAGCTCCAGCGCCAGCCAGCCGATTGCCACCTGCTGCATCCACGTGCCGATGAGCGAGGTGGTTTGTCCCAGCCAGAACAGGCGAAAGTTCCGGTGGCGGGCGAGGGTGCGAAATGGATTGATCGACCGGGTGGCGGCGGGCATGGACTGCGAAATGTCGCCGGCGGGGTATCAGAAGGTCCAGATTTGCCCCGCCCCCCACCGGGGCGTTTGATTGCACGCGGGAGGAGGTCGATGCGCTTTCACACGTACACCAGCTTCAGCCCGGAGATGGCCGACGCGGTCGATCTCCAGTCGTTGCTGGACAATCTGGCCGACTTCCTCCTGCAGAGCGGGTTCGCGGGGGGCGCGCAGTTCCATCCGTACTGGGGCGAGACGGGCGAAGACGCCGACAAGTCCCTCAACGCGCTCAAGCAGGCCATTCTCGACGCACTCATCAAGAGCGGCCAGTTCACGCCGGAGATGCTGGAGGCGCTGCGCGGCGACGGAGACCAGATGTCGGAGCAGAAGCTCGCCGAGATGCTCAACTCCATCGTCAAGCGCCTCATGGATGAAGGCTACCTCAATCTCGAGCGGCCTCCGGAGATGCCTGCGGGCCATCAGCAGGTCACCGGTCCGGGCGGCCTCGCGCAGGCCGCGGCGCGCGATGTGCAGTTCAACCTCACCGACAAGGGTGTGGATTTCCTGGGGTACAAGGCGCTCCGCGGAATTCTCTCCTCGCTCGGCCGGTCGAGCTTCGGCTCGCACGACACGGCGTATCTCGCCACGGGGATCGAAGCCGACGGCTGGAGCAAGCCGTACGAGTTCGGCGACATGCTCAACCTCGACGTGAACGAGACGCTGAAAAACGCGCTCATCCGCAACGGAAACCTGAACGTGCCGATCGACCTGGACTATGGCGATCTCATGGTCCGTCAGGCCGAGTATCGGTCGAGTTGCGCAACCGTCCTCATGCTCGACTGTTCGCACTCGATGATCCTCTACGGCGAAGATCGTTTCACCCCTGCCAAGAAGGTCGCGCTCGCGCTCACGCACCTCATTCGCACGCAGTTTCCCGGTGACACGCTCCACGTCGTGCTCTTCCACGATTCCGCGGAGGAAATCCCGCTGGCGGCGCTGGCCGGCGCGCAGGTCGGTCCGTACCACACGAACACCGCCGAAGGGCTCAAGCTCGCCAAGCGGCTGCTGATGGCCCAGAAGAAGGACATGCGGCAGATCGTGATGATCACCGACGGCAAGCCGAGCGCGCTCACCATGCCCAACGGGCAGATCTACAAGAACTCGATGGGTCTGGATGCGTATGTCCTGCAGGAGACGCTGAAACAAGTCACCGACTGCCGCCGTTCGGGCATCATGATCAATACGTTCATGCTCGCGCGCGACCGGGCACTGGTGGAGTTCGTGAAGATGGTATCCAGCATCACCCGCGGTCGGGCGTACTTCACCAACACGATGACGCTGGGGCAGTTCATCCTGATGGATTTCCTGAAGCGCAAGACGAAGACGGTGTCCTGACGTGCCACTCCACCTGCTCCTCGCGCTGTCGCTCGCCCTCCCGGCGGACACCTCGGCCGATACCACGTATTACGTGACCAACCGGGCCCGGCACGATGGCCGGCTCGATCGGGCGCGTGGCGATTCGCTCGAGTTCGGCCTCATCGTCACGCGGTTCGTCAGGCACGCGGGTGAGCCGGCGACAGACCCGATCAGCGGACCACTGTCGGGCCGGCAGGATGATTCGGTGCACCTCTCCCGCGGGGAGTTTCTCGCGCGGCTGCGCGCCGCCGATGCGCGCGCGGAGACGGTCGGTGAGGGCGCGCTGCTGTACGTCCACGGGTACGGGACGTCGTTCCGGCGGGGCCTGGCGCAGGGCACCGAGATTGCGCACCGCGGGCGATTCGCCGGTCCGATGGTCGTGTTCTCCTGGCCCGCGCACCGCGCGTTCATGTCGTGGCCATCCCTCGGCGCGCTGCTTTCCGGCGTGTATCGCGACGACGCGCGGAGTGCCGCCGAGAGTGAAGAGTCGTTTCGCGCCGCGTTGGACGTCGTGCTCGTCGCGACACGCCACCGCGCGCTTACCGTGGTCGGGCACAGCCTCGGTGCGCAGCTCATCGCGGAGGCGCTGCGGGTTCCCTCGCCGGTTCGCGATGCGCTTGTCCTCTCGCCGCTCCATGCGCTGGTGTTCTTCGCCCCGGACATTTCCGCAGAGCGGTTCCGCGATTCCCTGGCCGCACCGCTGGCGGCGCTCGCCGACCGGCGGATCGTCTACGCCTCGGCCGTCGACAAGATGCTTGGGCTTTCGCGGCTGGTGAATCATTCCCCGCGCGCCGGGCAGGCCAGTGGAGCGCAGTTGCTCACCGCGGCCGATGTCGAGGTGGTGGACGTGACCGAGGGCCGGCGGACCAGAAGCGCCATGCGCACGCTATTCGATCCGCGACACGCCATGCGCTATGCGGAGTCGGCGCTGTACGACTTCTTCGGCGTGGTGCGTGGCGTGAGCGCGGATTGCCGCGCGATGGAGGGCATCGCGGTACGCATGGGCGAGCGGCGCTGGCGGCTCACGCATGCGCCCATCCCCGCGCACGCGCTCCCCTGCCTGGCCGCGTCCGCGACTGTCACCGAGGGAGCCGGCGAGCCCCCGGGCTGAAACCCGCACACCATATCGCGCGCCCACTCTGGATGCCGCACCCTGCCGCGCGCGCAAGTTTCGGCCGGCGCCTGCGCGGCTGGTACCGCACGCACGCGCGCGATCTCCCCTGGCGCAACACGCGCGACCCCTATCGTGTGCTGGTGTCCGAGCTGATGCTCCAGCAGACGCAGGTCTCGCGGGTGCTCGACTACTACGCGCGCTTTCTCCAGCGTTTCCCGACGCTGGAGCACCTTGCGGCGGCGCGCCCTGGACGCGTGATGGAGGCGTGGGACGGGCTCGGCTACTATGCCCGGGCGCGCAACCTCCACCAGCTTGCGCGCCGCGTCACGCGGGACGGAAGTGCGGGGGTCCTTCCGTCCGAACCTCTCGAGCTGCGGAAGCTCCCGGGCATCGGCCCCTATACTGCGGGAGCCATCGCCAGCTTTGCCTACGAGCGGCGGGCAGCAGCCGTCGACACGAACGTTGCGCGCGTGCTCGCGCGGGTATTCGCCCCGCACCTCAACCCCAAGCGCCCGCGCGACCTCGCACGACTCTGGATGGTGGCCGAATGGCTGCTGCCGCGCACCGGCAAGGCGGTATGGGAACACAACCAGGCGGTGATGGAGCTCGGCGCCGTTGTGTGCACGGCGCGGGTGAAGCGATGCGGCCAGTGCCCCGTGTCGGCAGGATGTCGCACGTACCGTGCGGACCGGCGCTGACATGCTCGGGCCGCACGCGAGCGTCTCAGGCAATCCGCATCAGGGTCCCGCGTTCACCTTGGCAATCGAATGCCGGTAGTCGAGTAACGAGGAATACGGCCGCTCCGGGTATCCGTTGTATATCTGTCTCGGCCGGGCGATCTTCTGCTCCTTGTCCAGCAGCATCTCTTCCCACTGCGCCAGCCACCCCGCCGTCCGCGCAATGGCGAACAGCACGGTGAAATAGTCCGTCGGGAAATGCATCGCCCTGTAGATGAGTCCCGTATAGAAGTCGACGTTGGGGTACAGTTTGCGCTTGACGAAATACTCGTCGCTGAGCGCGATCCGCTCCAGTTCAAGCGCGATCTCCATGTCCTTGGTCATCCCCGACACCTTCAGCACGTCGTCGCAAAGCCGCTTCACAATGCGGGCCCGCGGATCGTAGCTCTTGTAGACGCGGTGGCCGAATCCCATCAGGCGCTGCTCGCCCTTGCCGCTCTTTACGCTTTCGATGAATGCCGGAACGTTCGACGGCTGGCCGATCTCCTGAAGCATCCGGAGCACCGCCTCATTCGCGCCGCCGTGGAGCGGGCCGTACAGCGCCGCGATGCCCGCCGCGACCGCGGAGTAGGGATCCACGTGTGACGACCCCACCGCGCGCACCGCATTTGTCGAGCAGTTCTGCTCATGGTCCGCGTGCAGGATGAACAGGATGTCGATGGCGCGTGCATAAACCGGATGGGCGTCGTACCGGGGTTCCGACATCCGCGCGACCATGGAGAGATAGTTCTCCGCGTACGGGAGCGAGTTGTCCGGATACACATATGGCATGCCCTTTACGTGCCGGTACGCGAATGCCGCAATGGTCGGCATCTTGGCGATGAGCCGCACGAACGCGATGTTGCGCTCCCGTTCGTCAAAAATATTCTTTGACGTCGGATAAAACGCGGACAGCGCCGCGACGCCCGCACACAACATCGACATCGGGTGTGCGTCGTAGCGGAACCCTTCCATGAATTGCTTGATGTTCTCGTGCACGTAGGTGTGGAAGGTGATGTCATGCACCCACTGGTCGTACTCGGCCTGAGCGGGCAGCTCGCCGTGCCTGAGCAGCCACGCGACTTCGAGAAAGCTCGCCTTCTCCGCGAGCTGCTCGATCGGATATCCGCGATACCGGAGGATACCCTTGTCTCCATCGATGAACGTGATTTTCGACCGGCAGGACGCGGTGTTCATGAACGCCGGGTCATACCCCATCATGCCGAAGTCGTCGTCCTTGACCTTGATCTGCTTGAGGTCCGCGGTGCGAATCGTGTCGTCCGTGATCGGCACCGTGTAGCTCTTGCCGGTGCGGGAGTCCTTGATCTCGAGGTGGTCGCCGGTGGGGGGAGCTGCTTCTGTCGGACCAGGCATGGATCGATACCGTTACTCGCTTGAGGGTCGGCGTTCGGGAGTGCAATCGTACCAGAAAGTTATCCGTGGACGATGCCGCGAAGAAGCAGGGCCCATCCCACAGCAGCACCCCGCCCACCCGCTAGTTTTTGGGGCATGCCCGACGCCTTCACCTCCGACGAGTCCCTCGACCCTCGCGATTGGGCCGAGTTCAGGGCGCTCGCCCACCGCATGGTGGACGACTCCCTCGATTTTCTCGCGACCCTCGGCGAACGCGCTCCCTGGCAACCCATGCCCGAGCACGTGCGCCGCGCGCTCACCGAAGAACCCCTTCCGCGCACCGGACAATCGGCCGAGCGCGCCTACGAAGAGTTTCTCGTCAACGTGCTTCCGTTCACGAATGGAAACCGTCATCCGCGCTTCTGGGGATGGATCCAGGGCAACGGCACACCACTTGGGATGATGGCAGACATGCTCGCGGCCGGGATGAACGCGCATCTGGCTGGCCTCGACCAGGCCCCCAAGCTCGTCGAGCTGCAGGTGATCGCATGGCTCGCAGAGTTGATGGGTTTCCCGCGCGGGTCGAGCGGGCTTCTCGTGAGTGGCGGCACCATGGCCAACTTCGTGGGACTCGCAGTGGCGCGCCACGCGAAGGCAGGCTTCGACGTACGGCAAGAGGGACTTCACGGACAGACGCGGCTCACGGTGTACGCCTCGAGCGAGATCCACAGTTGGGCGCAGAAGGCGGTTGAGCTGATGGGCATGGGCAATGCCTCGCTCCGGCGCGTTCCGGTGGATGGCGCGCTGCGGATGAGCGTGCGCGCACTGCGCGAGATGCTCACCGCCGATCGCGCACGCGGAATGCGCCCGATTTGTATCGTCGGCACCGCTGGCACCGTGAACAGCGGCGCCATTGATGATCTCGATGCGCTAGCCGACCTGGCCGCCGCCGAGGACCTCTGGTTCCATGTCGACGGTGCGTTCGGCGCACTTGCGCGCCTCGTGCCGGAGCTGGCCCCGCGAGTGAAGGGGATGGAACGTGCCGATTCGCTGGCCTTCGACCTTCACAAGTGGATGTATCTCCCCTATGAGATTGCGTGCGTGCTGGTCAAGGACGCTCGAATGCACGAAGCGACATTCTCACTGACGCCGAACTATCTCACCGATGAAGGTCGGGGTGTGATTTCCGGAGGCCTCCCCTTTGCGGATCGCGGCCTGGAACTCACGCGCAACTTCAAGGCGCTCAAGGTGTGGCTCTCCCTCAAGGCGCACGGTGTGGACGCGTTTGCACGGATCATCGCGCAGAACGTCGCGCAGGCGGGCGCGCTTGCAGAACGGCTGACGCGCATCCCGCATGTCGTCCTGGCGGCGCCCGTGTCGCTCAATATCGTGTGTTTTCGTGTCACGCGGCCTGCACACGCGCCCGAGGAAGCAGACGCGTTCAACAAGGAGCTGCTCCTGCGGATTCAGGAAACCGGCCTGGCCGTCGTCAGTGGCTCGCGCATCGCGGGCCGCTACGTGATTCGCGTGGCCTGCTCGAACCACCGCAGCAAGTGGGAGGATTTCGAAGCACTCGCGAACGGAATCGAGAAGCTCAGTGCGGAGATGGAGAGTCCGTCCGCGAGCGCGAATTCCGCCAGCGGCGGGGACTCGGGAACCCACCCGCATGCCCGGGGTGGATAACGAGGGACAGCAAGAGCAGAATTGAGCATGGCGACCTCACCATTTGCGGGGCGACTGCGGGCCGCGCAGACCCTGCTCGTAATCGGCGTCCTGACCGCGTGCAACGGACCGTTCGTTCCGGGCTCCGCCGACGTGGAATCACCGACTCCGCCACGCTTTGGCGGCGGCGGACCGAGAGGTCCGGCCACGCCGGCCCGCCCGCCGGGCCTGGATACCTTGCCGGCACCGTCAGCGCCGGTAGGTTCGACCTCCACGAGTCCGGCCGCCACCGTGTGGGCACTGGCGGACTCTGCGGGGACTGTCGCGGTATCGCTTGGCACACGGACCGGCGCGGTGATGCCCAACGTGAACTGCTTTGCGTCGCTCGATCCCGTGACGATCCCCTGGGTGCAGCTTACCCAGAGCGTGATTCAGGCGGGGCCGTTCTGTCTCACGCAGCTCGTCGGGAGCACGGTGTTCATTCTCTTTCAGGGGATGGCGCCGGGAGAGTTCGCGGCGGCGGTCGCGCGGTTTTGACCAGGCGGTGCACCCCGCCTCACGAGCGCCAGTCAGGCAGCCATTCCCAGGATTACGTCCCATTCCTTTGCGGTCATCGAGGTTACGGAGAGGCGTCCGAACCGGAGCATGGCGATCTCCCAAAGCTCCTTGCGTGCCTCGATGTCAGGTAGCGTGACCGTCATTTTCCGTAGCGAATCTCCACAGAGGCTGAGTCATGATCTATTTGCGAATCATCGTGATGTCGATCGCGACCGCTGCAAGCTCCGTCTACGCGATCCATGGAGAGCACCGAGCGTATGAATCGCGTCCGACCGCCGGGCGACTGCCGAATTGCCGAAATCCGGGCGCGTTTTCGCAACACTTCGCTTCAGTCTGGGTGAAGCGTACCGTAAGCGACACCAGTTTTTATGCCCGGACGGCTCGTGCCGACGCCGCCATCCCGCAGACGAGCCCCGACTCAGTGTCGCTCGTGTCCGACGAGACGGTCTGCGGCACACTCATGGCAAAATTTGCGCGCGTCGCGAGAGGTCGTGACACGTTGGCTCCATTACCAGTGCTCGTGGTACGAATTGCGCCGTCGAAGTACGTGGTTTCCGACCTTAAGACGGAAGGGACCTCGTTTGCAAACGCTGTCACTCAATATGAATGGAGCGAATTTGCCACGATGACAGTCGCGCTGGACAGCGTGCGAATCTGGCGCTACCGCTACAGTGAGCAGGCCTACTAATGAACTAAAAGAGCGTTTCAAAACCTGGATGTGTTCGGACATGATGCGACGATGGCGAGTGAACTGTTCGCACTTTTGCGTGCTGCTTCTCGCGGACGCGTAGAGCGAATCCAGACTTCCGCGCCGCCGAGCGTGACGATCCATCCCGTCCAGATGGCGATCACGAAGATTGTCAGCGGCCGAAAACCGGCGGGCGTGAGTGCCACATCGAGAATCACTGCCACGATTCGCACGGTGGAAATAGCGAGCGCGGCCGCGAATGCGCGAATCATCCACTCTCGGTGGCGCGGCACGTCCGCGCGCCGGATGGCGGTGAACGCAGCGCCCATCGCGAACAGGAAGAAGCAGGTGGTCGTTGCGATCGCGACCGCCTCGGCCGGCCCCGCGGTCGGAATGATGACGCCGAAATAGAAGGCCGGCACCGCGGCGACAATCGCTGCCCCCATGAGCGCGCGGCCCGACCAGCGGTGGAACCGGCGATAACCGCCGCGGCCGCGCGTCACGAACTGGAGCGGTGCGAGCAGGAGCAGCATGGCGCCGGCAAGGATGTGCAACAGCGTGAGGAGGCGATGCGCGGCGAATCGTCCGTCGATGTACTGCAGCAGCGCCGGGCGATCGGGGGCGAACGGGTCGGTGATACCGAACGAGGTCAGGATCCCCGAACGCACTGGATCGACGCGCGTCGTGAGATCCGCCGTGAATATGCCGCGTCCGATCGCGGCCAGTATTCCGATCAGAACGAGCACGAACACCAGGCTCCAAACGGCGTGAAGCCGCCAGGAAGGTATTGTTTGGGCTGACTGAGCAGTCGCCACGTGCGCGGGTGTGCCTCCGCTGCCGTACAGAGAGTTGCGACTGCAGCTTAGCATTTCATAACCGGATCACGTAGCCAAGGCAAATGAGCGCACAGCCCAGATGGAGGACGCCGA
>DASZZO010000008.1:0-4074 GCA_035544915.1 Gemmatimonadaceae bacterium | reverse complement strand
GGCACGCGCGATGGGGCCTGGAGAGATCATTGCCGGGTCTATTGGGTGGAGATCACGCGACGGCCGTAGGAGCCGCACGTTGGCCGCAAGTTCCGTTAGGGGGCCTGCCGTTATGGGACTCGCGGTCCATCGATCGTGACTCCACCCTGCAGCAGGACCACCTTGGTTGCCTTGCCCGCGTCGACCGTGAACGTGAACCGCAGCGCCGGATCGAACGCGACTCCAAACGTGTAGTTGCCGAGGTACCGCATCTCATTCGCATCCTGGCCCTGGGCCTGCGCCATGAGACGCGTGCCGTCCAGAAAGAACTTGATCGGCAGCGCCTGTCCACCGGGCAACTGCAACGTGTAATTCCCGACAATCGCGTCGCGATCGGCCGCCGAAAGCGACGGAGCAGCCGCCTGCGTCACCGCGGCTCCCCGGCCAACCGGAGCTTCGCCGTACGCGACGCGAAGAAGATTCTGCACAAGCGTCTGCGGCGATGCGCCATCAAAGTTCGTGAATACCACGATGCTGAGACTGTCGTCAGGCACGTAGGTCGCCGCCGTCGCGAACCCATTGATGCCGCCAGTATGCGAGATCGTCTTGTGGCCATTGAACACCCCCGGCACGAGGCCGAAGCCGTAGCCGATCTTGCGTCCGCTGTTGAGCGAGTCGGCGGTCGACATGAGCGTGTACGACGCGGGCGACACCACCAGGCCGCCGTCGAGCGCGCGCTGCCACTTCGCGAAGTCGCCCACCGTGGAGCACAACGCGCCGGCGGAGAATGGATGCGACAGGTGCAGGAACTGCGCGCGCACCGGACCGCTCGGTCCTTTGGCATACCCGAGCGCGAATGCGGGATCGGACATCTTCGACGGACAGTACGACGTCTGCCGGAGCCCGAGCGGCTTGAAGAACTGCGCGTCGAGATAGGTCGCGTATTTCTGTCCCGACGCCTTTTCGACCACCATTCCGAGCAGTACGTAACCCGTGTTGTTGTACCGGTATGCGGTGCCGGGCGCGAAATCGAACGTGTCGGCCGCGACGAACTTGATGATCGCGTCGGGCGACAGCTCGTCGTTCCACGTCTTTGCCCATCCCGGCGACGACGTGTAACTATGGATGCCCGATGTGTGATTCAGCAACTGACGGATCGAAACCTTCTTGCCCTGGAGCGGGAACTGCGGCACGTACTTCGAGAGGTCATCGTCCAGCTTCACGCGCCCCTGCTCCACGAGCTTCATGATCGCGGCGGATGTGAACTGCTTCGTGATTGATCCGATCTCGTAGATGGTGTTGGCGGTCGGCGCGCGCCAGGCATCCATGTTGGCGAGACCGTGTGCGCCATACGCCAGCGTATCGCTTCCGCGAATCACCGCGAACGACGCGCTCGGCGCGTGCGATTCGGCGAGATAGGTGAAGACGAGCGAGTCGGCGCGCGAACGGAATGCGTCGCGCGTGATGGTCGACCGTTGGGCGCTGGCCGACGAGAGACCGGCGAGGATCGCGAGGCCGGCGAGCTGAAAAGAACGCATCGTGTAGTTGCTCCAAGGGGGTGCCGGAAAATACGTTTGTTACCGCTCTGGCGCGACGAAACGACCTACTCGCCATTCCCCCGCGACGGCATGACCCAACCGTCGCCGCGCACGTCATTTTGTTCCAAGCACCTTCCGAATCGCCGCCACCGCACCCTTCCCCAGATCACTCTCGCCAAAGTTTGACACCGTATAGATGAACACCCGGTCCACCAGCCGCCAAGTCGGGAAAGAGCGTGGCGAGCGAGTCGGTGTAACGGAGCCGGCCGCGCTGCACCAGGTCTGCGATCGCTGTGGCCGTGAACTGCTTGGTGATCGATCCCACCTGCGCAATCGTCGATGGGGAAAACGGAATCTTCCGCTCGCGGTTGGCCAGACCGTAACCCGCGGCAAGCAAGAGTGTGTCGTTTCGCTCGACGATCACCGCCCCCGAGAACCCGCTGTCGGCGAGCGACAACATCCGCTCATGCACCGCCCGACCCTCTCCCACGACGCGCTCGACCCTGGTGACCGCCTGGGCATTCGCGCGGCCACACACAGCCATCGTCACCAGCACGAGCGGGACGGCGTGCTTCAGGCCATACTGCACCACAGAGGACTCGCAACACCCCCACTCGAGGAGTTCCATCATGCGTATGCTCAAGCTCGTTGCCCCTGTTGGTGGCGCACTCGTGCTATGCGCCTTTGCAACGCGAACACCGTTGGCGCCGCACGACCCGTGCAAGGTGCTGACAGCGGAAACGTTCAGCAAGATCATGGGGTATGCGGCCACCGTGAACAGAGTCGTATCAACCGCAACGACGTGTTTTTACATCGGTCCCAAAAATGAAGGCGGACAATTCATGATTCTGACGGAAGCTGCGGACGAGGCGCGCGCCGAAGCCATGATCAAACCACGGAAAGGCTCAACACCGCCGGCAGGCAGCGGTCTCGTGGGCGGCATGTTCAGGCAGGGATCGATCGTTTTCTCAGTGACCGTCCGCTCGAACGATCAGGCGAAGTTGCAGGCGCTGGTGGCGGAGATAAAGCGCGGGCTGAAGTGACTTGACACCGTCCAACGAGGATGAGTAGCGTCTCCCGATATTCGAGAGCCATGACTGCCGCCCAAAGGAGGCTTGACATGCCGGAATCGGGGATGGGACAGGCACACCTCGACATATTTCGACGGCTGATCGAGGAGGGATTCAGCCGGGGCGATGTCGGGGTCGTCGACGAGGTTTGCGCCGAGGAGTTCATTGAGCACCAGCACGGCATCGAGCCGGCCAACAGGGAGGGACTGAAACGCGCGATCGGGTTCCTCCACCGCCTTTCCCCCGACATCAAGGTGACGATCGAGGACGTTACCGTCAGCGGCGATAAGCTGTGGGCACGACTGCGCGGCAGGGGCACCCACGGCGGCGATATTCAGGGCGGCCCCACCGGCCGGTCGTTCGAGATCACAATAATGGACTGCTGCCGTTTTCGCGCCGGCAAGATTGTGGAGCACTGGGGTGTGGCCGACCGCCTCGCCCAGATGCAGCAGCTGGGTCTCATGCCCCCCCGTCCGCCCGCTTCACCCCCGAGCTGAGCGGGCACGAGGGCCGGTGTGCTCGTCCTCGGTCCCCCTCTACGCGATGTACGGCACCAAAGCCTTCGTCGATCTGGCGTAATCCCGGTACTCCGGAAGTTGGGCCACGAGCACTCGTTCTTCGACAACGACGCGCGCGATGACGACGCCTGTCAAGAGCAACACCGCCGCGTACATGGGGTGCCGGATGAAGCGATATGGGCCGCGTCGGATGATCCCGCTGCCGCCCGGCGCAGCGGCCACCCGGAACGTGCCTTTCTGGAATGAACGGCGCGCCCATCCGCTCAGCGCCACCGCAAGAACCTGAGCAGCGATGACCAGAGGCGAGGCACTGAACAGGTTTCCGGTCGCCCCAAGCGTCGCGATTGCCGCGATGACAACCAGAAGGGGCAAAGGTGAAGTCATCATCAGCATGATCCTCCTGACGGTCTCCTCCGCCGTCGAGTAGCCGTCCGGCCCAGTGCCGCACTCACGGCTCCGGCACCTTCGGCAGCACGTACACTCTCTTCAGCGCCTCCTGATACTTCCCAAACAGGGCCTTGATTCCATCAAACTCCTTCTTCACCGCCACGCGATAATCCGGATGCGTTGCAAAGTCAAAGAGCACCGCCGCCATGGCCTGCGCGTCGACCACAAAACCCTTGTGCCCGGCTTCCGTGAGCGCATCGGCCTCCATCTCGTATGTATGGTTCGGTGCCCGCGACGTCTGCGCCGTCAACCCGAGCCCGGGAATCGCACTCGACACACTCCCCGTCTCCTCGTAGCCCTGCGGTTTCCCCGGCTCCTCGATCACGTTCGTGCCGCCGAACTTCTTCAGGTACGCGAACCCCACCTCGCCGAGCGTCGCCACGGCGATCCCGTCCCGGTCCTTGCCGTAGTGATCGATCTTCACCTTCGTGCCCGTCCCAAGCGCCGCCGCGCGCGCCGCATTGTCCACCATCTCCGTGAGCTGCTCGAGATAGATCGCGTCGGGATAACGGATATAGAAGT
>DASZZO010000007.1:0-9842 GCA_035544915.1 Gemmatimonadaceae bacterium | reverse complement strand
GTAATGCTCGATCCACTCGTGCGCGCCGCGCATGGGTGCGGGGTTGAGTCGCGCGCGTCGAACACGTCCGTGCCGCGTGACCTGCGCAAGCTCGGCGCTCTGCAGGACGCGCACGTGCTTCGAGACAGCCGGCAGGGACATGTCGAACCGCGCGGCGAGCTCGCTGATCGAGCGCTCGCCGGTGGTCAGGCGGGACAGGATCTCCCGCCTGGTCGGGTTCGAGAGGGCGAAGAACGTGGCGTCGAGGTTCAGCGAATGGTAAACCATGCGGTTTAGTATCAGTCGCATCACGGCTGCTGTCAAGCAGGGGAAGGGTCCCATGACGTCCGCCTCGTCGATCGGAGAATCGAAAGCCCGACGACGGGAATGTCGCGCAACTGGCTATTCTATCAGGGAATGCGGGACAACGGCGGCCATCAGCCGGCGGCGGGAACGCGCCAGGTTCGGCGTACCGTACGTCTCATGGCGCAGGGCACGGCATTCCTGGCTCGGGCTGCCTTGGCGACGGGCTGCCGTAAGTGGAGCGAATGAATCGTGCCGACGATCCGTCCAGGATCAGCGTGTAAAGGTTCGAATAATCGCTCCCACACAAGTCGGCGAGTTGCGGGCCTCCGAGCGCCGCGACAATCGCGGCCACGGTCTCGCCGTGTCCGACGACAAGGACTGTCTTGCCAGGGTGCCTTCGCACTGCGTTGGCCACCTCCCGCGCGTGCTCGGCGATAGGGAGCCGGCGCACGATGGTCTCGATCGGGAGATTGTGCGCCTGCGCAGTTGGGCGGGCCGTTTCCTGTGAGCGTATCAACTGCGTGGCGATCACAGCCTGAACGTCCGCCGTAGCCAGCAGCGCGGCGAGCTCGCGTGCACGTACCACTCCCGCCGCGGTCAGCGGCGGATCGGCCGCGGGCTGCGCGGCTTTCTCTGCGTGGCGGACAATGACAACGACTGTTGCTCCGGGCGGCGCCGGCTTGGGGAGTTGGGCCAGCGCGCCGCCCGGGGAACTCCCGACCATGATGAGAGCGCCGACAAGCGCGCAGCGCGCGCACAAGTCAGATACATCCATAGCGGGAGCCATCCTACTTGGCCCCCGGCGCGGTCCAGAACCCCGGCGTTCCCCTGGCCTGCGCCGCCACGTCTTTTCCGAAGAACAGCGCATTGAAGATCATGCGGAAGGAGCCCGTCGGCTGGCCACGCCAGTTGGGATTGAACGCGAAAAGCAGCACATGCCCGGCTCCGAGCCTCACATCGAGCGCGGCCGCCGCGCCCTGCAGATATTTCTCCGCGCCCGGCGTAAGGAACCCTGAACGCAGCGGCGATCCTTCCGGCTGAAACTTGGCGAGAGCCACGCCGTCGAACCCATCGGTCGTAGTGAAGGCAGGCGGCTGGTTCACGGTCACGTCGGCGCGCTCGGGCATTCCGGACATCACCGGGTGCGCGACGTCGACCGTGACCTGCATGATCGACGTACCGGTGAAGTACTGCTTGCGATCCAGACCCGCAGTGACGTTGCGCACTGGCAAATGAAGCGCGGCGGCCGTGCGCGCGGCGCCCGCGCCCCAGGTGAGCAGCGTACCGCCAGCGCGCACAAACTCGTCCACGGCTTTCGTGACGGAGTCGGCCGCGCCGCCCGGCGCGCCGGCACTCAGCCCTCTGCCTCCGCCGCCACGTCCGCCGGCGCCGACACCACCCGGCAGGATCAGCACGTCAAACCGCGACGCAAGTTTTCCGGGCGCAAGATCGGCTGCGGCCACCGCATCCTGGTATTTCACGCCGTACGTATCGAAGAGCCATTGGGTCCAGCCATCATTCCCGAGTCCGATCCGCGGCGGAGATCCCGAGACTGTCACGCCGCTGGCGCCGGAGACGCGCTCTCCGGTTACCCACAGTTCCGCGGCCCATGCGTCCAGCCTGCCCGCGTTCACGCCGGAAAGGATGTAGCGCGCGCGGGCGGGCTGAAACGAAACCTGTGCGCCGTCGGCCAGAGCGCGTGCGATGAGCTTGAACGAATTGTTTTGCGCGGGATCGAGCACCACCTGGTCCCCTGAGCCGGTGATTCTGCCGGGGCGCGGGACGATGCCCGCCGCCGTCGCATTCATTGTCAGCGGTGCGTCAGGCGCACTGTGCCAGTCCACGGATTGTCCTGGCGCGACCGGCCTGAGTGCGGCGCGAAAGTCTTGTGGGAGGGGCGCACGGGCCTCAATCACATGCACGCCCATCTGAAACGGAAGCGTCCATCCGGCCGCATCGTAGGGCGTGTCGTCCTTGATCTCGGGATAGTACTGCACCTCGAACACCTCCTGCACGAGCGAGGCAAACTCCTGGTCCATCGGTATCACCCAAGTCCCCCTCGGATATTTTGCGCCCTCGTACGTCACCTCGCGCTGCGTCTGACTGATGCGTATCCCATGGAACGCGAAGCGCCGGAGCAGTTCGACCGGCGCCACCGGGTCGCGCTGCTCCTGGGGAACGATGTAGGCATATGGGCCCTTCGAGCCGTACTTCCTGATGACATCGCGCCCGGACTGGTAGCGGTTGTACAGGATGTCTTCGCGGAACTTCGCGCCGTAGCGCAGCGTCGCGATGGACGCGGTGACCATGACGTTGATCGCGTCGCGCAGGCTCCAGCTTCCCTCGAGCCATGGGCTCAGGTACAGCGCCGTCGGCCGCGTGTCCTTGTATTCGGGCGGAAGGTTCGCGACGGTCGTGGTGCGTGTCGCGGCGCAGCCGCCGCCCTGTGTCTCGGTCCACCACGCGGGGATATTCTGGTAGACCGGCATGTAATCGATATAGCCCGGATAGTACGCATCGAACGTGGACAGCGCGTGCGCGGCGCCGCCCTGGCCGTGGGCATCGAGCTCCTGCGCGATCAGCGTGCCGATGGTGTTGATCTCCCGCGCCGGGATTGGGGGTGCGCGCAGCCCTACCGGATCGGCGAACGGCGGGATCCAGATACGCGTGGGATATGGGGACGACTGATGATGCACGTAAATGATGTCCGGCTCCCACTCCCGCCACACACGCTGCCGGACGCGCGATTCGATTCCGTTCATCATGTAGCTGTCGCGGTTGTTGTCGTGCCCCATGTACTTCTCGTATGGCTCGTTCGTGAGTGGCGGCCTTCCGGCCATCGTTTCCCAGCAATTGTGGACGATGATGTCCTGTCCGTCCGGATTGATCGTCGGCCAGAGGAAGAAGATCACATTGTCGAAGATCTCCTTTGTGGCCTGATCCTTGGACCGCGACAACAACTCGTAGGCGAGCTGCGGTGTGTGCTGCGCGCCGGCCGACTCCGAGGCATGGAGCCCTCCGCTGATGTCGACAATCACCTTTCCCTCGTGCGCGAGAACGTGCGCCGCAGAGTCGGTCAGGCCCGCGGGATGGGCAAGTCGCATGTTGATCTGCCGGAAGTGATCGAGCCTCGCGTAGTTCTCCGGCGAGGCAATAATCGCCACGGTCCAGTCGCGCCCGAACGACGTCTTCCCCACATTGAGCAGGTGGATGCGATTGCTCGCGGCCGCAAGTTTCCTGAAGTAGGCGATGGACTGCTCGTAATCCACCATCTTGCCATCGGCGCCCAGCGAGAACCCGAATACGGATTCTGGGGTTGGGATTGCGGACTTCTGTGCGACCGCGACTGGTGCGGCGACTGCCATGGCACCGATCACGAACCCAACGGCAAGCTGCGCGCGGCATGGAACACTCGGCTGCATCGAATACTCCAGCGAGGGTTGTCGTATCCCGTGGATCATATCTGCATGTGACGCGCGACGCACCTGATGGAGTATTTCGGAAGATGCCCACAGCTTGACGCGCTTGCCGATGACTCGTAGCGTCTGCGGCAACCTCAAGGTCCCCCACTCCGTGTTGGAGGAAGCAATCATGAAGCAAGGCCGTTGGAGCATGTTCGCAGCGGGTGCGGTCACGCTGATTCTGCTTGGCGCGTCCGGATCGCTCGGCGCACAAGGAACGGTGACGGGTCGGATAACCGACGCCGCCACGACCCAACCCCTGGGCAGCGTACAGGTGATGGTCGTGGGCACGAACATCGGGGGCCTCACCAACGACGACGGGCGTTATACGCTGCGCGGCGTGCCGGCCGGCAACCAGGAGCTGCAGGTGCTCCGCGTCGGGTATCAGTCGCAGAAGAAGCGCGTCACCATTGAACCGGGCTCGACGGCGAACAACGACTTCCAGCTCAAGGTCTCAGTGGTGCAGCTCGGGGAGATCGTCACGACCGCCACCGGACAGCAGCGCCGCGTGGAGCTGGGGAATGCTGTGGCAACGCTTGGCAATGTGGGCAAGAAGGTCGAAGAGCAGGACACCCCCGCGTTCGCGGACCTGCTGCTTGCCAAGACACCGGGCGTGATTGCCCTTCCGGCGACGACACTTGGCGGCGCACCGACGATTCGCGTGCGGGGCCTGAGTTCCATAAGCCTTTCGAACGCCCCCATCTATTACCTCGACGGAGTGCGATACAGTGCGGGGAACAGCGGGTCGGGGACCGACACGCCGTTCTCTCTTCTCAACGCGCTCAATCCCGACGACATCGAGGACGTGGAGATCGTGAAGGGCCCATCGGCGGCAACGTTGTACGGCACCAACGCGGCGAACGGCGTGGTCCTCATCACCACAAAGAAGGGAAAGTCCGGCGCCACTCATTGGAACTACTTCGGGGAAGACAGGACGCTCATCGACCAGACGCCCTACCAGCCCATGTACGCCCGCTGGGGGCACGCGCCCGGGGGGACCGCGCAGATCCGCTGCCAACTCTCGACGATGACCACGCCGAAATTCGCCGGCAATTGCGTCACGGACAGCATCACCAGCTACAACCTCCTGCGCGACCCGTCACGCACGCTCGTCAAGTGGGGACGGGGGTTCAAGGGAGGAGCGAGCGTCAATGGCGGGTCCGACATCGTCCGCTACTTCGTGAGCGGCAGCGTCGACAATGAGTATGGTCCCGTACAAATGCCTGACCTCGACGTGAGACGGTTCAACGACTCCCTCAAGGTCGGTGTAAGGCCCGAATGGTTCCATCCGCTGGCGCAGGACCAGGTAAACTTCCGGTCCAACATCTCAGCCGCGTTGAGTCCCAAGTTTGACTTGTCGACCAGCATGGGGTTCACGAAAACGAACAATCGGATTCCACCGGAGAGCGACCTGATCATCGCACTCTGGTACACCCAGATGCAGAACTATGGATTCAAGGGTCCGGGCCTCGACAAGGTCACGAATCAGGTCGACGGCACGCCGCTGAATGATGCATTCCAGTGGAATCCCGGCGATGTGATGCAGTACGTGAACTCTCAGGACCTCCAGCGCTTTACGGGGAGCGTTAACGCAAACTGGCGTCCCTTCTCCTGGTTGCAGAACGACGCGACGCTGGGCACAGACCTGACCGACTTGAACTTCTTCCATCTCTGCCGGCTCAACGAGTGCCCACCGCAGAGTGCGACGGCTCGCGTTGGGAACGTGACGGACAACCGCGCCAATCTGCGCAACTTCAATTTCAAACTATCGAGCACGGCGACGTGGAACTTCCGGCCGTGGCTGAACCTGAGGACGTCGGTCGGCGCCGACTACACCAACATCGAGGTCGATTCTCTGAACACGCGGGGGCAGACACTGCCGCCGGGCGCAGTCGCCGTGACGCAGGCCGCTACCAAGCTTATCGACCAGGAGTCGCAGCCGAAGGCAGTCAAGACGCTAGGCCTGTATGTGCAGGAGCAAGCCGCGGTGAACGATCGTCTTTTCCTCACGGCGGCGCTCCGCACGGACCAGAACAGTGCGTTCGGCACAAAGTTCCAGCGAGTGTACTATCCCAAAGCGAGCGCTTCGTGGATTGCATCCGATGAGCCCGCCTTCCCGAAAATGAACTGGCTGGATCAGCTCCGGCTTCGCGTCTCCTACGGCGCCAGCGGCGTGCAGCCGGGTCCGATCGCCGGTTTGACGCTGTTCTCCGCAAACACCGTCACCATCGCGACACGCGGTCTGACCAGTGGCACGGATACCCCCGGATTGATTTCCAGCAATCCAGGCAACGCCAACCTCAAACCGGAAACTTCGGCTGAGTTCGAGAGCGGTTTTGAGATGCGGCTCTTCCGCAGGGTTTCGGTGGACTACACCTACTACGACAAGCGGACCAAGGACGCCCTGATCAATATTCCGCTTGCGCCGTCCGGCGCGGCATCGGTCACGCAGCTGCTCACGAACATCGGGCGAATCCGCAACTGGGGCCACGAACTGCAGGTGAACATGCAGCTGTGGGACTCGCGCAACTTCGGCTGGGACATGACGGTCGGCGGTTCACACAACTCGAGCCTCGTGCTGGATCTCGGCACCGATGCGACAACCTGCAAGATTGATGCGAGCGGCGCGCAGATCCCCGGATCGTGCCAGGATCGCGTGATCGGTGCGGGCGGACAAACACGTGAAGTGAAAGGTTATCCCATCTTCAGCCAGTGGTTCCGGCCCTATACCTATCGCGACGACAACGGCGACGGCATCCTCCAGGTCTCGGAAGTGCACGTGGATTCCGCCTTCAAGTTTGTTGGATACGGGGCGCCCCGCGACATCTTCTCCGTTCAGCAAGGCTTCGACCTGCTGAACCATCGCCTGCGCGTGACCTTGAGCTTCGACTACAAAGGCGGCGGCAACACGATAGATGGCGCGAATAACTTCCAGTGCAACACTACGCCGCTGGCTTGCGCGGAAAATGAAATCGTGCAGAAGGACCTGAACCTCCAGGCACGCCAGATCGCGAAGAGCAACGGAACGGTGCTCGGTGGGACGACCTTCAAGACGAGTCGCGGATACTTCATTTCGGACCAGTTCTGGAAGTTCCGCGAGGCCTCAGTGATCTACAACCTTCCCGTCATGCTGATGCGGCGTATCGGGGCGGGGACCGGGTCCACCCTGGTGTTCAGCGTTCGCAACATTCACACCTGGACAAATTTCACCGGAATCGATCCAGAGGCGAACTACGGCGTGAGCAGCACGAGCGAGCTCCAGAATGAGTTCCAGACGGCGGGCATTCCGACGTACTACACGTTCCGACTCAACCTGAAGTACTGACCCTCATCGAGGACGATACCATGACGAACGATTCGCATCGCGCTCGATGGGCGGCCGGAGTGCTCGCCGCCGTGATGGCACTGATGGTGGCCTGTACAAAGTTCAAGGACGACCTGCTTACGCCGCAGAACTTCGGCGCGATAGATCCGGCGGCGGTGCAGAGCGCCGCCGCTGCCACCGCGCTGCGCGTCGGTGCAATAGGCCGGCTAAAGAACATGGTCAATGCCAGCGGAGGGGAGACATTATGGGAGGAATCGGGCAACCTGGCGGACGAGTTCCGCAACTCGGACTTTCAGATCAGTCGTGCGGACGTCGATCGCCGGACGATGACGACCAACAATCCGCAGATTCCGTACGACATCACGAGAAGCCGGGGCTTCATCCGGGACGCGCTCGCCGCGATGAAGCAGTTCTTGCCTAACAACACCGCAGACATCGCCGAGCTGTACATGGCACTCGGCTTTACGGAGATGTCGCTGGCCGAGAACTTCTGCAACGGAATCCCGCTTGGTGCTACGATAGCGGGACAGCAATCCCTGGGGCCGCCGCTCACGAACGCGCAGGTATACGACACCGCATCTGCGCATCTCGACACGGCGCTCGCAATCAACACTGGCACTGATGCATCAAGCATTGTCATCAAGAACGCCGCGCTTATCACAAAGGCCCGAATCCTGGTGGACAAGGGGCAGTTCGCGGCGGCCGCAGCCCTGGTACCCGCGGCCATTGTATCGTCGACCTACCAGTACATATTCGTTACGAGCGTTCCGACGGGCGACCTCGGCATCTGGAGCCTGAACAACTCGGTGGCGCGGATCACGGTCAGCGACAGCTTCGATATCCTCAACGGTGCGGTAAACACCGTCAAGAATGCGCTGCCGTTCGCATCGGCCAATGATCCCCGCGTGCCGGTCAAGGCCGGAAGCGCATTGAATCCCAAGATCACGGCCGAGGATGGCACGACGCCCATGTTCATTCAGCAGATCTGGCCGGGGCGCAGCGACCCGATTCCGATGGTTTCAGGCATCGATGCCCGGCTGATTGAAGCAGAAAGCAAGCTCAACGCCGCCGACTATGCGGGCATGATGACGATCCTCAACGCCTTGCGCGCGGCGCCGCCGAAGATCGGCAATTTCCAGCCAGGGCCAATGAGCCCGATCGCTGGAACGCCAGCTACCAAGGATGACGCTGTCACCCTCTTTTTCCGCGAAAAGGCATTCTGGGTTTTCGGCCGCGGCCAGCGTCTGAGCGACTTGCGCCGCCTCATGCGGCAGTACGGCAGGACCGAGGACCAGACTTTCCCGACGGGCGTGTACAATGGTTGGGGCGGGGGAGTCTATGGCCACGACGTGAATTTCCCCGTGCCTGACGCGGAGCTGGCGAATCCTCTGTTCAAGGGGTGCCTGGACCGGCTGCCGTAGACGGCCCTCAGCAGCCGTCGGGCGGATACAGCGGAACTACGGATCACACGAAGCGGACGGATTTACACGGATTTTCTTTTTGGGGACAGGGCCCTCAGGCGGCGCGCCCTGTTCACCTGGAGTAGACCCTGGCAATCCGCCCGTTTTCCGTGGCATCCGTGGTTCTTCTGCAAAACGTTGCCCCACCGCGATGCAAGTTGTGGCGGCACCTCGTTCGCCTTATGATGAACTCCTCTCGAACCACGCTCGGAGCCCCGACATGTCACGCGTGATCTGCTCGTTCGCGCTGCTACCGATTGTCGCCGCCTGGCCATTGTTGGCCCAGCCAGCTCCTGCGTCGAGCGCCCCGGTCACCGGCTCGCGGCAACCGGTCCCCGCCTCCGAATGGTCCAGGTGGGAATCACTTGGCAACGGGGCCCTCTCGCCGGACGGCAAATGGGTTGCCTACGACCTCCGGCGCGTCAACGGTCCCGGCGAGCTGCGATATCGGGCGGTCGGCTCCGCCACCGGCATGGGGGGCACGCCGGGTGAGGAAATAACCGTCCGCAACGGCAGCGGTCCAGTTTTCACGAATAGCAACCACTTCCTGCTGTACACTATTCTTCCCGATACCGCGGCCGCTGGTCGTGCTGGCGGCACGAACAGTCGGGGCGGCGCTGGGGGACGCGGCGCGGGCTCGAGCGGCGCCGCACCAACAGCGAGCCGCAACAAGGTTGGAATCGTTGACCTCCGATCGGGTGCGACGGTTGTGCTCGAGGAGATCCAGACGTTCAGCGTCAACAAGACGGGCACGCATGCGGCGCTTCGTCGCTACACCCCAACGGGCCGCCAGAGTCGCGGCGCCGATCTCGTCGTGCGCGACCTCGAACAAGGTGCCGATGTGACGCTCGGAAATGTCGCCGAGTTCGCCTGGAACGACGACGGGTCTCTCCTTGGCATGACGACTGACGTGGAGGGCAAGACCGGCAATGGCGTGCAGGTGCTCTCCGTCACGACGGGCGCAATTCACCCGCTCGACGCCGCCGACTTGCAATACGCCAACTTGGGTTGGCGCCCCCGCAGCAGCGACCTGGTGGCCTTCAGAAGCGTGAACGACACTGCATTCGCTGATACCGCCTACACGGTGATGGCGTGGCGAGCAGTGGGTTCATCGAGTCCGGTCAGGACAGTCTACGACTTTGCCGCCGACAAGCGATTCCCGACGGGCATGCGCGTGGCATCGTACCGGAGGCCGCAGTGGTCCGACGACGGCGGCACGCTCTACTTCGGAATCGCTTCGCGTGAGCCCAGGCCCCCGGCGACCGCTCGCACGAACGGTCCTGCACCCGCTCGCGTCGAGGTGTGGCATTG
>DASZZO010000006.1:0-9548 GCA_035544915.1 Gemmatimonadaceae bacterium | reverse complement strand
TCAAGACCACGGCATCGCTGCAGCATCCGCACATCCTGCCGCTCTTCGACTCCGGCGCGACCGACGGCTTCCTCTACTACGTCATGCCGTTCCTCGACGGCGAGACGCTGCGCGAAAAACTGAACCGCGAAACGCAACTCGGGGTAGGCGAAGCGGTGCGAATCGCACGCGACGTAGCCGACGCGCTGGATTACGCACACCGCCACGGGGTGATCCACCGCGACATCAAGCCGGAGAACATCCTGCTGCACGACGGCCGGCCGATCGTCGCGGACTTTGGCATCGCGCTGGCGGTGAGCGCAGCGGCCAGCGGACGGATGACGGAGACCGGCCTGTCGCTCGGGACGCCCCAGTACATGTCCCCCGAGCAGGCGACGGCGGAAAAGCAGATCACCGCGCGGTCCGACATCTATTCGCTCGGCAGCGTGCTGTACGAGATGCTCTCGGGGAATCCGCCGCACACCGGCGCCTCCGCGCAGCAGATCATCATGAAGATCATCGCAGAGCCGGTGGAGCCGGTGACGCGATTCCGGAAGTCCGTTCCGCAAAACGTGGCAGCCGCGTTGGCCCAATCCCTCGAGAAGCTGCCGGCGGATCGTTTCGAGAGCGCGAAGGCGTTTGCTGACGCGCTGGGGAACCCGGGATTCCGCGCTGGCGAACCGGGCAGCGCCGGAGCGGCAACCGCGGCGCGGGCACGCGGCTGGGCGCTCGCAACGGCGCTCCTCGTCGTGGGCGTGGTGATCGGCGCGACAGCAGTATCGTGGAGGCGCGGCGCGGTGAGTGGCATGTCATCGAGGCGCGCGCCGATGATTCACGCTACAGTCGACCTTCCTCCCGACACGCCGCTCGCGCTCCGCTCGCAGCCCGTCATCGGGTTTAGCAGCCCGGTCGTCGCGCTCTCACCCGACGGATCACTGCTCGCGTACGTCGTACAGACCACGTCGGGGACGATGATCAACACGCGAGAGCTCGCGACCGGTGAAGTGCGCTCACTCGCCGGGACGGAGGGCACGATTCACGCGTTCTTCTCCCCCGACGGCGAGTGGATCGGGTTCCTCACCCACGATCACGTTAAGAAAATCCCGCGCGCGGGCGGAACCGCGGCTACGCTATGTGAGGCGGAGGAGCCCGTGCTGGCGTGGTGGGTCCGGCCGGACCTCATCTACTTCAGGGAAGGCGGCTCCATCCTGTCCCGGGTGTCGGCCGAAGGAGGAAAGGGGGAGCGCATGCTCCGGCCTGGCGAGCCCAGCTTCGGCCAAGTTAGCGACATCCTTCCGGATGGACAAACGGTGCTCGCCGACAGGATGTCATCGAGTTTCGGCGGCGATCACATGGACATCGTGGCCACCGACGTGCGAACCCGGAAGACGACGATGGTAGTCCATTCCGGATACGGCGCACGCTATGTGGCGCCCGGCTATCTCCTGTTTGCACGCAACTCAAACATCGTCGCCATGCGGTTCGACGCGCGTACGCGCGCCGTAAGCGGCGAGCCCGTCACGGTGGCAGCCAACGCGACGCAAGAGTCGCTCTTCGGAATCGTGCACGCGGCGGCGTCGAACAACGGGATACTCGCGTATGTCCCCGGGGGGGATCTCTCGGTGGGCAAGCTCGCGTGGGCTGACCGGCGCGGAGCGGTCGAATACCTCGACGCGCCCGAACGCGTCTATGGCCAGATCGATCTGGCGCCGGATGGTCAGCACATCGCCGTCCATGCCATGGATGTGCACGACTACATCTGGGTGTGGAACACGGCGAGGCGCGAGGGCCAGCGGGTGGTGAGCGCGGAGGCCGAGGGCTTTCCCGTGTGGAGTTACGACGGACGACGGCTCGGCGGCAGCATACTCGGAGCTCACATGCATACCGTCATTCATGACGCCGCGCCGGTGGCGCAGATCGGGGCCGGCGTGCCGGTCGACGGAAGCGGGCTCGCTCCAGCTGCGTTCTCTCCAGTCGGTGACGTGCTCGCCTTTCACGCGTCGCTTTCGCCGTTTCGAATCGGCTTTGTCGGCCTCGGCCAACCAACGCGCGCGACGATGTTCGACGCCGCGTTCATCGGTTTCTCGCCGGACGGAAGGTGGATGACCTACTCAGCGAGCGCGAGAACTGGCGCGAGCGAAGTATTCATCGCGTCGTTTCCCGACGGGAAGATCGTCGGGCAGGTGTCGCCGGCCGGCGGCATCGAGCCTCGCTGGAAACCGTCGGGTGAGTTGTACTACCGGAATGGCCACCGCTGGTATGCCACGCACGTGGCGACAGCGCCGGAGCCGCGCTGGAATCCTCCGCACCTTGTGTTCGACGTGGAGTTCATCGACACGCCGGGCATGTCGTATGACGTCTCGCCGGACGGGCAGCGCCTCCTGGTGGTGAAGCTGGCGCGGGCGGTGACGACGTCGCGCATCGAGCTGGTGACGAACTGGACGGACCTCGTGGAGCGGCAGACCCGGAGGGGGAAGTGAGCGTCCGGCCCCTCGGTGCGCGCCCTTCGCGCTCGTTCACGGAACCACCCGAAACCGTATCACCAACGGAGCGGGAATCAACGCCTAAACATTTAGGAGCCGAACGACTTAGAAAGTAGCAGGGGCGGGACTCGAACCCGCGACCCCGGCATTATGAGTGCCGTGCTCTAACCAGCTGAGCTACCCTGCCACGCGAGCCGAAAAATAACGACGGCCGGTCCCTCTCGGAACCGGCCGTCGCCATGTTCAAACCATGGCGGGGGCGGGATTTGAACCCGCGACCTTCGGGTTATGAGCCCGACGAGCTACCAGGCTGCTCCACCCCGCGTCAGTGACCCAAAGATAGGCGACGCCCGGGCTTCTATCAAGGCTTGCGAGGCTTCCCCGTCACGCTGGTGGACTCGGGATCGACAAACCGGTACAGCAGCTCGTTCGTGCCGCGTAGCATGCCGAATTCCTCACGGGCAAGCTTCTCCTGCAGCACAGGATCGGTTTCGAGGGCCTTCTTGTAGCGCGTGAGCGAGTCCACGTCGCGCCTCAGCGAGTCCACGTCGTGCCTGAGTCGGCCAAGCCTGCTCTGCTGGCGGAACAGGTCAAACGTGCCCCATTCCCCACCCTGCACCGCGAACAGGAGCACCACGGCAGCAGCGGCGGCCAGAACCGCGCGGACGGCGAGTGCTTTGGGCCCGGCTTGTCTGGGCGACACCTGGACTCCTCGACTTCTCGACGCTTAGACTGCCCCTAACCCATACACGGCTCCCCCCGGATACTCCGCCGCGCGGCCGAGTCCGGCCTCGATGCGAAGCAGCTGATTGTACTTCGCAACGCGATCGGTGCGACTCAGCGAGCCGGTCTTGATCTGGCCCACGTTTGTCGCGACGGCGAGGTCGGCAATGAACGTGTCCTCCGTTTCGCCGCTCCGATGCGAGATCACGCTCTGATAACCATTCCGGCGCGCCAGCTCGATCGTTTCGAGCGTCTCGCCCACGGTACCGATCTGGTTCAGCTTGATGAGAATTGCGTTCGCGACGTCCTCCTCGATGCCACGTCCGAGATACTCGGGATTCGTCACGAAGATGTCGTCGCCTACGAGTTGCACGCGATCGCCGAGGGCCGCCGTGAGCCTCGCCCATCCCTTCCAGTCGTTCTCTGCGAGTCCATCCTCGATGGATACGATGGGATACTTCTCGATCCACTTCGCGAACAGCTCGATCATCTGTTCATCCGACTTCGTGCCGGCCCCGCTCTTCTTGAACGTGTATTTGCCCTTGTCGGCCAGCTCACTCGCGGCACAGTCAAGGGCGAGGGATACCTCGGTGCCCGGCGCGTAGCCGGCGCTTTCGATTGCTTCGAGAATCACGGTGATCGCTTCTTCGTCGCTCTTGAGGTCCGGCGCGAACCCGCCTTCATCCCCTATGCCCGTTGCCAGCTTGCGCTTCACGAGCACTTTCTTCAGCGCATGAAACACCTCGGCACCCATCCGCAGCGCTTCGTGAAAACTCGGGGCACCAACGGGAACGATCATGAACTCCTGAAAATCCACGGTGTTCGTCGCGTGGGCGCCGCCGTTCAGGATGTTCATCATCGGCACCGGCAGCGTGCGCGCAGCGGCTCCCCCCAAATACCGGAACAGCGGCTGGTCGGTCGCGACGGCGGCCGCCCGCGCACATGCCATCGACACGCCGAGCATCGCATTGGCGCCCAGCTTGGACTTGTTCGCCGTGCCATCCAGTTCTATGAGGCGGGCATCGATGCCCATTTGATCAGTGCCCTCCAGTCCACGCAGCGCCGGAAAGATTACCTCTTCGACATTCCGGACGGCCTTGAGCACGCCCTTGCCTCCATATCGCTTGCGGTCGCCGTCGCGCAGTTCGAGCGCTTCGCGCGAACCGGTGGATGCGCCGCTCGGGACCGCCGCGCGTCCCGCGGCGCCGCTGTCGAGCACGGTGTCCACTTCGATTGTGGGGTTTCCGCGCGAATCGAGAATTTCACGCGCGCTGATGGAGAGAATGTTTGACATGGCGGGAGAATCTAGCGCATCACGTGCCGGTGCGTCTCGGATCCCATGGCGGGCTTGTCACGCCGTACGTGTCGCGGAGGAGTCCCGCCATCCGATTGCGAACCGTAACGGCGAGTGCGTTGCGATCGTCAAACGTCAACCCGGCGCTCGGCACCGGCTCGAGAAAGTGGACGTTGACGCGGCCTGGCCTCACGTAGAAACTGCCGCGGCGGAGCCGCTCCCTGGCGCCGTGGATCACGACGGGCACTATGGGCGCCTGCGCATTGATGGCCAGCACGAACGCGCCCTTCTTGAACGGGCGGAGCGGATACTCCGTGCCGCGGGTTCCCTCGGGAAAGATGACGACGGATACACCCTCGTTGATTTTCGCCGCGGCCACCCGGAGTGACTCGAAGGACGACGCGCGGTTCTCCCGGTCGATGTAGACGCTTCCGATGGCACGCACGGCCGCACCGAACAGCGGCACCCGCGCGATTTCCGACTTGGCAACGAACTTGAATCGCGTGATCACCGTGGCGAGCGCCGGGATGTCGCACCACGAAAGGTGGTTGGCCACGAAGATGTGCTGCGCGCCCTGCATGTTCTCGCCAGTGTGCACGACGACCTCGACGCCGGCCGCCCAGATGAGCGCCCTCGCCCACCACCGGAGCGCAAGGTCGAACACGGAGCCCTCGCGGTCGCGCACACCGAGCAGCGCCGCCGTGATGACCGTTACGGCGCACAGTGGGGTTGCGACCGCTCCTGTGAGCAATACCAGCAGCGTGCGCATCAGGGCTTCTGTTCGGCAAAGTGGTCATGGCCGGCGGGCAGCGGCACGGCCGCGCCATTGCTGCGAGCACGAACCGCCGCACCCGCCGAGCCTGCCCGTTCGACGGTTCCAACTGCCGTAAGGGGTATGCCGAACTGCAGTTCGAAGGCTTGGGCGTCCAAAGACGCCCCCGTCACGATGAGCTCATACTCTTCGCCACTCCGTGCGGCATCATCCTCGGACGCGCCAGTCACGCGCGGAAGCCGGTCGAGATCGAGTACGATGCGCACGCGGCTGGCGGCTGCGAGATGCGTGAGGTCTGCGGCAATGCCGTCGGAGCAGTCCAGCCCGGCGGTGGCCCCGTGTGCGGCCAGCCACATTGCCTCTTTCAGGCGCGGCACGGGGTGGGCAAAACGTTCCCGGTATGCGGCGAGGGGCTCAACGCCTCGCTCGAACGCCCGAAGGGCCAATCGCGGGCCGCCAAGCCGCCCCGTGACGCACACCGAATCGCCGGGCTGCGCGCCGGCGCGCGTGAGGGGATGCGCCACCGTGCCGAAAACCGTGATGCCGATGACGAGGTCCGCGCCCCGCGTGAGATCGCCGCCGAGAATGGGTGTGCCCGTCTCTCGCGCCGCATCGGCAAGGCCGTCCCCCAGCGACCCGGTCTCCTTCCGCCATCGCTCGGGCAGCGTGAGCGCCACGGTCATGCCCCGCGGAGCGGCGCCCATCGCGGCGAGATCACTGATTGCCGCCGCAGCTGCGCGGTACCCGATCTCGCGCGGCGAGAGCCACTCGCGGCGGAAGTGGACATTCTCCACCGAGCTATCCGTGCTCACCGCCAGCGATTGTCCGGCCGGAATCTCGACCACGGCCGCATCGTCACCCGTCCCCTCTGACACACCCCCCCATCGTGCGATCAGGCCGCGAATGATATCGAACTCTGCTCCGGGCCCCAGCGGCAGGTGCGCGTGCGGCCCGTCTGTCATGACTGCCCCGAACGCCGCGGCGGATTCACGTGAGGCCACCGACCGCGGGCAGTTCGGCAAGCAACGGCGCGGGCAATGCCGACTCAGTGAGCCGCCAGGCACCGTGCAACGCATCCGTCACCTCGTGGAGCCATACACCGCGTACCTGTCCGGCAGAGGCGATTTCGGCCGCCCGCCCATGTATCCACGCCGCCGCGGCTGCGCCCTCGACCGCGCCGGCAGGAACGTCGCCGATTTGCGCGAGGAGGGTCGCAACTATGCCACCCAGCATGTCGCCGCTGCCGCCAGTCGCCAGCACCGGGGTGCCGCTCGCGCTTACCAGTGTGGTCGCGCCATCGCTTGCCACGGTCGGCACCCCCTTGAGCAAGACAGTCGAGCGCGTTGCGAGCGCGATCTGGGCGGCAATCTCGAAGCGGCCCTCGTCCACTTCTTCCGGCGTCAGGCCGGCAAGCCCGCCGGCCTCGACGGCGTGCGGAGTAAGGACGGCTTGGCGCTCCCCGATGTGCTCGCCGAGCCTCGCGATTTCCCCCTCGAATGTCTTCAGGGCATCCGCGTCGAGTACCAACGGACCGCGCCACACGGCGAGCAGGCGCTCGAGGAACGCGCGCGCCCGCGCGTTGAGCCCGAGACCGGGTCCGATGAGCAGCACGTGGGCCCACGACACAAGGGCGTCAAAATCCGCATCGGTCTCAGCCCACGGCGTAGCCATCGCGGCGGGCTCGAGGGCCTGCACCGCTGGAATACTCTCGCGCGCCACGCACAGCTTCACCATCCCGATTCCGCTCCTGAGTGCACCGCGTGCGGCGAGGACCGGCGCTCCCGCCATCCCGAGCCCGCCGCCCACGATGAGGAGCCGTTTTCGGGAGCCCTTGTGCGCATTGGCGGCAATTCGCGGCACCATGCGGCGGACCATTGCGGCATCCACGAGGCCAGGCGCGCTGGACGTTGCCGCCACCGCGCCGAGGCCAATGTCCACGACCGCGATGACGCCGGCAGCGTCACGCTGCGCCAGCAATCCACGCTTGAGTGAACCGAACGTGACGGTCAGGTCGGCGCGAACCCAGAGCCCCGCGGTGTGGCCGGTGGTGGCATCGACGCCGCTCGGCACATCGAGCGCAACCACACGCACCTGCTGATGGTCGTGCGCGGAGCGCCTGATCTCGATGCGCTCTATCGCGCTGGCAATGGCACCGCGCGGCGCGCCTCGCGCGCCGGTGCCGAGCAGCCCGTCTACTATCACTCCTTCCGAGCCGTCGGGCGGTTGGTGTTGGAGCAGCGCGCTGGCCGCTTCCCGTTCGGCGATGGCATCGGCCGTGCTTGGCGCGGCAACTTCCGCAACGCGCACCCGCACGCCGCGCCGCGCGAGCTCACCCGCAACGACCCATGCGTCGCCGCCATTGTTGCCCGGCCCGGCGAACACCGCCACGCCGCGCTCGGCCTCGAGCGGATAGCGCTCCGCCACCAGGGCCGCCGCCGCGCGGCCGGCGGCTTGCATGAGCTGACGTGAGGGGATGCCCTGCGCGATTGCCCTGGCGTCGAGATCAGCCGCTTGAGCGGCGCTGACTACGCGTACGCTCATGTGAATGGCAGGAGGCTGAGTTGGTCCGTGCCGCCTACGCGGCGGGCGCGGCGTTCCACGGATAATTGCGGTCGAACGCCTTCTCGAAATCGAAGACCCCGGCAAAATCGTCGCGCGTATCAGTCGCCTGGCTCATCAGAAGGCCGAGGTCCACCAGTGTGAAGACCACGTCGCCGAAATGCACGGTGTCAGTAATGCCCCAGTATTCGAGCACCATGCGGGCCAGCACGCCATACCGCTGCAGGGCAAGGTCGCGGCACGCCTCGGCGAGCTCCCGCCCTGTGATGTGCCGGCGTTCCGTGAGTCGTGTCTGGCTGAACTCGAGAGCGGCAAGGACGAAGAGGTACGCGTGCTCGTGGTAGCGAGGCTCGCGCATTCTGATGCGGTCCATGACTCCGTCGCGAAACGCCAGCTCTGGCACGGCCTCCTCTCAGCCGAAGGACATGTAGTTCAGCCGGCGAAGCGCAAAAGCATCGCGCTAGTCCGGCAACTTGCATTATGCAGGGCGGTCACGCAGCCCACAACTAGCGACGATGTGCTCAGGCTACCGGATACAGTGGGAACGATGCCACGAGGGCCTTGACCCGCCCGGTGACCTCCCGCCGGACCCGCTCGTCCGCCGGCGCGGTCAGCACTTCATCGATAAGGCCGGCGATCTGTTGCATCTCTCCGACGCCCATGCCGCGCGTCGTTACCGCCGGCGTACCCAGGCGTATGCCGCTCGTGACGAACGGCGACTGGGTCTCCTTCGGCACCGTGTTCTTGTTCACCGTGATGCCTGCCGCGTTGAGCGCCTGCTCGGCGACCTTGCCCGTGAGCTGCCTGGATCTCAGGTCAACAAGCATCAGGTGATTGTCCGTTCCACCGCTGACGATCGTGAACATCCGCTCCGCGAGCGCGGCCGCGAGGGCGCGTGCGTTGTCGATGGTGCGCCGGCTGTAGTCCTTGAAGGATGGTTCGAGGGCTTCGCGGAACGCCACGGCCTTGGCCGCGATGACGTGCTCAAGTGGGCCGCCCTGCGTGCCCGGGAACACCGCCTTGTCCACCACCTTCGCGTGCGCTGCCTTGCACAGAATCAGGCCGCCACGTGGACCGCGAAGCGTCTTGTGGGTGGTGCTGGTGACAACGTCGGCATGCGGCACTGGCGACGGATGATGGCCTGTTGCCACGAGCCCGGCGAAATGGGCCATGTCTACCATAAGAACGGCGCCTACCTCGGCAGCGACGGTGGCGAACGCCGCAAAGTCGATCCAGCGCGAATACGCACTGTACCCGGCGATGATCATCCGCGGCTTGTGCTCGTGCGCAAGTTCGCGCATTTGCGCGTAGTCGATGAGCCCCGCGTGGTCGATGCCGTAATGGACGGCGCGGTAGAGAAGCCCGGAAAAATTCACCGGGGATCCGTGCGTGAGGTGACCTCCCTGCGAGAGGTCGAGACCGAGCACCGTGTCGCCAGGCTTGAGGAAGGCGAGGTACACGGCCGCGTTGGCCTGGGCGCCGGAGTGGGGCTGCACGTTGGCATGTTCCGCTCCGAAGAGCTGCTTCGCCCGGTCAATGGCCAGCTGCTCGACCCTGTCCACCACTTCACACCCGCCATAGTAGCGCTTGCCCGGCAGCCCCTCGGCATACTTGTTGTTGAGCGGCGATCCCATCGCTTCGAGTACCGCGGGTGACACGAAGTTCTCGCTCGCGATCAGCTCGATGCCGCCGTTCTGTCGCATCGTTTCTTCGGTGATCAGCTGTGCGATCTCCGCGT
>DASZZO010000005.1:0-6163 GCA_035544915.1 Gemmatimonadaceae bacterium | reverse complement strand
ATGTCGACGGACCAGGCGAGGCCCAGTCGCGTGACCGAGGAGTCGTTGACCTGGCGCAGTGGACTGTGGCGCTGCTCAGAGTAGGTGCGGCCGTACGTCAGCCAGTTCGCGGTGTCCGCGTCTGCGAGGCGCAGCGTCGCGTCGTCCACCTCCTTCGCGGGGGTGCACGCGGCGACTGCGGACAGGGCGACGACGCCGAGGAATGAGCGCACGGTGGTTGCAGGAAAGGGCTAAGTGCTCGTGCACGCGCACGGTTGGTGCTATGATGTTGCGCGCGAGACAACCCAAGGGGAAGATCCATGCGCCGAGCTGTTGCCGTCGTTCTCCTGTCGCTCCTGCTGCCGGCTGGCGCTTCCGCGACGTGGTCGGTCATCGCGGTGGACCTCGCCACCGGCCGCGTCGTCATCGCGTCGGCGACGTGCGTCAACCAGAACGACGCCTTCCTGATGGGCGTGCAGGCTGTCGTGGTGCCGGGAAAGGGCGTCGCCGCGTGCCAGGCCGGCGTGGACGGCACGCACATCAACCAGATGCTGGTCTTCACCGAGCTCCAGAAGGGGACCGAGCCCGCGCGCATCATCGAGCTGCTCGCGCAAGATCCCGCGTTCCAGTCTCGCCAGTTCGGCATCCTGGACCTGATGGGCCGGAGCGCGGGACATTCCGGCCTCTCGAACGGCTATGTCACGCAGCACATGCAGGGACAGGTGCCCGGGACGCAGATCTTCTATTCGATCCAGGGCAACATCCTGCGCCCGGGCGAGGTGGTGCCGAACGCGGTGCGGGCGTTCCTCGCGACGAAGGGCGCGCTCACCGATCGCGTGATGGCGGCGATGGACGCGGCCGACGCGTCCGGCGGTGACAGCCGATGCACCTGCCCGCCATTGCCCGCCGACGGAACGCCGCGGCCGATCGCATGCGACGGCAAGACGGCGCACGTCGCCTACATCCTGATGTCGGAGCGCGGCGACAAGGCCGGGGAGGGCGCGCAGCGCCTCTCCGACAGCACATGGGCCCACAACAACGGGAAGTACGCGATGTACCTCACTGTGACGCAACCGGAGTCCGGCGGGCCGAACGTGATCATGCCGGGCGAGAACCTGAATCCCGTGAAGACGCTTCGGATGCGGTACGATACGTGGCGGACGAAGCAGCCCGCCTCGTTCAAGTAGGAGCGACGCATGCGACTACAACAACTCGTGCTGGGTGCGGCACTGCTTGCCGCAGCGACGAGCGCCGCGCTGGCGCAGAATCCTCCACCGGGCGGGCGCGGCGGTGGCCGGGGCGGCGGCGGACGCGGGCGCGGCGCCATCCGCGTGATGACACTCGCCTCCACGGCGTTCGCCGACGGCGGCGTGATCCCTGCCCGGTACGCGCAGCCCGGCGAGGAGGTCTCCCCGCCGCTCGCGTGGAGCGGCGTACCGGACAGCACCCAGAGCTTCGTCCTCGTCGTCCACGATCCCGACGCGGCGATCGGTGACGGGCTGGACGACGTCCTCCACTGGATGGTCTGGGCGATCCCAGGCACCGCGACGTCGCTTCCGGAAGGCGTTCCGCAGGGACCGCAACTCCCCGACGGCATGCGGCAGATCAGCGTGAGCGGCCCATACTACCGTGGGCCGGCCGCCCCGGCGAGCGGTCCGGTGCACCACTATGTGTTCGAGTTATACGCGCTCGACGTGCCGGTCAACGTCCCGCCGACCGACAACAACGCGCCGGTGGCGTTGCGCCGCGCCGCCGTAGTCGCTGCGATGGCGGGGCACGTGCGTGGGAAGGCGGTGACCGTCGGGCTGTTCAGGCGTGCACCTTGATTCCGACTTTGCGCTCGCAAGCGGCCCACTCCGCGAGGTTGCGGGTCGGCGCGGGAAGCGCGTCGTAACACCGCCAGAAGGTGGTGGCGGCGTAATGGTTCAGGACTTGCGGGTGCGCCCGGTGCTGTGTTCGGTGAGGGCGGCATCAGCCAAGCGGTCGGTTTCCCTGCCGCGACATCCGCGTCGAACTGCTGATCCCATTCGGCCGCATCGAACACCGCGTACCACGCCCGAAAGCTCGCACGCTCATCCAGCGAGAGGTTTTCGAGGGCCTGTTCGAGCTGCTCGACCTTGGTCGTTCCCGAATAATAGCGTGACCTGTCTCGTTCGGCTGACGGCCGAGGTTCTGCTGCGCGGTTCCGCAGCCGCACCCGTTGATGCTCGTGCGCGAGGACGGAGAGCGCAAGCAATCAGGCGTGGCCGTCACCGCGTCTGCAGCAGCCGGCAGCAGCAACACCTCGGTTAGGCAACACATTACGGCTGCTGGAGGATCTGGCGTAGGTGATGCTGCACGTGGCCAACGTAGTCGAGAGCGACGTGACGGAGCGTGACCGACGGGCCGGCGGCAATCCTGCAATGGACGTTGCCTTTGGCCTCTGCGATGTGGGTGATAACGTGCGCTAGATGGCGATTGTAGGAGGACCACAGTTCGATGAGATCAGGCCAGGCGCAGTCGCTGTACCGCTGGGTGTCGACCCAGAAGTCCTGTGCGTACCCAGGAAGGCTTAGATCAGTCTCGGCTTGCACGCGAACGAACCGCTGATGGTTGTTTGACGCGGAGTCGATGAGGTGACCGAGGACCTGCTTTGGTGACCACTTGGCGAGCAGGAGCGATGAGGCTGCGCGGATGTCCGAGAGGGCTCGAAGCCTGGGCACTGCCGTATCCACTTCCTGGCGAAGGCTCGAGCCTGTGGCCGCGAACGTCTGTTCTGCCAGCGATTGATCGAAGTATTGCATGGTTTCTTATGTCGCCTAACGAATTAGCTCAGCTGCAGCCGAGTCAAATAAGGGCGCGAGCGCAGCTCGCGCAACATTCCTGAGATCGGCTGTCAGCTGCAGCGTTAGTTACGCGGCAGGGCGGCGCTGCGGGTCCGGACCTCATCGCTTACTGTCTCTTGGCGCGCGGATCTGATCGAGCGTCTTGTTTAACGCAGCGATAACCGCGTCGGGTCGGTCAAGCATGATGTAATGCGATGTCCGATCAACCTGAACGATACGACTATTGCGGGACAAAGCGGCGAGTTGCTGTTGCAGTCGCGCGTACGGCGAAGCGCCTGCGGTCTTCGAGATCACCTCACCGTCGTTCACGTGAAGAACGACTAAAGGTCGGTCGCCCAAGGGCGCTTCGCTGAGCGATGTGCCGGATCCGAGTGCCGCGGTGCATCCGCGAAGAATGGAGGGACTTCGTTGCCGGCTCGCAAGATCACGCGGTCTACTGGCCGCCCATTGATGCAAGGCAAAGTCCGTCGCCGGCAGCTTGGCGAACGCAGCTTCTCCGATGGGAACGCGCTGCCCTTGGGCTATGTGGCCTGGGATCACCGGTGTTGCTGCCAGCGGTGCCGCAGGTTCGGGCAGCGAGACATTCTGGACGGGAAACGCCGCGGCGTGATCAACGATGACCATCCCAGCTGTGCGATCAGGATGCCGGTCGGCGAACAGGCGCGCGACAAGGGCACCAACAGAATGCCCGACGACCACGAATGGGCCCGCAATCCCCGTGCGCTCGAGGGCTGTGGTGACCTCGCGAACGCGGAGAATGCACGAATCCGTCGGCCCATCATCGCTCCAGACGGTACCCGAGTGGTCATAGGCGCACACGCGCGTGCGTGTCGCAACAGCCGGGATGACGGAGCCCCACTCGAACGACGCGCCGGCACCAACAATCAGTACCGTCGGCTCGGTCGAGCGCGCCGACCCATAGCATACGAGGTGAACGCGATAGCCGCCGACGTCAACCAGCTGCCCTGTCGGCAGTGGATTCGCGGGACTGACGGCTTGGGCGCGGGAGACGGTAGCGAGCGCGGCGAGCATTGCGCTTGCGACGCACCACTGGATGATTGGTCTATTCATCTGGATCTGGTGTGTTGCCGCATAACGCCTCAAGCTATGCTGCAAGCGAACATAGTAATTGCGAGCGTAGCGAGCATCATTAAATCGCTTGTCAGTATCAGCGTGTGTTAGACGCCGCTGCACCCGCAGTCTAGAGCTCTTACCTCTTGAACCGCACGTCAACTTCATCGATCCGCCCGACGCCACGTGAGAGTGCGAGTGACTTGCTCGCCAGATGGCCCTCGCACCTCGAACCAAATAATCAAATCGCCACGATCAAACCGAAACCGTCGCACAAGTTTGCGGCCAATGTCGGATTGAACGAGCGCTGCAGTAAGAGTATGGGTTACCGTGCCAGATGACTGATCGACAGTGTAGACACCAAGATACGCGTCATACCCATTCAATGCGCCGCTGTTATTTGGATCGGTTGGTGCTCCTGCTGGCGACGCAGAGCTCCGATCCCGTCGCATTAGCTGAGCTGAGACGTTTCCCCCGCGATCATAAATCAGCAGAGCGACTGGATTCGAGCCGAGAGTCGGCTCAATCAAAGTTCGCCCGTCTGGGGTGCGATCTATCCGGGACACTAAACGCCAACTTCCTATCAACTCGTCACGCTGAACCAGGGGCAAGGTCGCACAACCGTAGAGAAGGATCATCAAAACACCGATGACAACAAAATCCCATTTCCGACTCAACCGGAGAGACACTTGTTCCCTCATACTTGCCTCGGAATAACAGTGGAGTGCGTCTAACAAGTAGTCGACTGCAAGGTTCTCAATACGAAGATGACGAACCTTGCGCGTTTCTGCAGCATATCCGGCGCTTGCCGCGTCAGAGTTGCCTTCGCAACTCGTGGCGCGACGGGGCCTTGAGAAGGCGACCATCAACCACTCGTCCTCGGGATATGCTGACGGATCCTGTCAGCATATCACCCTGCGGCGCGTGAGCATCCGCCGATGGCACGTCGGGATCCTCCAGGCGAAGCAGATCTGCCGGGCTCCGCACACCGCGCCCACCCCGGTTGAGCACGTGCGTGTAGATCATGGTGGTGCTCACGTCGCGATGGCCGAGCAGTTCCTGGACGGTGCGAATGTCGTACCCCGCCTCCAGGAGGTGGGTGGCAAATGAGTGGCGAAACGTGTGACACGTCACACGCTTGGTCATCCCCGCCGCGCGGGCCGCGGCCGCGACAGCGCGTTGCACAGCGCTCTCGTGCAGGTGATGCCGCACCCAACGCTGCGTCGCAGGATCCCGATACCCCCGCCTCGCCGGAAACACCCACTGCCATCGCCAGTCGCGGGCCGCGCTTGGAGACTTTCGCACGAATGCATCCGGAAGCATCACGTGGCCCCGGTTCGCGACGAGTTCACGCCGGTGCAACGCCTGCACGGCCGCGAGGTGCGGTACCAAGTCGTTCGCGACGGAATCGGCAAGCATCGTCAGCCGGTCGCGGCCAGCCTTACCGTGCCGAACAATTACGGCACGGCCCCCGAAATCGACGTCCTTCACGCGGAGGCTGCACGCCTCCATCAATCGCAGGCCGCTCCCGTACATCAGCAAGGCGATCAACCGGGGAGCGCCCGCGAGCTCGCGCAGAACGCGAGCGGCCTCTTCGCGGGTCATTACAGTCGGCTGCCGATGTGGTTTCTTGGCACGCACCAGGCCGCTCAGCCAACCGAACGGCGTCCCGAGTACCTCTGCGTACAGGAACACCAACGCCGCCAACGCCTGATTCTGTGTCGACGCCGCCACCCGGCGCTCGGTCGCGAGATGCGAGAGAAATCTCGACACCTCCGGTTCGCCCATTTCCCGCGGATGGCGACCACGATGAAAACGCACGAACCGGCGCACCCACCCTATGTACGCCTCCGCGGTACGCTCGCTCGCGCGGCGGAGCCGCAGCCGCTCACGCATTACGTCGCCAAGGCGGGGAGGATTCGGCGGCACGACTGCAAGATGACATGCGGCGCTATGCGAAGGTCCCA
Organism: Gemmatimonadaceae bacterium; assembly: GCA_035544915.1. GTDB lineage: Bacteria > Gemmatimonadota > Gemmatimonadetes > Gemmatimonadales > Gemmatimonadaceae > Fen-1231. The sequence goes on along the minus strand of DASZZO010000005.1, from coordinate 321 downwards.
TCGTTCCCGCGCACGCCAACTCACATCATTGCGCGCCACCCCTTTCGATTGAGGAACGCGCCTCTCATTTCATCGCGTTGAACGCGTTCAGGATCTCGAACAGGCTTGCACTTGCAAACGTGAACTCTCCCTCGCGGATCCGTTGTGACCCCGGGTACAGCGGGCGTTCGGTCTTGACCTTGAGGACCATCGTGTAGGGGCCCTGCATTCCATAGACTATCGCCTTGGCGCGGTCCCGAACGGCCTGCTCGACCCCGGCCCGGATTTCGTCCTGCGCACGCTTGGGCGAGAGTCCCAGCGACGCGTGTTCGATCTCGCCCT
>DASZZO010000004.1:0-7200 GCA_035544915.1 Gemmatimonadaceae bacterium | reverse complement strand
TTCGTCACAAGGCCCTCGACATGCTGGGCGATCTTGCCCTCACCGGTAGGAGAGTGAAGGCACGCATCACTGCGGTCAGACCCAGCCATCGTGGGACTGTGAAGCTGGTCCGCGAACTTCTGGCGCACAGCCACCGGGAGGAGAGAGTGATCGATATTGAAGACATCATGAAGATCCTGCCCCACCGCTATCCATTCCTGCTCGTGGACCGCATTCTGGAGTTGGAACCGCAAAAGCGGGTGGTGGGGATCAAGAACGTCACGATCAATGAGCCCTTCTTTCAAGGACATTTTCCCGGCCACCCTGTCATGCCGGGAGTGCTCATCATCGAGGCGATGGCTCAGGTAGGCGGCATGCTGCTCATGGGCACGCTGGACGATCCCGAGAGCAAAGTCGTTTACTTCATCTCGCTGGACAACATCAAGTTCAGGAAGCCAGTCAAGCCGGGTGACCAGCTGCGATTCGAGGTCGATATGGTACAGGTGAGGGGCAAAGTGTGTCGCATTGCGGGCGTGGCCAAAGTGGACGGCACCGTAGTATGCGAGGCCGAAATGGCCGCGATGGTGCGCGACCGATGAGCGCGCGCATCCATTCGACCGCCATCGTGGACAGGACGGCGGAAATCGAGGAAAGCGTGGAGATTGGGCCTTGGGCGATTGTCGGGCCTCGGTGCGTAGTGGGCCCCGGAAGCATCTTGCAAGCGCGCTCGACTCTCGAGGAGAACGTTCGCCTGGGCGCGCACGTCACGATCGGCATTGGCAGCGTTCTCGGGGGCAAGCCGCAGGATCTGAAGTTTCGGGGCGAGGTGACCTATGTCGAGATAGGTGACCATACGACGATTCGCGAATACGTGACCATCAATCGCGGCACATCACAGTCGCTGAAGACGACTGTCGGCACACATTGTTTCCTGATGTCGTATGTCCATGTCGCCCACGATTGTCACTTCGGGGATCACGTCATCGTCTCGAACGGGACCCAGTTTGCCGGGCACATCACCGTCGAGGATTATGCGGGCATCTCCGGGCTCTGCGCGGTGCATCAGTTCTCCAGGATCGGCCGGCATTCGTTCATTGGGGGATGCTCGAGAGTGCCCAAGGACATCCCGCCGTTCGTGCGCGCCGCAGGCAATCCCATCCGGCTGTACGGGTTGAATGCGGTCGGGCTGCAGCGCCGCGGCTTCAGTGACGACGTGATTGCAGAAATAAAAAAGGCGTACCGGTTGCTGTTTCGATCGGAGCTGAATGTCGGCCAGGCTGTCGAACAAGCGGCCCGCGACCTCAAGCCCTTTCCCGAAGTCAAGGAGCTTATTGCGTTCGTCGAGACGAGCGGGCGCGGCGTGACGGTATGAGACTGCCGCCCCGCCTCGGCGTGGTCGGCACGGGAAGCCTGGGCTACCATCATGCGCGGCTCCTCCGCGACATGCCGAACACGGCCTTCGGGGGCTTCTTCGATACGAACTCCCAGCGGGCCGCGCAGGTGTCACGCGAGCTCGGTGTGCAGGCGCACGGAACGTTCGAGGCTCTGCTGCATGATGTGGATGCGGTATCGATTGTTGTCCCGACGCCGGCACACCATGCGGTGGCCATGCAGGCGCTTGCTGCGGGAAAGCATGTGTTGATCGAAAAGCCCATTGCGACCACCCTCGGAGAGGCCGACGAGATAGTCGCGCTCGCGACAGCCCGGGGCCTGCTGGTCCAGATTGGACATATAGAGAGATTCAATCGCGCGATTCGCGCGGCACTGCCGTACGTGGACGATCCCCTCTTCATTGACAGTGACCGGCTTGCGCCCTTCAATCCCCGCGGGTCCGACGTGGCGGTCGTACTCGATTTGATGATCCACGACATCGATCTGCTGCTGACCCTGACCGGGGCGAAGGTGCTCCACGTCGCGGCCGTCGGCATTCCCGTATTGACCGGGTCGATTGATATCGCCAACGCGCGCATTTCGTTCGCGAACGGTGCGGTGGCGACAATCACGGCGAGCCGCGTATCGAAAGACCGCATGCGCAAACTCCGCATCTTTCAGCGCAACGGCTACCTCTCCCTGGACCTGGCCGCAGGCACCGCAGAGACATACCGGCTCCGCCGCGACGTCGACCGTGCGTTGCTCGCGCAAACCGCGCAGCCGCTCGAGGCGTTTGTTGAGCGGGTCGTACTCGATGCGCCTGAGGGCGAGCCGCTTCGACTCGAACTCGAGGGCTTTGTGACGGCGCTCACGGGCGGCGGTCCGGTCGCAGTGTCGGGCGCAGATGGGCGCGAGGCGCTGGCGGTGGCATTGCGAATCGTTCAGGAGATCGAGCGCTCGCTGCCGGCGGCGAGCGGGCCGGTGGGCGCGGGAGCGCCGGGCGCCGGAGCGCCGGGCGCCAGCGCCGGTGCGTGAGATCCTGATCCTCGCCGGAGAGGCGTCTGGGGACCTGCATGGCGCGATGCTTGCCCACGAGCTACGCGCGATTCAGCCCGGTATCGCCCTCGTGGGTACCGGGGGCGACCGCATGCAGACTGCGGGCGTCGCCCTCCTGAAGAAGGTTGAAGGGGTCGTCGGATTCGTGGAGGTCTTGCAGCATCTTCCCTCCCACTTCGTGCTGGAGCGTTGTATCCGGGAGCGGCTCGCCACGGGGACAGTGGCGCTCGTGATCCTGATCGACTATCCGGGTTTCAACATGCGGGTGGCCGCTGCAGCCGCGCGCGCGAACGTGCCCGTGCTGTACTACATCACTCCTCAGGTTTGGGCGTGGCGTGCGGGGCGGCTGAAAACCATGGCACGAGTCATTACGCGGGCAGCCGTAATTCTGCCGTTCGAGGAGCCGCTGCTTCGCGCGAGCGGGATTGACGCGACGTTCGTGGGGCATCCGTTGCTCGACCGCGCCGGGAAGCTGCCGGAGCGCGCGGTGGCGAGAAGCCGGATCGGCTTGAGCGAGGAGGGAGAGGTCCTGGCGCTTTTTCCCGGAAGTCGTGCGCAAGAGATCTCGCGACATCTCGATGACTCGCTCGCCGTGGCGCGCGAACTCGAAGCGCGCCGCCCGGGACTGCGCGTGGTGATCAGTGTCGCCCCTAGCGTGCAGCTCGACGCTCGCCGCATACCCTACTCGATGGTACGGGCGGCGTCATTCGATGTGCTGCGCGCTGCGGACGTGGCGCTGTGCAAGAGTGGTACGACGACGCTCGAGTCGGCGGTCGCCGGTTGTCCGTGCGCGATTGTGTACCGCACCAGCCCGCTAAGCTATTTCATCGCGAAGCGCCTCGTGCACATCCCCAGCATCGGACTGCTGAACATCGTCGCGGGACGGCGCGTAGCGCCGGAGTTCGTGCAGCGGGAGTTTCGGCCCCCGGTCGTTGCCGACGCACTCGCCCCGCTCTTTGACCCCGCATCGCCCGAGCGCATGACGATGGTAGCCGGCCTTGCGGAAGTGCGGAACAAACTCGGGACGCCAGGCGCATCCGCGCGGGTGGCGCGCATGGCAATCGAGATGTTGACGTGAACGCGAATGTCGACGGGCCAACTGCGAATCATCACGCCGACTGGCGCGTGCGCATCTTCCTTCCCATCGGCATTGTGCTGCTGTCGATTCTCGCGAAGACGTGGCGTATCACGGAGCGAAACGGAACGGGGTGGAGGCGTTTGGGGGCGGACAGGAAGGGGTGGATTCTCTCGCTCTGGCATGGCACTTTGCTCTTCCTGGCCTTCCGCCACCGTTGCCAGGGAATGGTGGTCCTCGTGAGCGAGCACCGGGACGGCGAGCTCATTGCACGTGTGCTCCATGTCTGGGGATATCGAACGGTTCGCGGCTCATCGACACGTGGCGGAGGCCGGGCGCTGCGCGCCATGATACGCGAGTTGAATCAGGGTTCGGCCGTGGCTGTGACGCCCGACGGCCCGCGAGGGCCGGCGCAGCGATACCAGCCCGGAGCACTCATGGCAGCGCACCATGCGAACTCGCCGGTCGTCGCCGTTGGCATTCACGTGGATCGAGCCTGGCGTCTCAAGAGCTGGGATCGGCAGGTCATCCCCAAACCGTTTGCGCGGATCGTCGTCGCCTACGAGGATCCGTTGATGACGGCCGGCGCCTCGGCACGGGAGGCTGCGGATGACGTCGCACGATTCGAGGCGGCGATGAGGGCTGCCCAGCAGCGTGCCGATGCGTAACCTCGCACGACGTTTCGTATGGGAATCGACGGTCCCCGCGGCGGGCGCGGTGCGCCTCCTGCTCGCGCCTCTTCGTGTAGCCTTCGCCGCAGGCGTGGCGTTGCGGAACGCCGCCTATGACAACGCATGGGTACAATCCCACGCCCTCGCTTTGCCGGCGCTCAGTGTCGGAAACTTGACGGTCGGTGGAACTGGCAAGACTCCGATCTCCGCATGGATTGCATCGCGCCTGGCCGAACGGGGAGCACGGCCCGCGATCGTCCTCCGCGGAGTCGGCGACGATGAGGCGCTGGTGCATCGGCACCTCAATCCCGGCATTCCAGTGCTGTCGGCGTCCGACCGCGTACTCGGCGTGTTGCGCGCGCGTGAGGCGGGCGCGACCGTCGTGGTACTCGACGACGGTTTCCAGCACCGCCGCGCGCGGCGCGATGCAGATATCGTGCTGCTGTCCGCTGATCGATTCGGGCCGGTGCGACTCCTCCCGACGGGTCCTTGGCGTGAGCCGCTCTCATCGCTCGCGCGCGCTCATGCGGTGGTGGTGACCCGAAAGGCGGCAACGTACGCGTTCGCGGCCAAGGTGCTGGAGCGCGTGATGCGGTTCGCGCCACGGGCGTTCGGCGCCGTAGTGGAACTGGCGCCCGACGTACTCGTAAACGTCGCCAGTGGACACAGACGTCCGGTCGGGGTCATCGGCGGTAAAGCGGTGCTCGCGATCTCCGGAATCGGCGATCCCGGAGCATTTGAATCACAGTTGAGGACGCTGGGTGCGGTTGTGTCGACCGCCTCGCTCGCCGACCACCATGCGTATTCGGCGAGCGAGGCAAGGTCGCTGGCCGCGCTGGTGACAGACGAAGTGTGGGCGGTTTGCACTCTGAAAGACGCCGTCAAACTAACGCAACTGTGGCCTCGCGAAGCACCCCCCCTATGGTATCTTTCACAGCGCGTCAAGGTGGAATCAGGTGCCGACGACCTGTCGGATCTTGTCGCCAGTTTCGCCGTCCGATGACGCCCCCAGGTAATGCAACGTCGGCGCCCGCCGGCCCAATGATTGATGCGAATGTCCCCTGACCTCCTGCTCCCCACAAACACAATCGTTCGGCCGGACAAGGACCGATTCCTCTCGGAGGAGAATCCCTTCGAAGCGATGATGTCACGGTTTGACCGCGCGGCGGAGCTGCTCGATCTCGAGCCGGGCATCTACAAGGTACTCCGCCACGCTGAGAAGCAGATCATCACTTCGATTCCCGTGATGCTCGACAATGGTGAGGTCGAGGTCTTTACGGGCATCAGGGTGCTGTATAACACCTCGCGCGGCCCGGCGAAGGGAGGCATTCGTTTCGATCTGAACGTCACGCTCGACGAGGTGACCGCACTCGCCGCCTGGATGACGTGGAAGTGCGCCGTGGTGAACATTCCCTTCGGCGGCGCGAAGGGCGGTGTGGTGTGCGATCCGCTGAAGATGAGCGCCGGTGAACTCGAGCGGCTCACTCGTCGCTATACCGCCTCCATCATCTCCACCCTCGGCCCAGATTCCGACGTGCCGGCACCGGACGTCAATACGAACGAGCGCGTCATGGCGTGGATAATGGACACGTACTCCATGCGCATGGGACACACGGTTACCTCGGTGGTCACCGGCAAGCCCGTCGAGATGGGCGGCTCGCTGGGCCGACGCGAGGCCACGGGACGCGGCTGCATGTTCGTCACGCGCGAAGCGCTTGCGAATCTCGGGATGGACGTGAAGGGTGCCAGTGTGGCCGTGCAGGGCTTCGGCAACGTTGGATCCGTTGGCGCGCAGTTGCTGCAGAGGGAGGGATGCAGGATTGTCGCCATCAGTGATCGCACGGGGGGTGTGTACAACAAGAGCGGACTGGACGTGGACGATGCGATTGCATGGGTGAAGGACCATGGCACGCTCGGCGGATATCCGCGGGGGACCAAGATTACTAACGAAGAACTCCTGGCGCTCGAGGTCGACGTGCTTCTCCCGGCAGCGCTCGAGAACGTGATTACCACCAAGAACGCCGCGAACATTCGTGCAAAGATCATCTGCGAGGGCGCCAATGGACCCACGACGGCCGCGGCCGATTCGATTCTCGACGAGAAGGGCATTTTCGTCATACCCGATATTCTCGCAAACGCCGGGGGCGTGACGGTCTCCTATTTTGAATGGGTGCAGGATCGCGGCGGCTACTTCTGGACCGAGAAAGTGGTTAACGACCGCCTGCACGAGATCATGATCAACTCGTTCCGCGCGGTATTGCAGTTGGCCAAGCAGCACAAGGTCAACATGCGCACGGCGGCCTATATGCTGTCGATTAGCCGCGTAGCCACCGTGCACCGCCTGCGCGGCATCTATGCCTGAGAGGAGCTGCGGTACCCCCCCCGCGGCTGACAACCGCAGGCGCCGCATTTCAGCACCTCGCTCGAGCATCCCTCGGTGAGACTTGTTGTTGCGGTGGTCGGCAAGCCACGAAATACGGCGTTGGCGGCGGCGATCCAGGACTATGAGCAGCGGGCCAGCCGGTATTGGCCGCTGGAGGTGCACGAGGTCCGCGGTGAGCCGGCGAAATCGGCATCTGCGGACCTCGTTCGCGCGAAGGAAGGTGAGCGCCTGGTGAAGGCGCTCCCTGCGTCGGCGCATTGGGTGGCGTGCGAGGCCGGCGGGTCTTGCAAGACGTCCGAGGAGTTCAGTGCGTGGCTTCAAGGCAGGCGGGAGGATGCCTGCGACCTTGCGCTGGTAATCGGGGGGGCATTCGGCCTCGCCGAAGCGGTGCGCGCACGCGCGCGAATGCGACTGTCGCTGGCCCCATGGACGCTTTCGCACGAACTCGCCCGACTCGTACTTGCCGAGCAACTCTATCGGGCCGGGACCATCGTGCGTCGGGAGCCATACCACAAGTGAGTCCGGTCCAGGGAAGACTCGGGTGAGCGCTCCACGCGTGATTACGGAGCCGATAGGGGGCAGCGCGCTCAGTCGTGCCGCGCTCGACGGTATTGCGCCGGGCGGATGGTACCTGCCGCGTCCTCGCGGTCTCGAGGAATGGCGGG
>DASZZO010000003.1:0-19178 GCA_035544915.1 Gemmatimonadaceae bacterium | reverse complement strand
ACGCCGCACGACTGCACCCTAAACTCCCACCCCCGCCACTGCCTCCCTCACCGCCTCCACAATCTTCCCCATCGCAAACGGCTTCTCGATAAACCTCACCCCCTCAACCGCCCGCATGTCATCCTCCGGGTACCCCGACATCGCCAGCACCGGCACACTCGGCGCCACCTCCCGCAGCCGAGCGATCAGTTCGAACCCGCTCATCGTCGGCATCCGGATATCGGTAATCACGAGATCAAACGCACCGCCTCTCTCCTTCCACAGCGCGAGCGCAGCCTCGCCGCTCCCCGCGGTCGTGACAGCGAATCCGCGGCGGTCCAGAATGCGCGCGAGGGTCTTGCGCACCCCTTCTTCGTCGTCCACCACCAGCACTCGTGTGCCGCGCGGAGCGGGTTGCGCAGCCGGGGACTCCGCGCCGGCCTGCTCGACTGCTGCATCGGCGGCTGCCGGGAGGTAGATCGTCATGGTCGTCCCCTCGCCGACACGTGAATCAATCGACAGGTGACCGCCGGCCTGCTCCACAATGCCGAAGACCGTCGCAAGTCCGAGTCCCGTGCCGCGGCCCACGTCCTTCGTGGTAAAGAACGGCTCGGCCGCTCGCGCCGCGGTCTCCGCATCCATTCCGACGCCCGTGTCGCGCACCTGCAGCCAGACGTACTCGCCCCGCACTGGCACGGCGGGAACCGGTGCACTCCCCGGTCCGCCCAGTCGCACCCTCGATGTGGACACCGTGATGCAGCCCCCGGACGGCATCGCGTCGGCGGCGTTCACCAGGAGGTTGACCAGAATCTGGTCGAGCTGGCTGGGATCCATTCGTACCTTCGCGTCGCGTCCCTCGAGTTCCAGCGACAGTGCAATCTCGGGGCCGAGCAGGCGGCGCACCATGCTCTCGGCGTTCTTGATTGCCGCGTCCACCTCGAAGAGCGAAACCTCGGGCACCCTCGCGCGGCTGAACGTGAGCAGCTGGCGCGTGAGTGCCGCGCCCCGGTCAACGGCACTGCCGATTTCCGTGAGGTCGGCATACGCGTCGCTCGCCGGCGGAAGGGTGCCCCTGACCAGCGTCGCGTAACTGCCGATGACGGAGAGCAGGTTGTTGAAGTCGTGCGCGATGCCGCCGGCGAGGCGGCCCACGGCCTCCATCTTGGCCGACTGTCGCAGGTTCTGCTCGAGCCGGCGGCGCTCGGTGACGTCGAGGAGATAGCCATGAATTTCCGTGAGGTTGCCCTTCTCATCGAAGATCCCACGCGCGTTCTCGAGCACGTGAATGGCACGTCCATCGGGCCGCCGCAGCTGAATCTCGAATGCCTCGAGCGCGCCTTCGCGACGGATCTTGGCGAGCCATTCCTGGCGCGTGTCCGGATTGGCGTACGCCTCCCGCACATTGAGCTGCAGGGCATCTGCGACCGTGGCGAAACCAAATAACTTGGCGAACGTCGCATTGCACGCGATGAGTTTCCCGCCTGGCGTGGAGACGAAGTTTGCCGCGACACTCCCATCGAAGATGTTCCGGTAACGGTCCTCGCTCAGCTGGAGCGCGCGGGCGGCCTCGACGCGATCGGTGACGTCGGTCAGCGCACCGTGCCATGCGGACGCCTTGCCGGCGGCATCGAACACCAGGCGCGAGCGATCAACCAGCCAACGAACGGCCCCGTGTTTGTCGACCACGCGATACTCAAGCTCGGCGGGCTCGCCTCGCTCCAGCGCACGGGCCAATGACTGCAGCACCCACTCGCGATCGTCCGGATGCAGGACCGACGTCCACAGGTCCCGCACCATCCACTCCTCGGGCGAATACCCCAGCAGCTGGTGGCCCTGGCTGATGAATATCGGCTTGTACGGCGGCGCCGGCTCGACGCTGTACACCATGAGCGGCAGCGCGTTGAGAATGTCGCGATGGCGCTGCTCCGTCTGGCGGAGTTCCGCTGCAATGGCGCGCTCAATCGATGCGTCGCGCACGTTGACGATGACTCCCCGGACTATGGGGTCGTGGAGCAGATTCCGGAGCGTGGCCGCGACTTCTACCCAGTGCCCGTCCTTGTGCCGCGCCTTGCAGTCGACGTACTGGGCCACGCCGGGATTGGCGAGTGCGCGCGTGAACGCCGCGCGCACCGGCTCCGCATCGCCGGGCAGCTCATCCTCGATGGCGTTTTGCCCCACCCGTTCGCAGGGCTTGAACCCAAGCACCCGTTCCATGGATGTACTGGCGAAGACAATGACGCCATTGGCGTCGATCACCAGGGCGTACTCCGCCGCGCCCTCTGTCACGCTCGCGGCCCAGGTCCGGCTCTCGGTGAGCGCGCGACGCCCCGATGCCAACCGCCCGTGCACCAGGAGCACGAGGGCGATCGTGAGGACCACAGCGATAGCGAGCAGGAACGGAGTGAGCAGGGTCGCTTCCTTCGCCGTCGGGGAGTCGAGGGGCCGTACGGCGACAGGGGCCGTGAGGGGAACCCTTCCATCAATAGACGACCGTTATGCGGGGGAGGCACCCAGCGCCTCAGGCTACGCCTCACGCTACGCCTCGCCGAACTTCACGTACGGAGTGCGGCGTACGGAGATCGTGCCGCCCGCCGCACGATCCTTCCAACTGTGACGTTACTCACACCCCCTTGCACCCGTCTCTCCCATACAACGTGCAACCAGGCAAACTCACTGGCAAAGCGGACTCGACTCAGCTAGCATTCCTGAGCCCCGCCCGCGAGCCGGCTCATCCCGCGCTTTCGGGCGGATCGTTGTCCATAAGTGATTGTTGTCACATGCGTTATCGCATCATCGGCCACTGGCGCCATTCTGTCCGCTTTCCCGTCGCCACCTTTTGCCACATTCCGGCAATGTTATCAACACTATTGTCACTCATCTGTGACTTTACAATTTCAAGTACTGAGGTAGCAGTCGCTTAGGTGCCCGTTGCGCGGATACACGACTGCCCACAACTTGCGCCCCCTCGTCCGAACCGTTTCATCCCCCTGTTTCGCCGACGTTCACGCGGTCCTCCCAGTCCCCGCTCTCATAATCCACGGTTGGAGAAGTAAGCGATGCCGCTACCGGTCAACCCCCCAAGCACGCCCGCGACACTCAGCCAGAACGCGCGCACCGTCCTCGAGAAGCGCTACCTCGTAAAGGACAAAACCGGCAAGCCGGTAGAATGTCCCGAAGAAATGTTCTGGCGAGTAGCCACGGTGGTCGCCGAGGCGGATAGGCGGTACGGGGCAAGCGACGAAGCGCTCAAGCGGACGGCCAAGCACTTCTACGAGCTGATGACGCAGCGGCGGTTCGAGCCCAATAGCCCCACGCTCATGAACGCCGGCCGTCCCCTGGGGCAGCTCAGTGCGTGCTTCGTGCTGCCGGTGGACGATGCGTTGAGCAATGGTCACGCGGGCATCTATGACACGCTCCGTTCTATGGCCCTCATTCACCAGAGCGGCGGCGGCACGGGGTTCTCGTTCTCGCGTCTTCGGCCCAATGGCTCGATGGTGCGTTCCACTACCGGCGTAGCGAGCGGGCCCGTGAGCTTCATGAAGCTCTACGATGCGAGCACCGACGCAGTGAAGCAGGGGGGAACCAGACGGGGCGCGAACATGGGGATCCTGCGCGTGGATCATCCCGACATCATGGAGTTCATCACCTGCAAGGAAGACCTCACGCAGATCGTGAACTTCAATATCAGCGTAGGTGTCACGGACAAGTTCATGCAGGCGCTCGCGGCCGATGCTGAATACGACCTGGTGAATCCTGTCACGCGCCAGGTCACGGGGCAGCTCCGCGCGAAGAACGTGTGGGACAAGATGATCGTGGGCGCGTGGCGCACGGGCGAGCCCGGCGTGTTCTTCATCGACGAGGCCAATCGCTACAACCCGGTGCCGCATCTGGGCGCGTACGAGGCGACGAACCCGTGTGTCATTGGCAGCACGCGGCTTGCGACCGATCGCGGCCTCCTGACGATGGAAGAGCTGGAGCGCGAGGTGATGGAGATTCGCGTCGTCACCGACGATCGCGTGCCGCCCATTCGCGACTACATGGGCAGCGGCGATGCGTCGAGTCTGCGCTTCGGCAAGAACGGCGTGGCCGTTCGCGCGCGGCGCGGGACGACGTTGCGCCACGCGGTTCCGGTCTTCCGCACCCGGACGAATGCGCCGGTGTTCAAGCTGGTGACCGAACACGGGTACAGCATCACGGCTACGGACAATCACAAGTTCTTCACGCCCGATGGACTGGTTGAGCTCAAGGATCTCGCTCCCGGAGACAGGATCCTGCTGCAATCCGCCGAAGGAGCGTGGAGCACGGACTATTCGCTGCCGCCGTTCGAGGCGACGGACAAGTTCGCGGCGCGCGTGGACCGGAAGGAAGCGCAGCTGCCTACGCTATGGTCGCGCGAACTTGGCCAGCTGCTCGGCTGGGTGGTGGCAGACGGCTGGACCAGCGTCGAACTCCCTGAGGGCCGCACGGTCCCGAACTATTCCGTGGGAATGCTTTTCGGCGGCGATGAGAAGCCACTCGCCGAGACATTCCGGTCGCGCATGCTGCAGTGGACGGGACTCGAGGGCAATCTCACCGAGCGGCCGGGCCGGCTGCAGCTCATCTACAAGAGCGCCGTTTACTACTGGCTGCGATCGCTGGGCGTCAACGCGCCCGGCGAGCAGAAGCGCGTGCCCGAGAGCATCTGGCGTGCGCCGCGCGAGGCGGTGATCGGATTCCTGCAGGCGATGTTTTCGGCGGACGGCACGGTGAACATCGGCAGCACCGGCGGGAAGAGCTGCTCCGTGCGCTTGGCGTCAAGCGTGCCAAGCCTTCTCGAAGAAGTGCAGCAACTGTTGCTCAACCTGGGCATCGTCTCGGCGCTCCACCTACGGCGCAACGCGGGCGAGAAGCCGATGCCCGACGGTCATGGCGGCCTCAAGACCTATGCGCACGCGGCGCAGTACGAGCTGATCATTGATAAAGAGAACCGCGACCGGTTCGTGCGTACCGTTGGCTTCATCGCGCCGGGAAAGCAGCAGAAGGTCGAGCGGTGGATCGCGGCGAAGACTCGCGCGTCGAACAAGGAGAGTTTCGTTTCCAGGATTCGCTCCATCGAACCCGCCGGAACCGACGATGTGTACTGCACCACCGAGCCGGCAACGCACTCAATCGTCGTAAGTGGTTGTGTGACAGCACAATGCGGCGAACAACCGTTGCTTCCTTACGACGTTTGCAATCTCGGCTCGATAAACGTCGGCCACTATGTAGAAAACGGCGAGATGAACTGGAACGCCTTCGCCGCGGACATTCATCTCAGCACGCACTTTCTCGACAACATCATCGATGTGAATAAGTATCCCCTGCCGGAAATAGACGCGCTCGCCAAGCGCATTCGTCGCGTTGGCCTTGGCGTGATGGGCTTTGCCGACGCACTCGTGCGTCTGGGCATTGCGTACGACAGCGACGAAGGCGTGGCGTTCGGCAAGAAGGTGATGGAGTTCCTCGACGTGGAAGCCAAGAAGGAGAGCACGCGCCTGGCCAACGAGCGCGGCCCGTTCCCCGAGTGGGCGCAGAGTATCTGGGGGCCCGATGGCACTGCCGCGCGCGACGCGAACGACGAGCGTGTGCGGCCCATGCAGAACCTGAGGAACTGCAACGTCACCACCGTTGCGCCCACGGGCACTATCTCGATCATTGCCGGCTGCTCGAGCGGACTCGAGCCGCTGTTCGCCGTGGCCTTCATGAGAAACCAGGCCGGCGCCATGATGCCGGATGTGAACGAAGACTTTGTCGCGATTGCGCGGCGCGAGGGATGGTACTCGGACGAACTGATGGAGCGCATTGCCAGGACGGGTCACATCGGCTTCGAAGAAGTGCCCACCAAGTGGCAGCGCGTGTTCGTCACCGCGAACGCCATCGCGCCCGAGTGGCACATCCGCATGCAGGCCGCGTTCCAGGAGCACTGCGACTCGGCAATCAGCAAGACAACCAACTTCGCCCATACGGCGACGATGGAAGATGTGCGCGCGATATACGACCTGGCGTACAAGTCGCACTGCAAGGGAGTGACCGTGTACCGCGACGGCTCGCGCGACAACCAGGTGTTGTCCACGGGTGCCACGGCGGGCGCGCAAGCCGAGCGTGAGAAGACGGGCGAGCATCGCGCAGAGACGGCAGATCTCATCGGCACGATTGCCGAGCGCGACTCCGAACTGGAGCGGCTGAAGAAAGTGCTGTTCGATTCGGAAGCCGAGAACCTGCAGCGGCGGCAGAAGCGCGCTCGTCCAGACACTCTGAGATCGACTTCCATAAGGAAAGAGACGCCGCTGGGGATCATGTTCGTGCACATCACGGAGGATGATCGCGGGCAGCCGTTCGAGGTGTTCATCAATCTCGGCAAGGCGGGCGGGAGCGCGATGGCGGATGCAGAGGCGATCGGGCGGCTGATGTCGCTGGCGCTCCGGTCGGGGATTCCGTTGCAGGCGCTACACAGGCAGCTGCGCGGTATTTCCTCTGACCGTGCTGTGGGCTTGGGGCCCAACAAGGTGATGAGCGTGCCGGATGCGATCGGGCTGGCGCTCGAGGAATGGATGCGGTTGAAGCAGGGCGTGCAGCAGGAGTTGCTCGGGACGTCGACGCCGGTGAGCGGTCAGCAGGCGGTGCTGCGACCGGCGGATGCGGGCGTGAGGAGTGTGGCCGGCGGGGCAGAGCAGGTGGGGATGTTCGAGACCACCGGAAACTCAGGCGAAGCGTTCATCGGGACGTGCCCGGATTGCGGGAGTCAGCTCGAGTTCGCCGAGGGGTGTGTGAAGTGCCACGTGTGCGGGTTCAGTGAGTGCGGGTGATTGGAGGGTGAGGGTTGCTCAGCAAGGGAGCCTCCCGTCCCTTCCATATGGAGGGCTTCCCCGCGAGATGCCGCGCGAGCGCGTGCCACTGAATCGTCAGGAGAGCAACCACGCCCAGCGGATGTAACAGCGCGGCGCCAACTGGCTGACGGAACTTCCGTGCCGCGATGAGCCGTGGCAGCCAGGCCATCGCGGCGGCGCAGGCGGCGAGTATCAGGTTGAGCGATGTGAGCATGGGCGCGAAAGCGAGCAGAACGAACGGCAAGACTTGCCCGCCGAACAGCAGCGCTGACATGGGCCCAATCGTTCCGGGTGCGCCGAGACCCTCGGTGGCGTTCTTGCCGAGTCCGCGCCAGGTGTCCGCATTCGAGTGATACATGCGGCACGTTGCAATGTCCGTAGCGTCGAAGAGGTCCGTAGAGAATCCAGCCCTGCGAAAAGCGCGCGGAAGTTTGAGTCCGTCGTGCAGGGAGCTTCTGAGCATGGCGTGGCCACCGCACAGGAAGTAGGCATCGCGGCGCGCAATGAATAGCTGGCCGCACCCGGCGGAGAGCGCGGGCATCCGCGTCCGCCGCATGGCGCGCATGGGGAGAAAACCGAGCAGCAAGAAATGAATCAGTGGAATGAGCAGCCGCTCGCTGAGGGTGCCAAGTTCCTGGCGCGGCACACCACTGGCCAGGGCCACTCCGCGTTGATCCATGAATCGGGCCATTCGGGCGAGGGCATCTGGCGCGAGGCGCACATCGGCGTCCATGAACACGAGCAGCGGATGGCGCGCGAGCGGGGCCAGCACGTGACACGCGTGTTGCTTGCCACACCAGCCAGCGGGCAGGACGGGCGCCGATTCGAGTCGAACGCGAGCATAGCGCCGCGCGAAGCCACTGACAATGGCAGCGGTGCGATCGGTGGAACGATCATCCAGTACGATGATTTCGAACGTGCTACCGGCGCTGCCCAGCGCGGCTTCGAGCGTGGCACGGATGTTCTGCTCTTCGTTGCGAGCGGGAATGAGCACACTGATGCTCTGTGCGTTGCGCGAGTCTCCCCTTGGCAGTGGGCGGTAGACACCCAGGTTCCGGAGGAACAATCCGCACGGAAGGGCAGCAAGACCGAGCGCGACGAGTGCGAGCAAGGCAAGAGTCATGCGCGCCCGTGCTCCCGGGTGAATGCTTCTCCGCGCAACTTTGCTTTTCCGGCGCGGAACCAGTCATACACGCCGCCTTGACCTGCACCGCCGATTAGCAGACTGCGAAAGGCGGCTGGATCGCGCCGCCGGGCTTCGGCTGACAACGCGTCCTGCGCGGCCTCGAGGTTGTACTCGAACTCTCTTGTCCGCCCCGAGGGCGTGACCCGCGAGCCCACGTTGTTGTGTATCTCCACGGGCTCACCAAACCGCAACAGGATTTCCGGCAGTCGTTCATCCCAGAAGACGTATTCGGCAACCAGGGGAACGAAGAGCGCGCGCCCGACGCGGGTGGCGAGGTGTCCGAGTCCACCTTCCAGGCGGGCGGGACGTTCGCGCACGTCGGCAAACCGGCCTTGCGGCGTGATGGCAAGCAGATGCTGCGGCGATTCCAGAATGGCCTGGGCGGTGCGGAGAAACTGGATGGCGCCTTGCGCGCGATCTCTTGCGACGCCGAAGAAGCCGAGGTTGCCGAGCATCTTGTAGCGCGCGAGCATTGCGGCATCAATCGGCGCGAAGAGCGTGCGGTCCGCAAAGAATGCCGAGGTGACGACGAGTCCCACCAGCGGATCCCACCAGGACGCGTGGTTGGAGTAGATGACGAGCGGCAGTCCGTGCGCGCACGGCGGAGGGCCCGAGCGCGATACGCGTAGCGAATGGAAATGGCGCTTGACGTAGCGGCGCGAATACCAGGTGAACCAGCGGAGGAGCTGGGGGGAAATCCGCGGCAGCGCGTCGCCGCTCGAAAGCCGTGCGCCCGCGGGCACTAGACGAACTCCGCATGTTGCGGCTCGTCGAGAAGCGACTCGTCCGCTCGGCGTTCCGCGACGCCGTCCTGGTCCAGCGCGTCGGCCGCAATCCAGCCGCTCATGAGCACCATCGGCATTCCGGGCCCCGGATGCGCCGCCCCGCCGGCCAGATACAGACCGCGCAAATCCGGCGAGCGATTGCCGGGCTTGAACGCGCCGAGAAAGCGACCGTGGCTGGCTATCCCATAGATAGCACCATTCAGCACCTGATAGCGGTCGTGGATGTCCTGCGGCGTGAGCGCGTGCTCGAACACGATGCGGCTTTCGATGTCCTCCATACCGCCGGCGCGCTTGAGCTTGTCGAGAATCACCTTGCGGTACGCGGGGAACATTGCCTTCCAATCGTGATGCGGCCGGAGGTACGGCGTGTGCACGAGCACGTACAGTGCCTCTCCGCCCGCGGGCGCAGTGCCCGGCTCGGTGCAGGTTGTGGCGGCGAGATAGCAGGAGGGGTCGGGTGCGGGCTCGCCTCTGTCATAGATCCACTCGAACTCCTCGCGCGGTGCCTCGCTGAACACGAAGTTGTGATGCGCGAGATGCTCGTACCGCCGGTTCAAGCCGAGATACAGGACGACGCCGGAACACGCGGGCTCGTAGCCGCGGCGCTTCTCGAATGCTGCGCCCGCGTTCCCACCGACGAGTTCGCGGTGCGTGCGCACCGCATCGCCATTGGAGATGACGGCGCTGAGGGAAATGTCCTCGCCATCGTTCGTGCGGACGCCGGTGACGCCCCCCTTGCGCGAGACAATCCGCTCGATCGTGACGTTCGTACGGATCTCGACGCCGAGTTCGCGGGCGAGTCTCTCCAGTGCCACGGGCACGGCGCGCGTTCCTCCCACGGGGTACCAGACGCCCTCGCTCGTCTGCATGTGCGCGATGCCGCAGAGGACGGCGGGCGAGCCGTAGGGTGACGAGCCGACATACTGGGTGAAGTGGTCGATCATCTGCGCGACGCGCGGGTCCGGGGTGAACTCGCGCACCGTAGCAGCCACCGTGCGTCCCATGCGCATGGCGAGTACGTCGCTAAGCATCCTGGCGTCGAAGGAAGCCTTCAGGTCCACCATGTCGCGCAGGCCGCCAATGGGCTTGTAGAAAAAATGACGTTGCGAGATCTGGTCGAGGCGCTCGCTCAACGCGAGGAAGTCGCGATAGCGTTCGCCGGAGTTCGTGCCGGGGGCAAAGCGGTCCAGTGTTGCCGACATCGCGGCGGGGTCCTGGTCGAGATTCAGCACCGCGCCGTCGCTGAAGAAGCAGCGCCACTGCGGATCGAGGCGGACCAGGTCGAGGTAATCTTCCAACCGGCGATCAGCTTCGGCAAAGATGCGCCGGAGCACCGATGGCATGGTGACGATGGTCGGTCCCATGTCAAAGCGAAAACCCTGGGACTCGAGTACCGCAGCCTTGCCACCGAGCCAGGCGTTGCGCTCGAACAGGGTGACGGCATAACCGCGCGCGGCCAGAGTACAGGCAGCGGCGAGTCCGCCCAGTCCTCCTCCTATGATGCCAATGCGATCGTTCTGCGAGCTGTTCATGTGTCGTCCTGGCGTGGTGTTGGCCTGCGGGCAAGGCGCGGGATGAGCGCGACGAAGGCAGCCACGCGCGACGTGAATCCGCGAGCGTGAGCCATCGTGAGATACAGCGTGAACAGCGCTTCGTCGCCGGCCACCGGAGCGTCGAACGCGGGCCGGAATCGCCCGCGGCTCACCGTGACGACCTTCGCGGTGGTGAGTTCCAGCAATCCTTCGGCGCCGCGTGTAGCGCCAAAGCCGCTCCGCCCGCGTCCGCCAAATGGCGTGCGTGCGTCGGCGGTGGGGATGATGGTGTCGTTGATCGTGACGACACCGGCATTGATGCGCTCGGAGAGCAAGCGCGCGGCGGATTCGTCGCGCGAATAAATGCTTGCCGCAAGTCCGAATGGGGAGTCGTTGGCGAGCGATACGGCTTGCTCGTCACTCGAGACAGGGACGACGGAAAGACCACCGTGGCTCTCGCGCAGCGCGCGAGCGAACAGCCTCTCGAACTCGGCAGAGCGTGCGGCGGCGACGAATACGCGCGCGGGCGACATGCAGGTTGCCCCGCCGTTCAGGTTGCGAGCGAACGCGATGGCCTTCGCCGCGAGCGCGAGGTCCGCATCGGCGCGGATGATCACCGCATCGGAACCGCTCAGTTCCATCACGGAGGGAATCAGGTGCGGCGCCAGCTGCGCCATGATATTCCGGCCCGTAGCCGCCGAGCCGGTGACGAGAACCTTGTCCGGGCGCGCGATGATGGCGGTGCGCGCGGCGTCGACCGATTCCGGGAGCAACGCGACGAGTTGCCTGTCGAATCCGGCACGGATGACCAGCTCGACCAGCGCGTGCGCCGCTGGCCCGCCACCTATGCCGGGCTTGAGTAGCACAGCGTTGCCGGCGGCAAGCGCCTGGATCAGCTGAACGCCGGGGAGGAACAGTGGGTAGTTGCCCGGGCCGATGATGAGGATGACGCCGAGCGGTTCTCGGTGAATCCGGCTGTGGACGCCCGAGAGCCAGAGCGGACGGCCGCGCCTGCCCAGACGGCGTGGTGCCAGAATCCTGCCAGCGTTGCGTTCGAGAAAGCGGCAGGACTCGGCGAGCGGAAAAACCTCTGCGGTCAGCGATTCTTGCGCGGGGCGCTGGCGCGCACAGGCGGAAGCTTCTGCCAGGCGCGACGCATTCTCCGCGATGAGGCCGCGGAGTTCGCGGATCATCTTCAAGCGGCGAGCCAACGGCGCCCGCGCCCAACGCAGTTGTGCCGCGCGCGCCGCCGTCATGGTCTGCGCAGTGGTGATGGCCTGCGCAGTGGCGATGGTCACGCGCAAACCGTTGCCGCGCGCGCCGCCGCGGCCTGAACCGCTGCCAGACCCGGGCGGCCGGCGGACGATTCCTCGCTGGGCCTCGAGGCTCGGGCGCCGTTGCCGCTCCCACCGAGATCGTCGAGCAAGAGGCGGCTCGTGATACGCGCGCTCTCGAAAATCACCGGCAGGCCGCTGCCCGGATGCGTTCCGCCGCCGACCAGGTACACGCCGTCGAGGTCCTCGAAGCGGTTGTGCGGACGGAGGTGGAGCATCTGGTCGAGACTGTGCGAGAGATTGAACGTCGCACCTTTATGAATCTCATATCGCGTGTCCCACTCGGCAGGCGTGATGACGCGTTCGTAGCGAATGCGGGCGGGATCAATTTCAACGCCGGCTTTCCGGATCTGGCGGAGCATGAGATCGCGGAACGGAGCGCGCTCCTTCTCCCAGTCCACGTTGGCGTGCTGGTGCGTAACGGGAGCGAGCACGTAGAGCGTGGAGTGGCCAGGCGGCGCGAGACGAGGGTCGGTGACGCAGGCGTTCTGGACGTAGAAGCTCGGGTCGGCGCTGAGCACGTGCCGGTTTTCGATATCGTCAAGGTTCCTTGCGTAGTCGTTGGCGATGTGAATGGTGTGATGGGGAAGGTCGAACTGGCCCTCGATGCCGAGATACATCATGAAGGTGGAGCAGGAGAACTTCTTCTTCGCGATTTTCCGGTTCGTCCAGCGGCGACGCAGGTGGTCGGGGACGAGGCGCTCCATCGCGCGCGCGAAATCGGCGTTGACGACGATGGCCTGTGCGTGGTGGGTGCCCTTGGTGGTGCGCACCCCCACGGCGCGCTTGCCCGCGAAGAGAATTTCTTCGACGGGTTCATCGAGGAGAATCTCCACACCGAGTGAGCGAGCCACGCGGGCCATGGCGGCCGTGATGGCGGAGCAGCCACCGATGGGATGGAAGACGCCGTACTCGTATTCCAGAAACGAAAGGATCGAGAACAGGCTGGGACAGCGGAATGGGGACATTCCGAGATATTTCGACTGGAAGCAGAAAGCGAGTCGCACGCGCTCGTCGCTGAAAAACCGCCTCAGATACGTGTCCACCGACTGGTGTGGACGGAGCATGGGCAGCAGTTTGAGCATGCGCGTCTGGGCCAGGTCCTGCCAGCCGAGGAAGGCACTTTCCATGCACGGCTCCATGAGGGCGAGCTTGGTGCGATTCTCGGCGAGGAACCGGCGGAATCCCGGCGCATCTTCTGGCGAGAGCGCCGCAATCTGCTGTTCCATTGCAGAAATGTCCGGCGTGCAGTCGATTCTGCCGCCAGCGCCGAAATGGATGCGGTACTGTGGATCGAGCCGCACCATCTCGACTTCGGCGTTCAGGCTGGTGCCGGCGGCGTGGAAGATCTCATCCAGCACGCGGGGATAGAGGAAGAACGTAGGTCCGAGATCGAACGTGTAGCCGTCCGACTCGATGCTGGATGTACGGCCGCCGACGATTGGCAGACGTTCGACGATTTTGACTTTGAGGCCTTGTGCCGCCAACAGAATGGCGGAGGCGAGTCCGCCGGGGCCTGCGCCGATGATCAGTGCGTTTTCACTCATGGGATGCGGCGACGGGGCTGGCGGTGTAGGGTCGAGTTGCGCAGTGATTGAGGCGGGAATATGCCAGCCGCCGCTGTTCATGTCAAGCTTTTGTCTAATATATGTGTCCCTAGCGTGCCACCTCCTTGTCATCTCTCTATTGTTGAGGGCATCAGGTAATTGTCACAGTGATAAAGCGCAGGCGGCCGCGGCTTGTCGCTTGCAATTGAGGTTAGATACGTCTATGTTGTGTCTAGTTATATGACTGACTCCCATCACGCCATCAAAGTCGTCTCCCTCAGGACCGGACTGAGCGCGCACGTCATCCGGGTTTGGGAGAAGCGATACGGCGCCGTCGTGCCGGAACGGACCGGCACGAACCGCCGCCTCTATTCCGAAGACCAGATCGAGCGTCTGGGCCTGCTCAGAGACATCACACGCGCGGGGCACAGCATTGGCCTGGTTGCGAAGCTGCGTACGGAGGAGTTGCGCAACCTCGCGGCGGCTTCCGGCAGCAACGGCCGCCCGGCACGTGACATCGGAGGATCGTCCGGAAGAGCGCCGCGGCTCGACGAATGCATCAACGCCGTAAAGGCGCTGGATTCGCGTGCGCTGGAACGAGCGCTCAAGGAAGCCGCGACCGAGCTGGGTAGCCAAGGGTTATTGCAACGTGTGATCGCTCCGCTGGCGCAGGCGATTGGCGAGTTGTGGCGAGACGGGACCATCACGGCGGCGCACGAACATTTCGCGAGCGCGGTCATCCGGGTTTTTCTGGGGCACGCGGTCAAGTCGTTTGCGGGTGCGGACGGCGCACCGGTGCTCGTGGTGGCGACCCCCGTGGGACAGCTGCACGAACTGGGCGCATTGCTCGCCGGAGCGACCGCCGCAAATCTCGGCTGGCGTGTGGTCTATCTGGGTGCGAGCCTGCCCGCGGCGGAGATCGCAGGCGCCGCGCGGCAGAGTGCAGCGCGCGCCGTGGCGTTGAGCCTCGTGTACCCTGAGGACGACCCTCTGTTGGGGGGAGAACTCGCGCGTCTTCGCGAGCTGATGCCGCAGGAAACGATCTTGCTTGCGGGCGGCCGAGCGGCGAGCGCCTATGGGGAGGCGCTCGAGAAGGTTGGCGCGCTGCAGATGAAAGACCTCGGCCACCTGGGCGCGATTCTGGATACGTTACGCAAGCCTGACAGGAGATCAACGAAATGACGCGCTGGCTCACGCCGAACATTGGCACTGGAGGCCGTGTTGTTCGTGGCTTGGCCGGCCTGGCGCTACTCGCGGGCGCGGGGGTCGGTTATCGCGCGTCCGCGTGGTTGGAGGCGGCGCTGCTGGTGTCCGGGGTGTTCCTCGTTTTCGAGTCGTTGCGCGGCTGGTGCGCCATGAGGGCATGCGGCATCAAGACGAAGATTTAGCGTACCGTGCTGGCGGGGAAGAGTCGTGATTCCGCTGCAGCGATTGCCGATTGTGCTGCAGCGAGGGCGAACGATGGTCGGCGCAGAGCTCACGACGACGGATTGACAGTCTACGATGGTCTCCGAAGGGCCAATGTTGGCGAGCGGAGAGCTAATGACGGAGGGCAGAGAGCCAACGACGGAGGGCAGAGAGCCAACGACGGTGTAGCGAGTTGGAACAGCGCTGCGTGGAAAGTCTTCAATTCAGCTGTGAGAGCCAATCGGGGTGCGCGGATTTTCGATTCCGGCGCGCGCGCGGCCAATCGAACTCGGGTGAGTTCTTTCTCCACTGGCCGTAACTGCAATCGCGGTCCGCGAAATCCCTTCTGTGCTTTGGTCAAGCGCTTTGTTACTACACGAAATCAACTCCGAGGCACGCGAAGCGCGGTCTCCGCTCGGAATGTGATAGCCCGAGGAAGGGGCAGCGGAAGCTAAGGCGCCGGGAGCTGCCAGTTTGGCGCCAGGGGCGGCGGATGTGGCGCCCGGAGAGCGGACCGCGAGCCAGTCACCGGCGCTTGGGGAACCCGGAATGAGCGAAATTTCACAAAAGCCTTGCGCGGGGCGCTTGGAATCGTGGCAGCGGTTCAATTATCGACGGCCGCGGCTCCATGAGCGCAGGCCGTGGGAAACGCAGCGCGCTCAATTCTTGGAGAAGCGGACACCAAGGCACTCGCAACAGACGCCATGGTACCAGTAACGCATTCTCCGATTGGAAAACGGCTTTTCGCGGAAGCCAAAACTGTCACATTCTGAGAGGGGCAGTTGAGGCCCGCTTTCCTGCCTGCTGTGCATTTAGTTATGTAGTACGCGACGACCTCACCCACGCACCATGCCACCCCGCTTCGTAGCCCGACAGCTCGCTCGCCCGACCGGTATTTTCGGGCGCCTGATGGGCAAACTGATGAATCGGCATAACGCCAGGCTGAACGCGTTCGCCGTTCAGCAGCTCGAGCTCCGCCCATCGGATCGTGTGCTTGAGATCGGATTCGGCGGAGGGGTGACGCTTCGGCAGTTGGTGAAGGATGCCGCATTCGTCGGCGGCATCGATCGGTCCGGTGACGCGGTCAGGTGGGCCAAGGCCGCTTTTTCCGCACCCGCGACCGCGCGACGCGTGGACTTTCGCGAGGGCAGTGTGGAGGCAATCCCGTTCGAGGCGGCATCGTTCGACAAGGTGTGCACCGTCAATTCGGTCTATTTCTGGCCTTCACTCGATGCGGGCTTCACGGAGATCCGCCGAGTACTCTCGCCAAGTGGTCGCGTGGCCGTAGGATTTCTTCCGAAGGTGTGGATGGACCAAATGGGGTTTCCCGTGGATATTTTCACGACACGATCGCCTGAGGAAGTTTTGGCCGCGCTCGCGAATACCGGCTTCAGGGAGGCGCGGATCACGCGACCCGAGCCGACGACGAGGTGGAACGTCATCGTCGCAACGCGTTAGCGCCGGCCAGCGGTCAGTTCAGCACGGAGAGCTGCCGCACCAGCTCGGCGGCGAGGCGCCGTGCGATCAGCGCGTCCCGCTGGGCGCAGTGGAACCCAGCGGGATGCTCCACCGACTTACTGCGTAGTCGTGTCCCTCTTTGGGCGGCCCGTCACGGCGCGCTTCGTGTTCCTTCCCGCCCTCTTGGCTTCGTTCTTGGTGTCCTTCGCGGCCTTCTCGGTTGCGTCTTCCGTGTTCTTGCCGGCCCTCACGGCTTCGTTCTTCGTGTTCCGTCCCGCGCGCACGGCTTCGTTTTTGGTGTCCTTCGCGGCCTTCTCGGTCGCGTCTTCCGTGTTCTTGCCCGCCCTCACGGCTTCGTTCTTCGTGTTCCGTCCCGCGCGCACGGCTTCGTTCTTGGTGTCCTTCGCGGCTTTCCCAATCGCCTTTCCCGTGTTCTTCACGGCCTTTTTCAGGCCTCTCGTGGTGTCCTGCGCGCCCACCGTGGCCGTCGCGGCACAGACCAGTGCGAGGGCGAGCCATCGCATCCGTATCATGTCAATCTCCAGTAAATGAGAAGCTTGGGTAATTATTCTGGTTTAATACACTGGCCTGACCAACTCGTGCCCGGAATAGTCCGAAGGTGCGATGGGGAGGAGCGAAACGGTTTGGGCTCGGCGTCGAGTTCAGGCGGCGAGTTTCGCCAGTCGGGCTGCCGCAGCCACCGGCACCGGTCCGGCCGGCACCAGCTCGCGACGCACGAGGTCCACACGCAGGTTCATCCCCTCGAGGCCGATGGCACCGAGCAGGACCAAGTCGCCCTCACTGGCACACACGACGATCGTGGCCGTCGTGCGGTCGCCCGCGCCCAGCAGCGCGAACGCGATGTTACGCTCGATCACACTTCCGTCCGCGGTCTCGAACCGCTCCACGCGGACCGGCGTGATACCGAGATCGGCGAGTACGGGGGCGGGGATCCAGTTGTATTCACTCCCCGTGTCCACCATGACCTCCGGCAGCTCACGCCAGTCGTCCGGGCGCGCCGCGTGCGCCACGCGCACGCTCGTCCTGATGGTTCCCATGTCGTCCATCGTAATCGGGGCTCGTCGTGAAAGCGTCATCGCCCGGTCTCCACTCACATCGAACGGTCGCCGAGCATTGCCTCGCGTGCAAGGTGGCGTCGACATCCAACTGTGCCGCGCGGCTCCATGCTCAGCGCTTCCCGCTCGTGCGCTCTCGAAGGTCCGCGAGCCAGTTCAGCACGACCACGAGCTGCCGCTCGTCACCGGCGGGCCTGAGCATGATAAAACTCTTCCCGTCATGCGTGACATCGTAGTTGGGGTGGTATTGATGCCCCTGGTAGTTTCCCTCGAACAGTATCTTGTGTCCCGTCACTGCGAATGCGGGAGAGGCCGAGATCGACGCGGCGACGAATTGGCGGCCGGTTCGGTAGAAGATGCGCCGGCCGTCGGGCGCCCAGAGCGGCTCCATCCCGCCACCGGCTGAGATGAGCGTGCGCCCGCCCGAACCCGGAAACGGGCGCACGTACACCTCGTACTGTCCCGACTCGTCCGAGACATAGACTAGCCACTTTCCGTCGGGCGAGATGCGAGGCATGAGTTCGTCGTAGGGACTCGTGAGGAGGGGCTGCGGCGTGCGCTCGCCTACGAGGGGAAGGAGGTAGACGTCGCGATTGGTATGTCGCGAGTCCTCGCGGTACACGAGGGACCGGCCGTCCGGCGCCACCATGCCTTCGCGAATATTCTCGGCGGCCGCGTACAGCAACTCCGCAGGCGCGCTGCCGTCAGCTGCCTGCCACCAGAGAGCGTAGTACTGCGGCTTTTTGTCTTTTTGGATTGACGAGTACAGCAGGCGCTTTCCGTCTGGCGTCCACTCGGGACGGTCGCTGACGCCCTCCGAGCTCAATCGTTCAAGCGTCCGCGACGTCAAGTCGTACAGCCAGATATCCGAACCCTGCGAGCTCGCCACGTCGAACGCGATCTTGCGGCCATCCGGCGACATCCGGGGATGGGCATACGCTCGCCTCTCATCGAGCAAAAGGCGGGCCTCGCCGCGTTCGTCCACCGTCACCACTTCGGTCACGCCGCCACCCCGGACGTAGGCCAGCGATCCGCTGGCGGAGAGCGCGGCGGCGGCGACATTGAGCGCGACCGCCACGCTGTCCGCAATCGGGATGGGCGGTCCGGCACGGAGCGAGCGTGTGTCAAACGGCGCGGCCATCAACGTGCCGTCATTGCGAACATAGAGCAGGTAGCCGTTCACGAGGCCGAGCGCGAAACTGCCCAAAAGGTTCGTCAGCTGGGTGGACTCACCCGTCTCGGCCCGCGCCACACCGATGTGCGTGTCAGCCACGCCCGCCGTGCCGCTCGTGTAGAAGACCAGCTGCCCGGCATTCGCGGATCGGGGGAACCATTGTACCCGCTCACCTCTCGCACTGTCGACTGAGGAGAAACGTTGCGGTTCGCCTCCAGTGGCGGGCACGCGCCAGAGGCCGTGCGCGGCAGACACCGCGAGCTTGCCGGACACGATGCTCCCGTTGGAGAGCCAGGTCAGTCCGTTCGGGTAGCCGACGTCGCAGAGGGTCGTGGACGCGCCTCCCTCGACGGGAGTCTTCCTGAGCTTCTGGTCGTTGGAGACATACGCGAGCCACCGTCCGTCGGGCGAGAACTCGGGGAATCGCGCCCCTTCCGTTCCCGGCAGGAGCCGCGGACGAAGCTCGCCGAGTGACTGCAGGTAGAGCTGGTTTCCGGAAGCGCCGCCGGTTGCCGAATACACCACCATTCGCCCGTCGGGCGAGATCGCCACAGTAGTCGCAGCGCCGAAATACGGAAATGCCAGACCGGAACCTGCGGCGGTCTGCAAGGTGAAGCGTACGCCCGGCTGCTGTGCCGCGGCGGGGAGGCGGCGCCATCCCCATGCGGCGGCGAGTACGGCGGCCGCGCTGGCGACGCCGAATGCGATGGCCCACGGCAGCGGTGACGCGAGACTCCACGCGGATGCCCGTGTGCGCCGGCGTGCCATTGCCGGCGCGGAATTCCGCGCCGCGCCGCCGCGACCTTCGAGTGCGTTGGCAAAGTCCAGCGCGCTGCTCCAGCGATCGGCCGGCAG
>DASZZO010000002.1:0-4913 GCA_035544915.1 Gemmatimonadaceae bacterium | reverse complement strand
CGATCTCCTCGTACTTCGCCCCGAACAGGTTGTCTGCCCGTCCGGTGACGGCCAGACCGCGTGCGATGCTGCCGACGACGGGCAGGTCAAAGGAGAAATCGACCCTGGTGTAGGCCGGCAGCACGAGCGCCCGCGCGGGGAATGTCGTGAAGTCACGATCGTCCCGCTCGCCGATGCGCGTCGCGACGACCTGCACGTGCCCTCCGCCCGCGTACGATCGCGCAATCGACAGGAGGGCCGTGTGCGGCGGCCTGCGGATCAGGCGCTGTCCCACTACATAGAGCGCGCCGCTGCCTTTGTCGAACCCCGCGTCGGTCGTGCGCGTGCCGGTCCAGGTATACGCCGCAGCCAGTGTGAAGTCTTCGAGCGGCCGGTATTCCGCCTCCAACTCGAGGCCGTTCGCGTCTGCCGCAGCGACATTGAAATAATTTGGGGCGCCGCGCGACGGCGGCGTGCCGGTGTACTGAATCACGTCGCGAAACCGCTGTACGTACCCAGTGGCTTTCAGCGAGAGGGTACCCTCAGCGAGAATCTGCTCGATGCCCAGCTCGGCGCTGCGCGAGCGCTCCGGGCGCAGCAGCGGATTACCCGTCACGAAGCCCGTCGCGAAGTTCTCGAAAAAGCTCGGCGCCTTGAACGCGCTGCCAGCGGAGGCACGGAGGCGCGTCGTATGCATGGGCGCCCAGCCGAGGTTTGCGCGCACCGTCGGGAAGCTTCCAAAGGCGCTGTTGCGGTCGAGGCGGGCGCCGAGCGAGTAGCTCACGCGGTCGCTCGCGTCGCCCACTACCTGTGCATACCAGCCCGTGTTGTGCCGCTCGGCTTCGAACCCGCCGGCGCTGTTGCCGAACTGGCTGAGTGACAACGACGAGCTGCGCTCGCGATCTGTCGCGAGGTCGACGCCGGTCGTCAGGATACCTCGCGGTGCGTAGTGAACGTTGAGGCGCGTGTCTGCACTACGATGCGTTCGGACACCACGCGAGAAGAATCCATACGAGCCGATCGTGTCGGCGGGTCCGTCCGGTGGATCATTTGTGCGAGGGAGAAACTCGCTCGAAGCCAGCAGGACACGCACCTCGGCGGCACTGCCCAGGCGCTGGCCGCCGTCGACACTCAGCACGAGCCGATGCTCGGTCTGTTCTGAGGTGTGGTCGACCACTGCACCGGTGTAGTCGGTGGGATAGTGGTACGAGGAGCTCGACCACCGGCCGGCGAGTTGTACATCGGTGCCCGCGTCGCTGCCGAATCGCGCGGACGCGCTCAGCACGTCGTTGGCGAACTGATTGTTGAATGCGAGAATCCCGTCCGTCGCGGAACGTGAGCCACCCAGCGTAAAGCCGGCGTGCGTATTTCCGCCCGACGTCCCCAGCTCGGTGCGACTCGCGCCGTAGGACCCACGGCCCGCCAGCACGCGCGCCGCCAGCGGTCCACTGCCCTGCTTGGTGAAGATCTGCACCACCCCCGTCACGGCATCGGAGCCATAGAGCACGCTCGCTGGCCCACGCACAATCTCGATGCGGTCGACGTTGTCAGTGGTTAGCGTCGCGAAGTCAAAGGCGCCCCCGGCATCGTTGAGCGGAACCCCATCCACGAGCACGCGCACGTAGTTGCTGTTGCCCCCCCGGAGAAACAGCGACGTCTGTGAGCCCACGGCACCGCTCGCGACGACGGCAGCGCCGGAAACGAGGCGCAGCGCGTCGAGCACACGCGTGATCCCCGCCGCGCGAAGCGCGTCTCCGCGCAGCACCGTCGTGGTCGCGATGGGCGCGGCAGTGGCCATCGCAACGCGTGTCGCGGTCACCATGACCGCCGGCAGGGTGTCGCGCGGCAATGGTCGTTGAGCGCCGGGCTGCGCCTGTGCCAGCGCAGCGGTGTGCGGAAGTACGGCGGCAAGTACAAGGGCGAGAGTCATGGGACGGCGTGCGCGGCGTGTCATGAGTGTTGCCTTGTCCAGGTTGTGGTTAACGGGGAGCGCGGCCGCGGAGCGGGACGAGAACGGGAGCGCCCACAGCCGGGTCGCGCGAAATCACAATAGGCCATTCGTACACGCGCTCGAGCTGGTCGCCGCGCATCACATCCTCGGGCGCGCCGATTGCGGCGAGCGCGCCCCTGTGTAGCAGGACGATCCTCGTAGCGAAGCGCGCGACGAGATTGAGCTGGTGGCTCACCAGCAAGACCGCACGACCCTCGCGCGCGAGCGTGTCCAGCAACTCGAACACACCCATCTCATGCCCGATGTCGAGAAACGCCGTGGGTTCATCGAGAACGAGTGCGTCCCCACTCTGGGAGAGGGCCCGCGCGATGCGAACGCGCTGCCACTCGCCGCCGGACAGCTCGTCGGTGCGCCGCGCGAGGTAGGGTGCGGCGCCGGCGCGCTCCGCGGCCCGCTCCACCGCCACACGATCGTCCGCCGTTTCGCTGCTCCAGACGCCGCCGAAAGCGAACCGCCCCAGCGCGATGAAGTCGCGCACCAGAAGCGGGAAGACCGGTTCCTCGCGTTGCGGCACGATGGCAACGCGCCGGGCCACGTCCCGTCGCGCCAGTGTCTCGAGCGGCACGCCATCGAGGACGATCCGCCCGCGCTCCGGCACGAGTCTCCCGAGCAGGGCGCGAACGAGCGTGCTCTTTCCGCTGCCATTCGGGCCGACGATGGCCGTGAGCGTACCGCGCGAGACATCGAGCGTCACGCCGCGCACGGCGGGCTCCGGCGCCCGCGGGTAGCGAAGGACGACGTCGTCGAAGAGAATCATCACGCCATTCTCCGGAGCCGCACGAGGAAGAAGGGCACGCCGATGAGCGCCGTCACGGCACCCAGTGGCAGCTCGGCCGGCGACGCAATCACGCGCGCCATCACGTCGGCCGCCACCACCAGCGCACCGCCCGCGATCGCCGCTCCCGCGATCGTCGAGCGCACCGTGCGTGCACCGAGCGCGCGCACGATGGCCGGCACCATCAGCCCGACGAAACCGACGAGTCCGGCGCCGGCCACCGTGACTGCCGCGAGGAGGGATGCAATGAGATACACGCGGCGCGTCGCGCGTTCGACCTCGACGCCGAGCGCCGCCGCAGGATCCTCACCGAGCGAGAGCAGCTCGATCTCCCGTGCCATGGCCAGGACCAGTGCGCCGCCCGCACCCACGTAGAGCGCAACCCATCGCGTTCCGGTCCATGTGGCATCGCCGAGCGAGCCCATCATCCACCAGATCGCACCGCGAACGGTTTCGTCGGGAGCGCCCGCCAGCAATACCATGATGGCGGCATTGGCGAACGCTCCCACTACCACCCCCGCCATCAGGAGCACCCGCGGATCACCGCGCGCGCCGGCTGCGCGCGCCACGAGGAGCACGAGCGTGACTGACGCAGCCGCGCCGATGAACGCCGCGAGCGGCTGTACCCAGGATGCCGTGAGGTGCAGCGTGACGCCGAGCACCGCGCCCACCGCCGCTCCACCTGACACGCCCAGGAGATATGGCTCGGCAAGCGCGTTGCGGAGCGTGGCCTGCAATGCCGCGCCGCTCATGCCGAGCCCGGCGCCGACGACGAGCCCGAGTGCGATGCGTGGAAGGCGCAGCGTGCGCACAATCGCCACGGCATTCGTATCGCCCGCGCCCCAGAGCGCCGCCCATGCGTCCGCCGGGGACAGGCGCACGGGGCCGAGTGCGAGGCCGGCCAGCGCGGCGAGCAACACTCCGCAGACGAGCACGAACCAGACGCGTGGCCTCATCGGAGCGTGTCGTGGAGAACGAGTGCGCGGAGGTGCCGAGCGGCTTCTCCGAGTCGCACGCCCGGCCGGCCCACGAGAGTCGTGTCTACAACCAGAATCCGACCCGCTCGTACCGCGGGTACCGCCTGCCAGGCCGGGCTCGCCCGGAGTTTGGGCGCATTCTCCGGCCCGGTGAGAATGAAATCGGGATTGCGCTTCACGATCTCCTCCCTCGTGACCTGCGGCGACACGGCGTCGAGATCAGCGAAGATGTTCCGCGCGCCCGCAACCTCGACGAGTTCGGACATGAAACTGTTGCGGCCGATGGTGTAGAGCGGCGATTCCCAGATGAACCAGAAGACGGTCGGCGGCACCGCGGGCCGGGGCCGCGCGCGGACGGCGCCCACGGAGCGCTCCACCGAGTCGGCGAGCCGGTTGCCGGCCGGCGTATCGCCAATCGCGCGCGCGAGAAGGATCACGGTCCTGCGAAAATCGGCGATGTGGTCCATCCGTACGGCCAGCGTGGCGATACCGGCTGTGTGCAGCTGTTTCGCCGCCCCGCGATTCGCGTTGCTTGCATAGAGCACGACCAGATCCGGCCGCAGCCCGAGCACGGCCTCGACATTCGGCTGCATCCCGTTGCCGACATCGGTCACGGCGCGTGCCGCATCCGGGTAGAGATCCCAGTGTGTGCGGCCGACCACGCGGTTCCCTGCCCCGAGCGCGAAGAGAATCTCGGTCGTCACGGGACTGAGCGAGACGATGCGCAGGGCGCGGGTGTCGGTCCGCACGGTGTCGGCGAAGTCGTCCAGCTCGAGGGCGGTGGCGCGCGGCGTGCGGGTGCGGTCACACGCGGAGGCGACCAGGGCGCAGGTGAGGCAGGCGACCGACCGGCGCAGGCGAATCGGTGAGAAAAACAGAACGGGCTCCTTCCTCATGGGGAAAAAGCCCGTAACGCTCAGTGCGATCTGGCGGCAACGGGCCCGCGCTCACGCACCGGACGCCACCAGCCCTCCCCCGAGGTACTGTGAACGTGGCGCGAACGCGGGTCGTCTCCTGGCTCCGGGCTGCCTCGCTCGCCTTCCCGACTCTTCAGTCAGTGGCGTTTTCGAGTGAGGCGTTGCTGCTGGTGTTCGCCCGTTACAGTGGCGGGGCCGCGCCGGCATTGCACCGGCTTCCGTGTCCCGCGTTCGCAAATCAATTGTATGGCGAA
>DASZZO010000001.1:0-2226 GCA_035544915.1 Gemmatimonadaceae bacterium | reverse complement strand
GCGCGCAGGGCAGCTTTCCGGCACGTGCGGCGCGGGAATCCCCCGAACCAGGAATGCAGCGTGGTCCGACACACCGCGACTTCCGTCGTGACGATCGAGCGCTACATCATCGAGCAGGAGAGCCTGCACCCCGCGGCCACCGGCGAACTCTCCGGCATTCTCTATGATCTCGCGCTCGCAGCCAAGATGATCGCGAGCAAAGTGCGTCGCGCCGGCCTGGCCGACATTCTGGGCGCCGCCGAAAGCGAGAACGTGCAGGGTGAGATTCAGCAGCGCCTGGACCTGTTCGCCAACGAGATCATCATCAAGGCGATGGATCACTCCGGCCGGCTGTGCGCGATGGCATCGGAGGAAGAGGCGGACATCATCCCGATTCCGCCCCAATTCAAGACCGGCGCTTACGCGCTGCTCTTCGACCCGCTCGACGGCTCCTCGAACATCGACGTGAATGTGCCGGTCGGAACGATCTTCTCCGTCCTGAAAAAGGTCTCGGAAGGCGCACTTTGCCTGCTGAGCGACATGCTGCAGCCGGGGGTGAAGCAGGTTGCGGCCGGCTACGTGATCTACGGTTCCAGTACCATGCTCGTATACAGCACGGGACAGGGGGCGCACGGGTTCACGCTCGATCCGCTCCTTGGGGAATTCCTCCTCTCGCATCCGGACATTCGGATTCCCGAGCACGGCCGGTACCTCTCCGTGAACGATGCGTACGAGCAGCACTGGGCGGAGCCCGTGCGCGCGTTGATGCGCCGGTATCGCGGCCTCGACGGGAAGCGTGAGGCGATGAACGTGCGGTACGTCGGGTCCATGGTCGCCGACTTCCATCGCAACCTCCTCGGCGGCGGAATCTTCGCCTACCCGCCCAATGCAAAGAACCCGTCAGGCAAGTTACGGTTGCTGTACGAGTGCAATCCGCTTGCATTCATCTGTGAACAGGCCGGCGGTGCGGCGTTCGACGGCTCGAAGCGCCTGCTCGACGTGCAGCCCAAGGAGCTGCACCAGCGCACACCGATCTATGTGGGCAGCAAGGGAGACGTCGAAATCGCGCGTGAGGTGCTCGGCCAGGCGCAATGAGCGAGCGTCTCAGCCCGTCGGGGATTCCACTGGCTCCGGTCTATCGGCCGGCTGACGCACCCGTTGATTACGACCGCGATCTCGGAGATCCGGGCGCCTTTCCGTTCACGCGTGGCGTGCAGCCTTCGATGTACCGCGGCCGTCTCTGGACCATGCGCCAGTACGCCGGTTTCGGAACGGCGCAGGAGACCAATGCGCGATTCAAGCATCTCCTCGCGGCGGGGCAGACCGGACTTTCGGTTGCCTTCGATCTTCCGACACAGATGGGCATTGATTCCGACTCGCCTCGCGCAGAGGGCGAGGTCGGACGCGTCGGCGTCGCGATCGACTCGGTCGAGGATCTCGCGACGCTGCTCGAAGACGTGCCGCTCGACCGCGTCTCGACCTCGATGACCATCAACGCCACCGCCTCGACGCTGCTCGCCATGTACATCGTGGTGGCCGACGAGCGAGGCGTGACACGCGACAAGCTGAGCGGCACCATCCAGAACGACATTCTCAAGGAGTACGTCGCACGCGGGACCTATGTCTATCCGCCCGGACCGTCGCTCGCACTCATTGCCGAAACCTTCCGCTTTTGCGCGGCCGAGGTCCCCAACTGGAATCCGATCTCGATCAGCGGCTATCACATGCGTGAGGCGGGCGCGACCGCGGTGCAGGAGCTCGCGTTCACCTTTGCGAACGGTCTTGCGTACGTGCAGTGTGCGCTCGACGCCGGCCTCGACCTGCACGCGTTCGGACCGCGGCTCTCGTTTTTCTTCGCCTGCCACAACGATCTGTTCGAGGAAGTGGCGAAATTCCGCGCCGCTCGCCGCATCTGGGCGCGCGTAATGCGCGTACGATTCGGGGCCAATGAGGCGGTGTGCAAGCTGCGCTTCCACACGCAGACCGGGGGCGTTACGCTCACAGCGCAACAGCCGCTCAACAACGTCGTTCGCGTGGCGATGCAGGCGCTGGCCGCAACTCTGGGGGGCACACAATCGTTGCACACCAACGGCTACGACGAAGCCCTCGCGCTCCCGACCAGTGCCGCCGCCACTCTCGCGCTGCGCACCCAGCAAATTCTCGCCTACGAGACCGGCGTGCCGAACACCAGTGACCCGCTCGCCGGATCGTATTATGTAGAGGCCCTGACCGACGAACTCGAGCGGC